>NZ_JCAXED010000002.1:0-543079 GCF_059758795.1 Pseudomonas sp. GQ91
AGAACAAGCCCCCATCTCAGCTACAGGACAAACCTCATCTCAGCTACAGAACAAGCCCCCATCTCAGCTACAGGACAAACCTCATCTCAGCTACAGGACAAACCTCATCTCAGCTGCAGGACAAGCCTCTCCTCAGCTACAGGACAAACCTCATCTCAGCCACAGGACAAGCCCCATCTCAGCTACAGGACAAACCTCATCTCAGCCACAGGACAAGCCCCTCCTCAGCCACAGAACAAGCTCCTCCTCAGCTACAGGACAAACCTCATCTCAGCCACAGAACAAGCCCCACCTCAGCCATAGGACAAACACCCTCACCCCTCACCTCCCCCATGGCATTCAGACTTCAGAATCCCAGATCACGGTTGCCACGCCCGTGTAGGTGCTGCCGGGTTTTTTCAGCATTTGGCTGACGTGGGCCTTCTCGACTTCGAAGTGCAGGGAGGCTGGGCGGTTGTTCACATAGGACACGGGCTGGAACAGTTCGGTACCGCTGCCGTCCAGGCGCAGCGGGCGTTTGGTGACGGCCTGGCCGTATTGGTCGATCAAGCCATGGGGCAAGGTGACCCCCACTTGCAACGGCACTTCGTCACCCTGTTCATTGCGCAGACCGCAGGTGTTGCCAATCACCAGGCCGCATTCGAGCTGCATCTTGAAGCGCGAGCTGGCGTGCAGCGCGAAGGTCTGGTCGCGAAACAGTCTGGAGGGCGGTCGCCCTTGATGCAGCCAGGCTTGCCAGCCACCCTGGGGCAGCAATTCGATACGGTTGCCACCCGCGGGCAGCACGACGCGCAGGATATGCTCCACCGTCAGGCTGAAATTCAGGCTCAGGGCCGAGTCGACGGGCAGCATCACATCGCCGAAGTCGAAATCCTGCATGGGCCCGACGCCATAGGTCAGGGTTCCGGAATAGAGCCCCGCCGACATCTGCAAAGGGTTGGGGGTTCGTAACTCATACATGATGTCCAGGTAATCGTAGGTCATGAAGGGAACGCGGTACCTGGGCACCTTTACACACGCCTCTTCCACCGGTGTTTTCCACATAAACCCGTACCAATTGTCGCCGTAGAAGCCCACGCCACTGTACTGACAGGGTTTTGGCGCCGTCACCCAACTCGATCCCCAAAGCCTATTGTGCGCGGTGATGGCCGGTATTCCGCCGCCTACCAGTTCGGCAGCCGGGCGATCAAGGTGATACTCCGAACCAATGCCGCTGATGCGCATTTCCACGGTTTCTTCCTCACCGAGCGTGTTGGTGACCGTGAGCGAACGCCACTGAGCAGGCGCTTTCAGATACGCCGCCTGCCGCCGATCCGTCGGGTTGGCGGCCATCGGGCCGTTGGCCCGCATCGCGAGAGGCAAGCGGATACTGAAGCGCCCACGGCACTGATAGGGAAAGAACGAACAGTAGCCACTGACCGGCGTCGTGTTGACAAACTGATTGTGGTCCGGCCTGACCGGATCCGGCCGGAAAACCGCCGTAACTTCCTGGACCAGCGCCATCGCCGAGCCGGCCCACAGCACACAGCCCAACGCGAGCCAGTACTTACTGAAACACTTGATGGTGACGCGCATGTTCATTGCCTCTTCAAGGAGCCAGAAAGTCAAAAACAATATGGACCGTGCCGTAGTAGTCTCCGGCCGTGTAACCGTCCTCGGGCTCTATCGCGGCGATGTCCAGTTCGGCCCGGCGTCCGACGCGGGCCTCGTCGGCACTGATTACCTCGGTGCTGCTCAGGTTCAGCGGCACCTTATTGAACAGCACCTGCAAGTCGATCCGGTCCGCTCCGCTGAGCAGATAGGGCGTATCGCCCAACCGCGCGGCAACGCCGCCGTTGAGGTTTTTCACATCGAAGTCTTTGCGCAACGGGCTGAGCCGGGACTTCACCAGGTCCCACGCCAGTGTTTGCTCGCGCCCCATCCAGTCCGGCTCGGAGGGCAGCACATACGCCTCGATCTCTGGAATAGTCACCGAGACGTCGAAGGCATGACGCTCCTGAAGCGCCAGGGCCTGTGGGCTCAACAGCAGCGGTGCCAACCATGCACCGAGCAGCATCAGCGGCTTGTTCATGTCGATCACCCGTTGGTGTTGAATGTCATTGGTTTTTTGACCCGGCCTTCAATCAACTGAAAGCTGTATTGGCGGTCTGGTTTTTTCTCGAAGGTCACTTGGCGGCCCGGAAGAATGTGGTGCTTGGTGGTGGGTTCGCATTCGGTTTTTTTGTCCTTGGCGCAATTCCTGAACTCATCCAGTACCACCACGCTGTTACCCGCGTTGAGCAATTGGTACTGGGTGGGCGTGTCCTTGACCTGCGTGTCGAAGCGAGTGTCTTTCGGGCGTACGAAGAACACCGTGCCGTAGCCCGCCATCACGTTGACGCCCGCCGCCAGGGCACTTTTGTATTCGGCACGGTCTTCATCGGTGATGGCAAAATCATCTTCCTTTTCGGGAACCACCGGGATGAAGCGCACGCGAAAGTAGCGCTCCTTATCGCGCTCGCCCATGTACAACAGGCGGGTGCCCTGGCGTCCCTTGGCCGGGATGATCATGCGCGCGGGACTGGCCATCAGGCCGTCACGACGGGTAGCGCTGCCCGTTTTGTCGGTCAGCGAACCCACCGCGACTTCGCGTGAAGTGCCGTCGGCGTTGTAGAGGATTTCCAGTACGTTGATCTTCACGAACGCGGTGTTGGTGCCAGCGTTGAAAACCCGTTTCAGATAGGAGCTGCGATCACCTTCCAGGTAGTCGTACACCACGCCGACATTGATTGCCGGACCGGCCTGGGCCGTCAGCGACAAGAGGGACAAGCCGATCCATAACACTGCCTGTTTCATTTTTACCGTGCCTCAAAGGAATAAACTGGGTGGGTTTGGGTTGCGGCCGTCAACCAGCGGTTTCGTCACTGGAAGTGGTGTCGGCCAGGGTGTCTGGCGTGCAGCGCAAGTCACCGATCATCAGCACGTCGTTTTCGTTGGGCGCATTGGCTGTGTCCAGGCGGAACTGGCAGAGCAATTGGTTGCGATAGCGCACCTCCAGGGTCGGTGCGCTGGCGCTCATTTCCATCGAGAAGAAACCGTCGACCTCGCTGACTCCACGGCTGGCGTGGTTGATGAGGTGATGACCGCGCAGCGGCTCGCCCTGCTCATCGAGCAATCGACCGAGCACGGTGAGCGTCTTCATCACCGTGACTTTGCGGTAGTCCACCCCGCCTTTGTTCAGGTGGTAATTGGATCGGGCCGGCTGGATGTTCGCCGCGGGCGGGTAATTGCCCTCGAAATCGAAGCTCACGGTGCTGCTCTTGTACGCCGACAGCGGCACGTAATTGCGGCCCGGGTGTAGCAGCGTGCTGCTGCCGCCGAGGTCGTCGGCCCGCAGGGTGATGGCGTCCAGGTCGGTTTCAAGATCAACGATCATGCCCGCGCCATCGCCTTGGTATTGGCTGGTGAGGAGCATTTTGTCGGCACCGGCGACGAAGGTGCTGTTGAGGTTCAAACCGCCGGTGAGATTGCCGTTATAGGAGCTGCGCTGCACAAAGCCGTCACCGTTGACCGTGTCGGTACTGAAGTTGGCGGTGCCGGACAGGCCGACGCCGTAGGTGTCGGTAATCGCCGTCGCCGAGACGCTTTGCAGGACGTGATGACTGAGGTCCTGGCGGTACGTGACAGAGGCGTTGTTGTCGCGTCCGCCATCGCGTGCAGTACGGCTGCCGACACTGCCGGAAATCTGCCGGCCATCGCTGCCCAGCGCCAGGCTCAGGGATACATCGATGCCACGGTTGCGCTGATTCGCGGTACCGCTGGTGGCGGGTCGGTCAAAGACCGAGAAACGCCAGTTGGCGTCACTGCCGAACAGCCTGTCGCGACGGCTCCAGCTCATATCAATGCCGGCCCCTTGCACATTGCCCTCGCTGTGGAAAATCCGCGTGTTCCAGGAATTCTTCGCATCGACCCGGTGGTTGATCGACAGCGCGGTGCTGCTGTTCTGCCCGACAAAGGTATTGCGCCGCAGGCGAGTGCCGTCGGGCAGGGTTTCGTAGGTGTCGCGGGTGTCGAGCCAACTGCGGTTATGGCTGAACACCAGGTTGGTGGCACCGAAGCTGTACAAGCCTTGCAGGTCCATGCCGGTGCCGTGTTCTTTGGTTTGATAGACGTTGGCAAACACACTGGCGTTGTTCGCCACGGTCCAGTCCACCGAACCGCCGTATTGCAGTTGTTCACGAACCTGACGCGCGGACAGGCCGAGGATCACCCTGGGGTGCACCAAGTAGTTCAACGAAGCCCCGGCGGTGATTGCCCCCGAAGCCTGGTCATCCCAGTTACTGAATAGTTTGGTTTCACGCCCGGCGAACACGTTATAGCGCCACGGATCCTCGGAGTTACGCCAATTGCTGGGCTTGTACACCAACTCCTGAGTGGTGGCGACGGTCTGGCCGTCCTCCACCAGGCGCACTTCGACTTCATAGATGCCGCCCGGCAAAGGCCGCGTGTCGAGGGTCTGCAGGCCGGCCGCCACCGCCTGGGTGTTGATCAACAAACCATTGCGGTAGATCTCAACCGCTGCCTGGCGGTTGGCGGTGACATAAATCGGGTACACGCTGGGCTTGCTGTTATTGATCGCCAGGGTGTCGGAGCTGCCGTACATGACGCCCAACGCTGTATCGGGGCTGGCGCCGAAGCTGCGCAGTTGACGGGTCAGGCCATCGGAATTGGGAGTGAAATGGCCCAGGCGCAGAAATTGCCCTTCCAGTTCACGCTGGGTATACAGCTCGTGGATCGCGTGGCGCAGTTGCTCCGCATCGCCACTCTGGCGCGCCAGTTGCAAATTCAACACCTGACTCCAGTTGCCCAGGCTGGCACTGGCTTGCAGGCCGTAACGACCACCAAGATCTTCTTGCTGGCCACCATTGAGGTTGAGCTGGTTGTTGATAATCAGGCCGCGACTGCCGCCTTCGGGTAGCTCGTGGAAGCGCGGGGCATCGCCGCTGCGTTCGACGTTTTGGGTGATGATCGACAGCTGGGAGTTTTCCAGGTTGTAGAACGCCGATACCAGTTCTTCGGGACAGGACTGCGTGCAGGCACCCAGCGCCAAGCCTTTTTCCAGCAAGGCTTGCCACGTGTCGCGGGTGGCGGCGGGGACTTTGCTGTCGCCGGTATCAGTGAATTCGATCAGGGTTACGCGATCATCCCGGGACAGGACGATCAGCGCCTCCCCCAGGGGTTGTTCGTCAAGATCCACGCGTACCGCCAGCGGTACATCGAAGAAGTGATCGGTAAACCCGGCGGGCAAACCTTTGGCTTGAGCAAGCAGGTTGCTGGCGCCCGGCGCACCGGCAGTTGGCGCTGCCAGGGCACTCGTGCAAATCAACAGTGCAAGCGCAGCCGCGATGGGCGTCATCGGGAACATGAACAGATACTCTGAATGCCTAGGTACAGGGACAAAAAACAGGTCGGCGGACCTGGGGTTTAATCCGGCCGACCTGTAAACACCTGCCCGCGAACACTGGGTTCAACGGGCAATGATCACCATCAAGGCTTTAGCGGTACGGGCGGCAGGACCGCGTCGAATACCAGTGGCAGGACCGCGGTGTAGCTACCACGCTGGGTCGCAGTAGGCTTGGCGGCAGCGATGACCATCTTGGCGCCGATCCCTGGAGTGGAATCGGCTTCGTTAACCACTTCCTGCGGGGTGCCGGTCAGGGTCACGCCATTAAGGGTGGTGGTCAGCGCGATGTTTTGCGCCGCGTCACCATTGAACAACGCCGCCGGGCCGCCTTCGATGTAGGCATTGATGGAACCGTTGGTGTTTTTCATGTCGTAAATCGCGCTCAATTGGCCCAATTCACCAGAAGCCAGGTTGTAGCTCATGGTTTCATCCTGGCCCCAGTTCGGGTCACGCGGCTGAACATGGAACACCTGCGTCGGGATATTTGCCTTGAGGTTGACGGTGTGGCTGGCTTCACCGGCGGCAAATGCCATCGAGGAACTCAGCGCCATAACAGCCAGTGGTGCAACAATCGCGAACTTTTTGAACATGCTAGATACCTGTTTTTTGACGTTGAATAGAGCGTCGTAAGTTGAATCAAGAGCCTTGACTCCCGATGAATTACAACCAGACACGTTGCAGCAAGTTGTACTGCTGCAACGCCGGGAAATGATCTACCGAATCAAAAAACACGTATGCAAGTTAGTTCGCGCTGACGCGTAGCCCTTGGAATCAGGGAACCAAGGAAAAATATGGCATTTTGCCAAAACTTTTAAATCAGCTGTAAGATACGGACTACATTGCGTTAGAATAAATAGCCTAATAAGAACTGTCAGAACGGTACTACAAAGAAATAACATCTAATAGGCATAAAACGTATCAGTGTAAGTTTGAGTAACCACTCTAAATCCATTTATACCCTGCGCTTAAAAGTCCCCTCGAAAGCGTGTTTGCCGAGCGGGGTAATCGATCAACGGCAAGGCGCGAGGGTGAAGAAAATTACACAATCTCGGCCGTCAAACGTCTTTATAACGTAGACGCACAGTTACCCGTGCACTGCGGACCTGCTCAATGACTTCATCGTCCGTCCCACCTGTAAAAGGGAAACCTCATGAATACGCCAGCCATTCACCGCGTCACCCACGAGATCAAACGCCGTCGCCTGGACGTACTGCGTGTTGTCGACATCACGCCACGCATGCGCCGCATCACCTTGGGCGGTGAGCAACTGGCCGGTTTTATCAGTCTGGGCAGCGATGACCATATCAAGCTGCTATTCCCACAGAACGCTGCCGAACAGGCCGCGCTGGAGAGTCCGACATTCAGTCTCAAGGGTGACGGACCGCAGCCGGCGATGCGCGACTACACGCCGCGCCGCTTCGACCTCGACAGCGGCGAGCTGGACATCGACTTCGTGTTGCACGGCGATGGCCCTGCCGCCACCTGGGCCGAACAGGCCAAGCCCGGCCAGCACCTGTATATCGGCGGCCCACGGGGCTCGATGATCGTGCCGGACATCTTCGACAGCTACCTGCTGATCGGCGATGAAACCGCCCTGCCCGCCATCGCCCGACGCCTGGAAGAATTGCCAGCCGGCCGTAAGGTTCTGGCGGTGATTGAAGTGGCCGATGCGGCGGAGAAACAGACGCTGCCAAGCGCGGCGGATGTGGAAGTGAAGTGGGTGGTGCGCGGCGAGGCTGATCTGTTGAGCACCGTTCAGCACCTGCGCGTACCCAGCGGATCGTTATATGCGTGGGTAGCCACCGAAACCAAAGTCTCGCGCCAGGTTCGACGGCTGCTATTGGATGTGCATAAGTTGAATGAAGAATTCGTCAAGGCCGTCGGCTACTGGCGTGCCGAGGGCAGTGATACGGAGTAAAGCGGGCGATCTGAAAAGCCGTGTCGATTGTGGATTCACAGCTGAATGTCCAGGTCACCGTAAACCGCCAATATCCCCCAATCAGTCCCCTCTCCCTCCGGGAGAGGGTTAGGGTGAGGGGCGGCCCTCAAACCAAGCACTCAAAAACCATTCACCGCAAATCAAAACAGCTATTCAATCAGCTGCGTGAGCGCACTCAGCACACATCCGCCTGCGAGGCCCTGGCAACTCTATCCAACCCCACCATCGCCAAGGCAATCCCCACGAATCCCGCCAGTATTCCACCGGCATTCACCAACACCAGTGGATAACCCAACGTATCAACATCCAGGAACGGGTATTGATACTGCCCCACCACGTGCCCACGCAGCAGCACGTAGACGAAGTACAGCAATGGGTAAATCATCCACAGCCCAATATGCTTAACGCGCAAAGTGCCCTTGGGCACACACAGCCACCAGTAGCCGAAAAACAACAAGGGCATCACGTCATGAAGCAGTTCATCGGCGATGAATTGAAGCCCCTGAGGGCTCCACAAATGCCGCAGTAACAGGTTGTAGGCCACGCCCACGAGCACAATGCTCACGGCAATCCCACTGCTGACCACAGGCCGCTGGAAAAACGCTCGCCCGGCGGAAGAACGCTTCACCCACGCATAGCTCAGTACTACCGCCGCCAGGGTATTGGTGAGCACCGTGAAGAAGCTGAAAAACCCCACCAGCCCGCCCAGCAGGCTGGCGTCCACGCTCCAGCGCGAATAGAAAACCAGGTACTGCTGAATCACCAGCCCGGCCCAACCGGCCAGCGCGGCCCCCGCGATATACGCGCGCATGCGGTCAGTCCCGAGGACGTTTGGTGCGCATCAGCTTGACGTACAGCCCCTCGACTTTCTCCCGCGCCCACGGCGTCTTGCGCAAGAACGACAAGCTCGACTTGATGCTCGGATCGCTGGAAAAACAGCGGATATTGATGCGCTCGGCCAGCCCTTCCCATTGGTAGTGAGCCACCAGGGCGGTAAGCACCTGCTCCAGGGTGACGCCGTGCAGTGGATCCTGCGATTGAGTCGGGTGCTGTGGGGACATGCCAAGCCTTTTGATCAAAATGAAAATGAAGCCGCGCACCTTAGCCGAGGGATCCGGCGGGTGGAAGCAGGACCTTTACTATAACCGCACACGTGCTTTTGCAGGATCGCCACGCCCGCGTAGCGTTCACTATTACCAAATACGAAACGCTCCATCTTGCGAATGCCCCTTTCTCTTGAGAAGCCGGCGCATTATCCTTGTCGTTACACCCTGAAACGTTTCACCCCTCGGCCGGCCCGATCTAGCCGCACTCCCCTTACCGCACAGACAGCGCTGTCTTGAAAAGACCTGTGCGCGGGGATTTCTCGGGCTGCCCGTGGCCGAAGCGCTTTCGCGGAAAAACAACGGTTTTAAAGCTGAACCAAGCCCGCGCCGTATCGTCATCTACAGTGAACAACGCGGACTACATTTTTTAAACGTCACGGAGAACAACACTATGAGCACTGACAGTGCTTCGAGTCCAAGCCGCCTGCTACCAAGGCTGCTGGGGATCTTGCTGCTGATCATGGGCCTTGCCCTGTTGGCCGGGGGGGTCAAGCTGAGCATGCTCGGCGGGTCGCTGTACTACCTGCTGGCCGGTATCGGCATCACCCTCACCGGCATCCTGCTGCTGGCCACGCGCCGTGCGGCGCTGGGCTTGTACGCACTGGTGCTGTTCGCCAGTACCGCCTGGGCGCTGTGGGAAGTCGGCCTGGACTGGTGGCAACTGGTGCCACGCCTGGCGCTGCTGTTCGGCCTGGGTATCGTCATGCTGCTGCCGTGGTTCCGACGTCCGTTGCTGCGTGGTCAATCCGCGCCGCTGGGCACCGGCGCACTGAGCGTTGCCGTGGTGTTGGCCGGTGCAACCGCCGTCGCCAGCCAGTTCACCAACCCCGGTGAAATCAAGGGTCAACTGGATCGCGATGCGGTGCCCGGCATGACCAATACCGCCCCGGCCCAACCCGATGGCGACTGGAACTCCTACGGCCGTTCGGCGTTCGGTGACCGTTACTCGCCCCTGGCGCAGATCACCCCGGAAAACGCCCACCAGTTGGAGCCGGCGTGGACCTATCGCACCGGCGACATTCCAGGCCCTGGCGATCCCGGTGAAACCACCGCGGAAAACACCCCGCTGAAAGTCAACGGCATGCTTTACGTGTGCACGCCGCACAGCCAGGTGATCGCGCTTGATCCGGACACCGGCAAGGAAATCTGGCGTTTCGATCCGAAGCTCTCGACGCAAAAAGCCGAGAACTTCAAGGGTTGGGCGCACATGACGTGCCGTGGCGTGACGTATCACGATGACGCAGCCTACGCGGCCACCGAGCAAAGCCCGGCCACTGATGCTGCCGCTGCCGCTGCCGCTGCCGCCCCCGCGACCAACGTCTGCCCGCGTCGGATCTTCCTGCCGACCGCCGACACCCGCCTGATCGCGCTGAACGCCGACACCGGCAAGATGTGCGAAGACTTCGGTGACAAAGGCCAGGTCGACCTGAGCGCCAACATTGGTGCTTTCGCTCCCGGTGGTTACTACTCGACCTCGCCGCCAGCGGTCACCAAGAACCTGGTGGTCATCGGTGGTCACGTGACCGACAACGTCTCCGTCGACGAACCTAGCGGTGTGATCCGCGCGTTCGACGTGCACACCGGCAAGCTGGTGTGGAACTGGGACAGCGGCAACCCGGACGACACCACGCCGATCGCCGAAGGCGAGACCTACACCCGCAACTCGCCGAATATGTGGTCGATGTTCGCGGTGGATGAAAAGCTCGGCATGCTGTACCTGCCGATGGGCAACCAGACCCCGGACCAGTTCGGTGGCAACCGTACGCCTGAGTCGGAGCTGCACGCCGCTGGCCTGACCGCCCTGGACATCGACACCGGTAAAGTGCGCTGGCACTACCAGTTCACTCACCATGACCTGTGGGACATGGACGTGGGTGGCCAGCCAACCCTGATCGACATCAAGACCGCCGACGGCGTGAAGCAAGCGGTGATGGCGTCGACCAAGCAAGGCAGCATCTACGTGCTGGACCGTGCGACCGGCGAGCCCGTGGTACCGATCAATGAAATTCCGGTGCCACAAGGCGCGGTGGCCGGCGATCACACTTCGCCCACCCAACCGAAGTCCGACCTCAACTTCATGCCACCGCCCCTCAAGGAACGTGACATGTGGGGCGTGACGCCGTTCGACCAACTGCTGTGCCGGATCGACTTCAAGTCCCTGCGCTACGACGGCCCGTTCACGCCGCCATCGCTGCAAGGCTCGATTGTCTACCCAGGCAACTTCGGCGTGTTCGACTGGGGCGGCATTTCGGTTGACCCAGTGCGTCAGATCGCCTTCGTCAACCCAAGCTACATGGCGTTCAAATCGACCCTGATCCCGGCGGAAAAAATCGCCGAACAAGGTCCGCGCATCAGCGAAACCGAAGGCGTGCAGCCGAACAAAGGCGCACCGTATGGGGTGATCCTGGAAGCCATGCTGTCGCCAATGGGCTTGCCTTGCCAGGCACCGGCCTGGGGCTACGTCGCCGCGGTCGACCTGACCAACCACAAGACCATCTGGATGCACAAGAACGGTACGGTGCGTGACAGCTCACCGATTCCGATCCCGCTGTCGATGGGTGTGCCAAGCCTCGGTGGGCCTTTCACCACCGCCGGTGGCGTAGCGTTCATCAGCGGCACCCTCGACCAGTACCTGCGTGCCTATGATGTGAAAAACGGCAAGCAGTTGTGGGAAGGTCGCCTGCCAGCAGGCGCGCAAACCACACCAATGACCTACACCGGCAAGGACGGCAAGCAATACGTGCTGGTCATGGCGGGTGGTCATGGTTCCCTGGGGACCAAGCAGGGTGACTATGTAATGGCGTTCAAACTGCCGGACTAAGCACGCTCGGCGCAACGGTAGGAGCGAGGGGGCGCCCAGCCCTTGCTCGCTCCTATACGGGTGAACGTTCGGGCCGCTCCCGGCGCATCCACATCTCGAACGCCATGGCGCTCAACGGCCGGCTGATCAGATAGCCCTGGGCCGTATCGCAGCGCCATTGTTTGAGCAGCGCCAGGCTGGGTTCAAACTCCACGCCTTCGGCCACCACCTTCAGCCCCAGGTTGTGGCTCATTTCGATGGTCGAACGCACGATCACCCCGTCGCCGCTGGTGCTATCGAGGTTGCGCACGAAAGATTGGTCGATCTTCAACTCCTGCACCGGCAGGCGTTGCAGCTGGGCCAGGGACGAGTAGCCGGTGCCGAAATCATCCACCGACAGGCTGATGCCACAACCGCGCAGTTGTTCAAGGATGCGCAGGGCCTGTTCCGGGTTGTGCATGATCGCGCTTTCGGTGATTTCGAAAATCAACTGTTGCGCCGACACCGCGTACTGCCGAAGCAACTCGGTGACGCGCAGCGCCAGCCCCTCGTCGCTCAGATCATCCACCGAGATATTCACCGATAACTGCACCTCCAGACCTTGCCCGCGCCATGCGGCGAGTTGACGGATCGCGTCTTCGATCACCCACTGCGTCAGGCTGCTCATGCTCCCGGTACGTTCGGCCAGGGGAATGAACTCAGCGGGTGAAATCAGGCCCAGTGTCGGATGCTGCCAACGCAACAACGCTTCGGCCTGACGCACATGCCCGTGATAGAGGTCGAGTTTGGGCTGGTAACACAGGAACAACTCGCCCTCGACGGCGGCGCGGCGCAGGTCTCGGATCAGGTTGATCTGACGCTGGTGAGCCAGGTCGCGGTCCTGCTGATAAATCTGCAAATAACCGGGCAACGCCGCGGCATCGTGGCGGGCAATGGCCGCACGACTGATCAGTTCCTCGACCTGCAGGCCATCGTCGGGATAGGCGGCGATGCCGATGCTCACTTCATGCTTGAGTTCATCCTCGCCCACCTGTTGCGGTTCGGTCAGCAGGCCATACAAGCGATCCGCACGGGCCACGGCGCTGTCAATCGCGATATTTTCCAGCAGCAACAGAAACTCGCTGCCGGTGATGCGCGCCGCCGTATCACCGGGCGACAGGCTCGACAGCAAGCAACGACTGGCTTCGCGGAGCATTTGCTCCACCCCTTGGGGACCAAAACCCTCGTTGATCGCCCGGTAGTTTTCAATCCCCAGGTACAGCAACACCACCGGCCGCCGGGCACTGATGGCGCTGCCCAGGCGCTCCATCGCCAATGCGCGGTTGGGCAGGCCGGTCAACGCATCATGCAGGGCGTTATGGGCAAGTTGCCGTTCACGCACGGCAATGCCGCCCTGCATGGCGTTAAAGGCTCGGGCCAACAGGCTGAATTCATCATTGCCGCGCACCTGCACCGGGGTGCGGTAATCACCGGCGCCGATGCGCTCGGCGGCCCGCACCAATGCATCCAGCGGGCGCGAAACCCGTCGCGCCATCAGCAGGGCGCCCAGCAGCGATACGATCAATGCCGCCAGGGCAATCCCGAGAAATTGCTGGTCAAGCGGCGCGAAGGACTGCAACGCGTGGTCCAGGGGACTTTGCAACAATGCCATGACCTGTCCGCCTTCCCCGCTGTTGTCCAGCGACAAGGCCTGACTGAGAAAACGCTGGCCATGGAACTCGATCATCTGGGTGCGGGTGTCTTGCAGAGCGCGGATGATCGCCGGGCGATCGGCCATCGGCTGAGTGCTGAACAAGGTGCCGGGGCCGGCGTTGTCCACCGTCATGAACGACACTTCCAGGTTGCTCAGCGCGCGCAATTCCTCGGCGAAGGCTTCTTCCATGGAAAACCCCATGACGACCCGCGCGACCGGCAGGGGATCGAGAACCTCTTTCTGGACCAGCAGGTAAGGTTTTCCCGCCAGGGCGACGATCAGCATTTGCATGGTGTTGCGCCTGGCATGCCGCAGCGCACCGGCATAGGGAAAGGCCTGGCCCGCAGGCACACCTTTCAGGGTACTGACGATCACCTGCCCGTCCAGGCCCAGCACAAACACCTCGCTGGCGCGGATGCCCGTGCCATGGCGCTGCAGCGCCGCCTGAATCTCCGGGATGCGACCGGCCGCCACGGCCTGGCGAAAGGGCAGGTCCACGGTCAACCAATCCAATCCGTATTGCAGACGGCGCCCGCGCAGGTCGAGCAAGCGCTCGAATACCCGGCTGCCGGTTTCCAACTGCACCTTGGCCTGGTTTTCCACGGCGCGGGTGGTCGCCCCTTTCACGGCAAAATACACTGCGCCGACCACCACCAGCAGCAGCAACGCCAACACCCCGGCAAGTCGCGTCTGGAACGAGTGGCCCCAGCGCATCTGCGTGCCTTGCGGCCGCCCGGGGGCCCTGTGGCTCACACGTCCCTTCGTCATACGCGTCCCTCGCGATTGCCGACCTGGTGTCAGATAAATGTCCTTTTATCCAGAACACTTTTGAATCACCCAGATTAGCCCTCAGCGAGCAGAAGTAAACCTAATAAACACGGGTATCCGGTGTCATTAAATTGGCGACAACTGACCGTCTCCACGGCAAGGATTCAGGACCTGGCCCGCATGAAATCGCCCCAGCGCCGCACCAGATAATTGTGCTCATCCATCACCGAGTTCCACACCGCCACATGCCCCATGCGTTGCTCGTAGGAGCCGCCATCGCGTACCTCTCCAACCTCGATCAACGGCAAGCCATCGCTGCCCGGCAACACCTCGCGGGCGGGCAGGCCGGCGTACCAGTAATCCCATTCAGCGCTACTCAAGTGGTCGCGGCTGCGGGCCGGATTACCGATGTAGTACCCCTGGCGAGCCATCATCGCGCCGGGCCAGCCGGACAGCCACCAGTTGAGGTAGGCATAGGCGGCATCCAGCACCGGGCCCTTGGCGTGGCGCGACAGTGACAGGCCGCCAAACCAGGCGCGATACCCTTCGCGGGGGACCGCCAGACGGTATTTGACCCCGGCGCGATGCAGCCGCATCAAGGTCGGCGACCACAGACTCTGGATATCGATGCTGGGGCTGAGCATCAATTGCGCCGCTTCTTCATCATCCGACCAGAACGCGGCGAAGTGACCTTCCTTCTGTTTACGCACGAGGATATCGGCCAGCACATCGATCTCCTCGATGCTCATATTGCCGATGTCACTGAAGCGCGCCAAGCCGGCGCCCTGCACCGCCAGCGCAGCGTCGAGTGCGCCAATCGCGGCATCGCTTTGCAAGGCGGTGCGGGCGCTCCAGGCCGGGTCCAGCAGCCAGCCCCAGCTTTCATTGGCGCGGCAGAAACCTGCCGGCAACCGCTCGGGACGGTAGGCGAAACTGTCGGCATTGTGGGTCAGGGGCAACATGCTGATGCGCTCGGTGACGGTGCTGCCGAGGCTGCCATCGTGCTGCACGAACAAACGCTCGCTGGGCACACTGCCGCTGCCCAGGCGATCATTGGCGGACAAACGCCCGCGCTTGGGCAGGTCGTTGATTTCATGCCACAGGGCAATCCGCCGGGTGTCGATCGGCTGGATCGCCCGCGCCGGCCAGACAAAATCGACGTTGTGAAACCACTGATCGTAGAGGTCGTAGCTGTCGGGCTGCATCACCGCAATGCGCTGCGCCTGCTCGACATCGTGAACCTGATACACCAGGCGGATGCCCAGCTCTCGTTCGGCGCGCAGGCGCAAGCTTTCCAGCAAGGTCACTGAAGTGCCCAGTACACGCAAGGTGATCATGCGGCGAACCGCCGCGAGAAGACTTCAAAGGATCGACGCAGCAACGCCGGGTCGAGACCACGCAGGATAAATACCAGGCGCGATTGCCGCTCCGTGCCCGGCCAGGCGGGCAAATGGACGGGGGCATGCAGGCAATGCTGCACACCATGAATGACGATTGGGGCCGAGCTTGCGTTCACGTTGAGCAGTCCTTTGACGCGAAGAATACGTTCGCCGTGGCATCTTAACAGCATCGACAGCCAGACCCCGAAACCCACCCAGTCCAGGGGCTGATCGAAGCTCAGGCAACAGACCTGCGCCGCGCCGTGGGTGGATGGCGTCGAGGATGCCTGGTGCAGCTTCCAGCGCGTGACTTCCGCAGTCGGCGTCGCGCTGCGCAAACCCTCGCCCAACAGCAACTGCTCGCCGCTGTCGATGTCCTCGGCATGGAGGATGGGCGTACCGGCATTCAGCGCCTGCAAGTGCTCGCGCAAGGCGTCGCCGTTCTCCACCAGGTCGGTCTTGCTCAACAGCAAGCGATCAGCCGCCGCGACCTGCGCCAGCCATTCCGGGTGCAGACGTTCCTGCAAGGCCGCGTGACTGGCGTCCACCAGCGTGATCACCAGACCGATATGAAAGCGCCCACGCAGTTGCACGTCGTGGTTCACGGTGGCGAGGATCGGCGCCGGGTCGGCCAGGCCGGTGGTTTCCAGGATCACCCGTTTGAAAGGCGGAATCTCACCGCGCTCACGGCGCTGCAACAGCCCGAGCAAGGCGTCTTTCAACTCGCCGCGAATCGAACAACAGATGCAACCGCTGGGCAGTAACACCGTGTCCGGCGCCACCTCTTCCACCAGCAGATGATCGATACCGACATCGCCGAACTCATTGATCAGCAGCGCCGTGTCGCCGAGGCTTTCGCCGTGCAGCAGGCGCTTGAGCAAGGTGGTCTTGCCGCTGCCGAGGAAGCCGGTGATGACGTTGAGAGCGATGCTCATTTCTTCTACCTCCACCCGCTCCTGTAGGAGCAAGCTTGCTCGCGAAAAACCTGAGAGCGCCACATTAATCCAGGCAGTACGCGTTATCGTTGACGGTTTTCGCGGGCAAGCCCGCTCCTACAGTGGGTTGTCTTCCAAGTGGTCGAGCAGTTCAGGGGCCAGGGGATCCAACGGCCGGCCGAGCATGTCTTCGGCAGCCTGCCAGAGTTGATCCAGCCCGCTGGCCAATGCCTGTTTGCCGGTGGCGCCGAGCAGCAGATAGGACGCGCCCTGGAAGTCTTCGACCTTGAGCCGGAACACCGCCAGCACCTGGTTGATCGCGGCGATCCGGCGCAGGCGCTCGCGGCGCCGGGGCAGTTCATCGCCCAAGGGATCGCTCCAGTGCAGGTCTTCGCCCAGCAGTCCACAGAGTCCACACATGCTCAGTTCTCGCTCATGGCATGACATCGCCGGAGTTCGGGCCCAGTGTCTGGCCGACAAACAGGTTGCCGCCCGGGTCGCTGGCCAGCAACACCGCGGTGGGTGCCACCTCATCGGCCTGGCCGAAGCGCCCCAGGGGCAACTCGGCGGCCTTGGCACGCTTCCAGGTGTCACTGATGCCGCCAACCAACGGGGTTTCAATCGGGCCGGGGGCGATAGCGTTGACCAGCACATTGTCCTTGGCCACTTCCAGCGCCAGTGACTTGGTGAAACCGATCACCCCGGCCTTGGCCGCCGCGTAATGGGTGAGTTCGGCACCGCCCTTGATCCCCAGTTGCGAGGCGACGTTGATGATCCGTCCCCAGCGCTGCGCAAGCATATGCGGCAAGGCGCGCTGGCTGGCGATGAACACGCTGCTGAGGTCGACGCGCAGCATGTCGTTCCACATCTCGATACTCAGGTCGACACAGCGCGCCTGGGTCAGCATGCCGGCGTTGTTGACCAGGATGTCGATGCCGCCGTAATGCGCGACGCAGTTGTCGACACTGGCTTGCGCGCCTTCGACGGTGCCGACGTCGGCGACGCACTCGACGACTTCCGCACCGAGGTTGCGGCAGGTGATGGCGGTTTCGGCCAGGCTGGCGGCGTCACGGTCGGCGAGCAACAGGCGTGCGCCTTCCATGGCGTAGGCGCGGGCGATGGCAGCGCCGATGCCGCTGCCGGCGCCGGTGATGACGGCGCGGCGGTGGGTGAGTTGGGGCATATGCGGGGCTCCTGGGTTTTGGTGGGTATCAGGGAGATCAACCCCTCACCCCAACCCTCTCCCCAGAGGGGAGAGGGGGCCGATTGGGGGATATTGGAGGTTCACATCGACCTGGAAGATCATCTGTGAATCCATAATCGACTCCGTCTGTAAGATCGGGGTTGAATCCATAATGGACTCGAACGGATTGCTTGAACGCATAATCGACTCGGTTTTTCAGGTCGCAGATTTTTTCAGCACACTTCGGTCAGTCCCCTCTCCCCTCTGGGGCGGTCCGACGTTTCGGGAGGGTTAGGGTGAGGGGTGGCCCTCAATCCGGCCACCGAACCGTCAGGCCGCCATCAATCACAATGCTCTGCCCGGTCAGGTAGCTCGAAGCCTCACTGGTCAAGAACTGCACCAACGACGCCACCTCATCCGCCCGCCCGACCCGCCCCAGCGGAATCGCTCGCGCAGCTTTGGCCAGGCCCTCGGGCCCCAGGGAATTTTTCGCATCCAGCGACTGCGGCGTCTCGATCAACCCCGGAATCACCGCATTACAGCGAATCCCCTTTGGCGCCAATTCCACCGCCAGTGAACGGCACAACCCTGGTACTCCGGCCTTGGCCGCCGCGTAGTGCGCGTGGTCTTGCCAGCCATACACACCGCCGGCAATCGATGAGATAGCCACCAGCGCCCCGCCCTCGCCCATATGCCGGGTCGCCGCACGGAAGGTGCGCATCACCCCCGTCAGGTCGACGTTGAGCATCTCGTTCCACAGCGCGTCGGTCATCTCCAGCAGCGGCGCGCGGCGCAACAGGCCAGCGTTGGCCACCGCGTAGTCGAGGCGCCCGAAGTGCTCGACGGCCTGGGCGGCCAGGTTATCCACCGACGCGGTATCGCCCACGTCCAGCGGCAACATCAGGCACTCGCCAACAGCTTTTTGCACCAGGTCGAGAGTTTCCTGCGGATCATGCGGATCGGCCGGGTAATACCCGCCCACCACCGCCACGCCGTGATGGGCGTACGCCACGGCGAGGGCTTGGCCGATGCCGCTGGCGGCACCGGTAATCAGGGCAACTTTACGTAGCATCGAACTGACTCCTTACTGGACGGTTTCCGGACGCACATGACGCGCGGCAAACATCAGCGCGCCGGAGAGGAAGCACGGCAAAGCGCCGAAATACAGGGCGGCGGTCTGCCAGTCACTGCCGGCGGACAACACCTGGGTCGCACCAAAGCCCGCGACCACCGCGCCGAGCGGGCCCATGGCATGGATGATCGCGCCGCCGGTGGCGCGGATGCTGGTGGGGAAACTTTCACTGATGAAAAACAGCGCCGCCGAATACGGACCGATCAGGAAGAACAGGCCCAGGCTGTACAAACCGACGACCACCGGCATAGTGCTCGGCCCGTAGAGCATGCCGGCAAACGCCAGGCCACCGAGCATCCAGCCCAGGCCGATGACATTGCGCCGTCCGATTTTGTCGCCCATCCAGCCGTGGCACAGGTAACCGCAGTAGCCCACCAGGTTCGACAGTACGAGGATGATCAGCGAGTTCTCGAACGAGATGTGATGCACGCTGATGATCACTGACGTACCCAGCACGCTGAACACCTGGATGGCTGCCCAGTTGAGCAGGATCGCCGCGCCGATCACCAGTGTCGCCCGGCGCGCGGGCCCACGGAATGCGGCCTTGAGGCCGGCCTTGCTGTGTTCGTCGTAGTCCACGCCGTAGGTCTGCGCGACGTTCTGCGCCTCGCTCACCGCGCCGCTCTTGCGCAGTTGGGTGATGCGCTGGTGAATCTGGAACTGCGGGCTTTCCTTGAGTTTGCGCGCCATGACCGCGATCACGATCGCAGGAATCGCGGCGAAGATGAAGCAGCCTTGCCAACCAATGATCGGCAGCAACAGCGCGGTCAAGCCCGCGGCGATCAGCGCGCCCACCGGCCAACCGCCCTGCACCAGGCTGTAGATGAAGCCACGCCGCCTGGCGAGTTTCGGGTCATCCGAGGCGGCGTACAGCTCGCTCAAATACGTGGCATTCACCGTTTCCTCGGCATACCCCAGGCCACCCAGCGAACGGATCAGGATCAACGGTCCCTTGCCCCACGCACCGCCGATGGCGGTCAGGGCCGAACACACGGCAGAGCCGGCGACGGTGAAGATAATCCCGGTGCGCCGCCCCAGTTTGTCCACCAGCGGACCGATGGCCAGCGCCACCACTGCGGTGCCCACCGCCACCCAGGTCGCGATCTCGGCTTGCTCCACTTCCCCCCAGCCGAAATGCCGGCCGATTTCCGGCAGCAAAGTTCCGAACAGAATGAAGTCATACACCGCAAACACCCAGGCGAAAAACGCAATCCAGGTGGCGAAGCGCACTTCCCTGGGCGTCAGTTGCCGGGGTTTCCAGCCAGTCAGGTCGAGTTTGTTATAGATAGACATGGATCGCGCCTCGATGGGGGCAAAGGGTCAGGTATGCGTGTTGCCTCACCTGTAGGAGCCGACTTGCCGGCGAAAAACCTGAGAGCGCCGCGTTAAACCAGCAACGCTGCGTCATCGTTGACGATTTTCGCGGGCAAGCTCCTACAGGGTCAGGTACGGGGTTGGCGGCGGATGAAATCGTCGGCGATTTCGTCAAAGGTGACGAAGCGCACCCCGGCATGGCTCTGGATGTGTTCGATCAACCGTTCGAGCATCAACAGCACTTGCGGGCGGCCGGACACATCGGGGTGGATGGTCATGGTGAAGACCGCGTGTTCGTGTTCGCGGTAGACCCAGTCGAACTGGTCGCGCCACATTTCCTCCAGATGACGCGGGTTGACGAAGCCATGGCTGTTGGGGGCCTTCTTGATGAACATCATCGGCGGCAGATCGTCGAGGTACCAGTTGGCCGGGATCTCCACCAGATCGGTTTCTTCACCGCGCACCAGGGGTTTCATCCAGGTGTCGGGGTGCTGGCTGTAATCGATCTTGGTCCAGCTGTCGCCCTTGCGTACGTAGTAGGGATGGAAGTCGTTGTGCATCAGGCTGTGGTCGTACTTGATGCCTTTTTTCAACAGCAACTCGTTGGTCACCTTGCTGAATTCCCACCACGGCGCAACGTAGCCGGTCGGGCGTTTGCCGGTGACTTGGGTGATCAACTCGATGGACTTGTCGAGGACGATTTCTTCCTGTTCGGCGGTCATCGCGATGGGGTTTTCGTGGCTATAACCGTGCACGCCGATTTCGTGACCGGCATCGGCCACCGCCTTCATCTGCTCGGGGAAGGTTTCCATCGAATGCCCGGGGATAAACCAGGTGGTGCGCAGGCCGTAACGCTCGAACAGTTTGAGCAGACGTGGCGCGCCGATTTCACCGGCGAACAGGCCACGGGAAATATCGTCCGGCGAGTCTTCGCCGCCGTAGGAGCCGAGCCAGCCGGCGACAGCGTCAACGTCGACGCCAAATGCACAGAGAATGTCTTTAGCCATGGTGTGTCTCCTTAGTGAGTCAATGCGCTTTCAACCGACAACGCCGCCCGCAGCAAGCGTGCGTCTTCCCCCATCGGGGCGCTGAGCAGCAGCCCGGTGGGCAGGCCCAGGGCATCGCGACCGCTCGGCAAGGTGACGCCGGGCATGTCCAGCAAACTGCCGGGCATGGTCAGGCGCAGGGTGGCGAGGTTGGTGTTGACGAACAGTTCGTCGTCGGTTTCCAGTGGCGCCAGGGCTGGCGCGACATGCGCGACGGTCGGGGTGATAAGGAACGCGCCGTCGAGTTCGTCGATCAGTTGCTGCTGCAGGCGCTCGCGGGCGTCGTACAGCGCGATCAGTTGGCTGGCCGGCAAGGTGCGCGCCGCTTCGAGGCGGCGACGTACGCGTGGGTCGAGTTGCCGGGCATCGGCGCTGTCGAGCAGCACTTCGTGGAGCGCGAAGGCTTCGAAGGAACCGATCCAGCCTTGCTGCCGGATCAGCTCAAGGGTGGCCTGGAACGTCACGCTGGTGCGCGCCTCAATCAACGCCCCCGCGGCTTTCAACTGCTCCACGGCATGCAGCAGGTTATCGCGCACGGCCGGTTCGACGCGGGGGTCTTCCAGCACCGCGTGTTCCAGTACGAAGCGCTGCCCCTTGAGGCTGCGTGGAATGTGGCGCTGCGTACGAGCGTGGAGCAGGTCGTCGATGACCAGCACATCGCGCACGCTGCGGGCCAGCGGGCCGAGGCTGTCAAGGGTGTGGGCCAACGGGAATACACCGTCGCGGCTATAGCGCCGGCAACTGCCGCGGTACCCCACCAAACCATTGAACGCGGCGGGAATACGGATCGAACCGGCGGTGTCGGTGCCCATGGCGATGGGCACGATACCGGCGGCGACGGCCACCGCCGAACCGGACGAAGAGCCGCCCGGAATGCGCGGCTGATCGCTGCCGTGGGGGTTATGCGGCGTGCCGAAATGTGGATTCAGGCCCAGCCCGGAATAGGCCAGTTCGCTCAGGTTGGTCTTACCCAGATTGACCATCCCAGCCCTGCACAACCTGCCAACAACCGGCGCATCCAGCGACGCGGCCGGTGCCTGACGGCGCAACCCGGCCCCCGCGGTGGTGACACTGCCGGCCATATCAAACAGGTCTTTCCAGGCCAGCGGCACCCCATCGAACGCGCTCAAGGGTTGCCCATCCCGCCAGCGCGCGGCGGCGGCTTCGGCCTCACGACGGGCACGCGCGGCGGTCAGGCAGATAAAGACACCCGGCAGCTTGTTCGCCTGCTCGAGTGCCTGTTCGAAGGCTTGCACCGGGTCGCTGCGACCGCTGGCGAAATCCTCGGCCATGGACGTGGCATCTGACATCGGACCGCCCCCTATAAATGTATCAATTAATAAAATGTACATTTTACAAAGGCATCTTTCGTGCCAGTCATCTGCGCGGCGTCCATCACCGCACTGGGTTTTCGCCGCAGAGTGACGGACTAGATAGCGTGGGCAGGGGCGAAAAAAATCGGCAGCCCACGACAAGTCGCCGCAAATGAAATAATGTATCTTTTATGAATAAATACGTTTTGGTGCAGAAACGTAACACTCACCCTCGCGCGGCCCCAAAAAAGTGCCACCGACGTGGTGCAGAGTGACAGGCGCATCTATGAGAGAATCCACGGCCCGCTCCCATGGTCCAGAGAACCCGATGAAAGCAGCGTCCGCCTCGGCTTCCCGCTACGCGATGATCCACCAGGTACTGCGTGATGCCATTCTCCACGGCACCGCACGCCATGGCCTGGTCTTGCTGGAAGCGCCGCTGGCCGAGCTGTTTGGCACCAGCCGCGTGCCGGTGCGCAAGGCGCTGAACCTGCTGCATGCAGAAGGCCTGATCTGCCGTTTCGATGGCCGCGGCTATCTGATCAACCCCGACGGGCTCGACATGCAGCCGTTGCGCTTGCCGTTGAACCACGGGCACCTGGGCCTGAACGGCGAAGATGAACTGGTCGACACGCGGCCGCTGGGCGAGCGCGTGGTCGATGAAATCGGCGTGGCGTTGTCGACCTGCATCGCTTTCGGCCACTACCGTCTCGATGAACAGGCCGCTGCCGATCACTATGGCGTCAGCCGGGCGGTGGTGCGTGAGGCGCTAATGCGCCTGCGCGATCGCGGCCTGGTAGAAAAGGAACCCTATTCCCAGTGGTTGGCCGGGCCGCTGACCGCACGGGAGGTCACCGAAGACTACGAATTGCGCGCCTGCCTTGAACCCGAGGCCCTGCGCCAGAGTGCGCCGGGACTTGCCCGCGAGACACTGGAAGCCATGCTGCAGCGGGTGATCGACGCACAAAACAGCGCGCATTGCAGTTTCGAGGAAATCGAACAACTGGAAGAAGACCTGCACCAACGCTGCCTGGCGGGCCTGCAGAACCGCAAGATCGCCGCGCTGATCCGCCAGGGCCAGAGCCCGCTGATCATCAGCCGGATTTTTTACCGTTTGCTGGGCATCGGCGCCGATCCGGCGATGCTCGCCGAACATCGCTTGATCCTCGAATTACTCCTGCACGGGGCCTTTGATGCGGCGGCATTGAACCTGCGCGAACACCTGCAACGCGCACGCCAGCGCATGTTGCAGCGCTTGAAGGTGTTGTCGGTATTGCCCGAGCAACCGCTGCCCGCTTACCTGCACAAAATCAGCTAGTCAACTTGCTGAGTGTGGTTCAGGGCGATATTCACGTCGAGGAATACCCAGCAATTTGTTGCTAACCACGCCACCCCATTGAAACCACCGCTCACCCGCCCCATCTAACCTGCATACTTCCCTGTGCAGGTGCCCCATGAGCGACCAGCAAGAATTCCCTGATATCGATCTCAACGACTACGCCGACCCCGAAAACGCTGAAAGCAACTCGTCCCACACCGGCCTGGCCCTGCCGGGGCAAAACCTGCCGGACAAGGTTTACATCATCCCGATCCACAACCGGCCGTTTTTCCCGGCGCAAGTACTGCCGGTGATCGTCAATGAAGAACCCTGGGCGGAAACCCTGGAACTGGTGAGCAAATCCGAACACCATTCCCTGGCCTTGTTCTTCATGGACACGCCCCCCGAAGACCCACGGCACTTCGACACCTCCGCCCTGCCCCTGTACGGCACCCTGGTGAAGGTCCACCACGCCAGTCGCGAAAACGGCAAACTGCAATTCGTCGCCCAGGGCCTGACCCGCGTGCGGATTCGTACCTGGCTCAAGCATCACCGCCCACCGTACCTGGTGGAAGTCGAATACCCACACCAACCGACCGAGCCGACGGATGAGGTCAAGGCTTACGGCATGGCCCTGATCAATGCGATCAAGGAGCTGCTGCCACTCAACCCGCTGTACAGCGAAGAATTGAAGAACTACCTCAATCGCTTCAGCCCCAACGATCCGTCGCCATTGACCGACTTCGCCGCGGCGTTGACCTCGGCCACCGGCAACGAATTGCAGGAAGTGCTGGACTGCGTGCCGATGCTCAAGCGCATGGAAAAAGTCCTGCCGATGCTGCGCAAGGAAGTCGAAGTCGCGCGCCTGCAAAAAGAAATTTCCGCCGAAGTGAACCGCAAGATCGGCGAGCACCAGCGCGAGTTCTTTCTCAAGGAACAACTCAAGGTCATCCAGCAGGAACTGGGGCTGACCAAGGATGATCGTAGCGCCGACGTCGAGCAGTTCGAGCAACGCCTGGAAGGCAAGGTATTGCCGCCCCAGGCGCAGAAGCGCATCTCCGATGAAATGAACAAGCTGTCGATCCTGGAAACCGGCTCACCGGAATACGCCGTGACCCGCAACTACCTGGACTGGGCCACGTCGGTGCCGTGGGGCGTGTATGGCGAGGACAAGCTCGACCTCAAGCACGCCCGCAAGGTACTGGACCAGCATCACGCCGGCCTCGACGACATCAAGAACCGTATCCTCGAGTTTCTCGCCGTGGGCGCCTACAAGGGCGAAGTCGCCGGTTCCATCGTGCTGTTGGTGGGCCCGCCAGGCGTGGGCAAGACCAGCATCGGCAAATCGATTGCCGAATCCCTGGGCCGGCCGTTCTACCGCTTCAGTGTCGGCGGCATGCGCGACGAGGCCGAGATCAAGGGGCATCGCCGCACCTACATTGGCGCCCTGCCGGGCAAACTGGTGCAGGCGCTTAAAGATGTCGAAGTGATGAACCCGGTGATCATGCTCGACGAGATCGACAAGATGGGACAGAGCTTCCAAGGCGACCCGGCGTCGGCACTCCTGGAAACTCTCGATCCGGAACAGAACGTCGAATTCCTCGACCATTATCTGGACCTGCGCCTGGACCTGTCGAAAGTGCTGTTCGTCTGCACCGCCAACACCCTGGACTCGATCCCCGGTCCGCTGCTGGACCGCATGGAAGTGATTCGCCTGTCGGGCTACATCACCGAAGAAAAGGTCGCCATCGCCAAGCGTCACCTGTGGCCCAAACAGCTGGAAAAAGCCGGCGTGGCGAAAAGTACCCTGAGCATCAGCGACGGTGCCCTGCGCGCATTGATCGACGGTTACGCCCGGGAAGCCGGCGTACGCCAACTGGAGAAGCAACTGGGCAAACTGGTACGCAAGGCGGTGGTCAAGTTACTGGATGAGCCGAAGTCGGTCATCAAGATCGGCAACAAGGACCTGGAAAGCTCCCTGGGCATGCCGGTATTCCGTAACGAGCGCGTGCTGTCGGGCACCGGGGTGATCACGGGGCTCGCCTGGACCAGCATGGGCGGCGCGACGTTGCCGATCGAGGCGACGCGCATCCACACGCTGAATCGCGGCTTCAAGCTCACCGGGCAACTGGGCGACGTGATGAAGGAATCCGCGGAGATCGCCTACAGCTATGTCAGCTCGAACCTGAAGTCGTTTGGCGGTGATCCGAAGTTTTTCGATGAAGCCTTCGTTCACCTGCACGTGCCGGAAGGCGCCACACCCAAGGACGGCCCGAGTGCCGGGGTGACCATGGCCAGCGCGTTGCTGTCGCTGGCACGTAACCAGCCACCGAAAAAAGGTGTGGCGATGACCGGCGAGCTGACGCTGACCGGGCATGTATTGCCGATTGGCGGAGTGCGCGAAAAAGTGATCGCGGCGCGGCGCCAGAAGATTCATGAGCTGATCTTGCCGGAGCCCAATCGGGGGAGTTATGAGGAGTTGCCCGACTATCTGAAAGAAGGGATGACGGTGCACTTTGCCAAGCGCTTTGCGGATGTGGCTAAAGTGCTCTTCTGATAATGATGCAGTGCCGAGCAAGTCGAATCGTCGCACCGCCGCTCCCACATGTGACCGAGTACATCCTTTGAAATGCGGGCAAAATGTGGGAGCGGGCTTGCTCGCGAAGGGGCCCGCCCAGTCACCACCAGCGCCCTCTCGGCCCACCTTGCCTCATCTTCGGTTATGCTCGCCCTTCGTCGCCAACAAACGGAGCCTCCATGACCGCTGCCCGCCTGCTTCTCCCGTTGAGCCTCGCCGTGCTCGCCGCCTGCGCCAGTGCGCCCAAGCAAAACATCACCGTGGAAAACCAGAGCGCCTGCCCGCTCCAGCTTAAAACCGGACAAAGCCTGACCCTGACCTTGCCCAGCAATCCCACCACCGGTTACCGCTGGGCTATCCAGGACTCGGCCGGCGGCGTGCTGCGCAGTCTGAGTCCCGAGGTCTATAGCAATCCCGAGGACTCCGGCCTGGTCGGCGCGGGCGGCAAATCCACCTGGCGCTTCAAGGCCTTTGCGGCAGGCGAGGGCCGCTTGCGCCTGACCTCCCAACAGCCTTGGGCGCCGGAAGTGAACCCAGCGGAAACCTTCGACTGCGCCATCACGGTGAATTGATACGCCAAGGCCGATAACGCCGCACATACCGCTTGACCACCACCGCCAGCACGGAGCTTCTGTGGTGAAGAGCTTGGTTGTGGCTAGGGGTTTCACTGTGGCTAGGGGGCTTGTCCCCCGTTGGGCGGCGAAGCCGCCCTGAAACCGACCGCCTCGATCTACCTGACAATACACGGAGCTCTTTCTGGGGCGGCTTCGCCGCCCAACGGGGGACAAGCCCCCTCGCCACAGGGCAAGCTTCCTCGCCACAGGTGGTTGTTGTGTGTGAGTGCTTATCTTCTCAACACAGACAATCCGCGCATCCGAAGGCCAACTTGGCTAAAATGCCGGCCTTTCCCCTTTTCGTCGCCGGAACCACCGTGAGCAAAGAATCCGACCGCCTATTCGCCCAGCCCTTGCCCAAGGTGCCGGACTTCGCCTTCAACGAGGACGTGGTGCGGGTGTTCCCGGACATGATCAAGCGCTCGGTGCCGGGCTACCCGACCATTGTCGAGAACCTTGGCGTACTTGCCGCGCAGTTTGCACAGCCCAACAGCGTGCTCTACGACCTCGGTTCGTCCCTCGGCGCGGTGACGCAGGCGTTGCGCCGCCATGTGCGTACCGACGGTTGCCGGGTGATCGCGGTGGATAACTCGGCGGCGATGGTCGAGCGCTGCCGGGAGTACCTCAACGGCCAGGACTCAATGTTCCAGGAGTTGCTGCCGGTGGAGGTGATTGAGGGCGATATCCTCGCGCTGCAATTTCAGCCGGCCTCGGTGGTAGCGCTGAACTTCACCCTGCAATTCATCGCTCCCGAGGAGCGCCTGACGCTGCTCGGGCGGATTCGCCAATCGCTGCTGCCGGGTGGCGCGTTGATCCTTTCTGAAAAGCTGCGCTTCAACGACCCCGAAGAGCACGCCCTGCTCAACGACCTGCACATCGCGTTCAAGCGCGCCAACGGCTACAGCGAACTGGAAATCGCCCAGAAACGCAGCGCCATCGAAAACGTCATGAAGCCCGACAGCCTCGAAGAACACCGCGAACGCCTGCTGGCGGCCGGTTTTTCGAGCGTCGTGCCGTGGTTCCAGTGTCTTAACTTTGCCTCGTTGATTGCCCTGCCATGATTGATTTGTCTCCCCTCGCCCGGCATCTGGTCGGAACTCCCCTGGCTGTCTGGGCCCAAGGCCTGCAAGCACAACTCGATGCGAAGATGGAAAAAGGTCATGGCGACCTGGAACGCTGGCAGAGTGCGCTGGATGCCTTGCCCGCCCTCATGCCGAGCCAAATCGACCTGCTCAATGGCCTGCTGCTGGACACCGATTGCGACGACGCAACCCGCGTGCAGATGCGCAGCGCGCTGATGGGCCTGAGCCCGTGGCGCAAAGGCCCGTTCGACCTGTTCGGCGTGCATGTGGACACCGAATGGCGCTCGGACTGGAAATGGTCGCGGGTCGCGCCGCACCTGGACCTCAAGGGCAAGCGCATCCTCGATGTCGGTTGCGGCAACGGTTATTACATGTGGCGCATGCTCGGCGCCGGCGCCGACAGCGTGATCGGTGTCGACCCGAACTGGCTGTTTTTCTGCCAGTTCCAGGCGGTGCAGCGTTATCTGTCAGCACCGAATGCCTGGCACTTGCCCTTTCCATTTGAAGACCTGCCGCCCAACATGGAAGGCTTCGACACGGTGTTTTCCATGGGCGTGTTCTACCACCGTCGCTCGCCCATCGAGCATCTGCTGGCGCTCAAGGATTGTCTGGTCAAGGGCGGCGAACTGGTCCTGGAGACGCTGGTGGTCGAAGGCGATCAACAGCAAGTGTTGGTACCGGAAGACCGCTACGCGCAGATGCGTAACGTGTGGTTCCTGCCATCGGTGCCGGCGTTGATGCTGTGGCTGCGGCGCGCCGGGTTCAGTGACGTGCGTTGCGTGGACGTCAGCGTGACCACGGTCGAGGAACAGCGCGGCACGGAGTGGATGAAGTATCAGTCACTCAGCGACTTCCTCGACCCTGAAGACCACAGCAAGACCATTGAAGGGCTACCCGCGCCAATGCGCGCGGTGATTATCGCCAAGAAGTAACCTTCACGCCTCCTGCCAAATAGAGATCAAAAATGTGGGAGGGGCTTGCTCCCGATAGCTGTGTATCAGTCAGCTTATCTGTAGCTGACCCGCCGCTATCGGGAGCAAGCCCCCTCCCACATTTGCGCCTATTTAGAGTGGGGGTTTTGCTCGGCGCGCCTTGAAGAACTCACTTAGAACAGTGCCGCATTCCTCGGCCAGCACCCCGCCTTCAAACAGCACCCGATGATTGAGAAAGCCCTGGGTAAAAAACTGCCCCTGGCTTTGCACAATCCCGGCCTTGGGCTCCAGCGCACCGTAGACCACCCGGGCAATCCGCGAGTGGACGATCAACCCGGCGCACATGCTGCACGGCTCGAGGGTCACGTAAAGGGTGCTGCCCGGCAGGCGGTAATTGCTGACCGCCTGGGCCGCGGCGCGGATGGCGACCATCTCGGCATGGGCGCTCGGATCGTTGCCGCTGATCGGGCAGTTGAAGCCCCGGCCGATGATTTCACCGTCCTGCACCAGCACCGCACCGACCGGCACCTCACCCAGCGCCGCGCCTTGGGCGGCGAGCGCCAGGGCTTCGCGCATAAAGTCCTGGTCACGGCTGCGATCAATGATCGCCGTCGGGCGAATCTGGCGCATCACGCTACCTCGATGGCGGCCATCAGGCCGGTTTCCATGTGGTCGATCACATGGCAATGGAACATCCACACCCCGGGATTATCCGCCACCAGCGCCACACGGGCCCGCTCGTTCTTGCCCAACAGATAAGTGTCGGTGAAGTACGGCGTGACCTTGTGCCGGTTCGAAGCGATCACCTTGAAACTCATGCCATGCAGGTGGATCGGGTGCTGGTACTGCGTCATGTTCTTCAATTCGAAAATGTAACTCTTGCCCAGTTCGAGCTTGGCAATCGGACGGTCGGCGCAGGTCTTGTCGGTGATATCCCAGGCTTGGCCGTTGATCTGCCACAGGCTTGGCGGCTTGCCATTGTCGACGTTGACCGAGACCGCGCCCACCCACTCGAAATTGAAGTTGAGTTTCTCGGCGTTGGCCAGGTCCGGCTCGGCAATCGGGTTGGCCGGCAGCGCGGGCGGCCATTCGGTGGGTGCGTCGGTATTGGCCACCGAACGGAACGTGCCCAGGCGTACCGGACCGTTGCGGATCGAGAGTTCTTCGCCGGCCGGCGGGGCCTTGACCGCCAGGCAAATACGCATCCCCGGCCCCAGCCAGTAGTCCTTGCCCAACGGACGTGGCTGAATGGGATTGCCGTCCAGCGCATAGATCTGCGCTTCGATACCGGGAATATTCAGGCGATAGGTCAGGGTGTTGTCGAGGTTGAGCAGGCGCACCCGGGTGATTTGCCCGGCCGGCAAGTCGATCACCGCCTGGGGCACGCCGTTGATGCTCGACAAGCGCCCGGCGGTGCCGCCACGGGCCGCTTCGCGCGGGATGCTGAAATCGACAAAGGCGCCCTCTTCATCGATATGCCAGTTTTTCAGGCTCAACGTACGTTCGTATTTGAAGCCGGTGGGCTCGCGCTCTTCGACAATCAGCGGGCCGACCAGGCCACGGCCCAATTCTTCGCTGCTGCTGACGTGAGGGTGGTACCAGTAGCTGCCGGCATCCGGCACGCGGAACTTGTAGTCGAAGTATTCACCGGGCAGCACCGGCAATTGCGAGACGTAGGGCACGCCGTCCATTTCCAGCGGCAGGCGGATGCCATGCCAGTGGATGGTGGTGGCGACCGGCAAATGGTTGATGAATCGCACCCGCAGCCATTCACCCTGGCGTACGCGCAATTCAGTGCCGGGTGCCGAAGGGCCAAACGCCCAGGCTGGGGTCTTGTGTCCGGGTACCAGTTCCACGTCCAAGGGCGCAGCGATCAGTTCGTAATCGTGTCCAGCCTCGGCCTCGGCGACTTTCCCCAGCCAGTAGCGGTAGGCGCCACCAGCACCGACGCCCACTACGGCCAGGCCTGCAAGACCACCCAGGATTTGTCGACGGGAAAAGGATCGGGACACAACTACCTCACGTATCTGCCGCGGGCCAGGAGCCTGCAAAGGGCAGATACGATACACCTGCACCGCCTAAACAGTAAGGCTTCGCATTGCCGCATGGCGAAATGGTAGCGGCCAATGAAGATCAAATGTGGGAGCGGGCTTGCTCGCGATCGCGGAGTGTCAGTCACCGAATACATCGACTGATTCACCGCGATCGCGAGCAAGCCCGCTCCCACATTTTTGATCTTCAGTGTTTTTAGGCTGTGTTTAGCCTCTGGCGGCGGCCTGGATCAACGCCTTCATCTCGGCAACCGCACCCTTGAAGCCGACGAACAGCGCGTGGGCCACCAGGGCGTGGCCGATGTTCAGCTCGTTGATGCCCTTGATCGCAGCCACGGCTTCGACGTTGTGGTAATGCAGGCCGTGTCCGGCGTTGACGATCAAGCCTTCGCGCAAACCGCAGGCCACGCCGTCGACGATGCGCTGCAACTCATCGGCAACGTCGGTTGGCGTGGTCGCGTCGGCGTAGCGGCCGGTATGCAATTCAATGGCCGGCGCACCGACACGACGGGAAGCTTCGATCTGCCGCTCATCGGCGTCGATAAACAGCGATACCTCACTGCCGAGCTGCGACAGGCGTTGCACCGCGGCTTTGATCCGCGCTTCCTGCCCGGCCACATCCAGGCCGCCTTCGGTAGTCAGTTCCTGACGGGTTTCCGGCACCAGGCAGATATGCGCCGGGCGAATGCGCTCGGCAAACGCCATCATTGCTTCGGTGACGCCCATTTCGAAGTTCATGCGGGTCTGCAGCACATCCTTGAGCAGCAGCACATCGCGCTCCTGGATGTGCCGGCGGTCTTCGCGCAGGTGCACGGTGATGCCGTCGGCGCCCGCTTCTTCGGCGTCCAGCGCGGCCTTGACCGGATCAGGGTAACGGGTGCCCCGGGCCTGACGCAGGGTAGCGACGTGGTCGATGTTGACGCCGAGAAGAATGCGATTGCTGGTGGTCACGGAAGCGCTCCTGAATAGGGAAAGAAACGCTGCACAGCATACACGGGGATGTCAGGGCTTTCGAAACAACTCGCGACTGACCAGCGGCCGACCGCCCAAGTGTACGGCCAGCGCTTGGCGCATCAGGCGCTTGGCGGCGGACAAGGCGCCGGGAGCGCTCCAGTCGGCCTCACTCATGGCCAGCAACTCGGCGCCCTGGAACAACCCCGGTTGCAGCAGGTAAACCCGTTCCAGACCCGCGTCCACTTGCAGACGGTACATGCCGTCGGCGGCGATGGGCTCGCCGTGCAGATCATTGCTGAGTTCAAAACCGTAGCCCAGGTCGTCCAGCAGGCGCCACTCGAAAGCACGCAGCAGCGGTTCCAGCGCACGGCCTTCAGCGAGGGCTAGCAGGGTCGCGGCGTAGTGATCGAAAACCGCCGGGTGCGGGTCTTCGGCGGGCAGCAGGCGGATCAGCAATTCATTGAGGTAGAGGCCACTGAACAGCGCCTCGCCGTTAAGCCAGCTGGAAGTGCCGACACTTTCCAGGCGGCCAACATTTTTCAGTTCGCCCTTGCCCCGAAACTCCACATCCAGCGCTACAAAGGGCCGCGCCAGCGTCCCCGCCTTGCCCCGCGCACTGCGCAATACCGCGCGCAGACGGCCTTGGGGCGTGAGGAAATCCACCAACGCGCTGCTCTCGCGATAGGCGCGGCTGTGCAGGACGTAGGCGGGTTGGCTGGGGGGCGGGGATGGGGACATAGAGAGCTCGCTGAGGGAACAGGGTCTTCAAAGCGACGTGATTACTGTAGGAGCGAGCTTGCTCGCGAAGAACGTTAACGATGACGCGATTATTCTGATTAAACGCGTCGTTCTCAGGTTCTTCGCGAGCAAGCTCGCTCCTACAGGGGGGGGGCGGCGCTTCAGAGGTCGCCGTAGCCCAGGGAGCGCAATGCACGCTCATCGTCGGACCAGCCGCCCTTGACCTTGACCCACAGGTTGAGCATGACCTTGGAGTCGAACAACACTTCCATGTCCTTGCGCGCTTCGGTGCCGATACGCTTGATGCGCTCGCCCTTGTCGCCAATGATGATTTTCTTCTGGCCGTCACGTTCGACGAGAATCAGCGCATGGATGTGCAGGGTTTTCCCCTGTTGCTTGAACTCTTCGATTTCGACAGTGATCTGGTACGGCAGCTCGGCCCCCATCTGGCGCATGATTTTCTCGCGCACCAGTTCGGCGGCCAGGAAACGGCTGCTGCGATCGGTGATCTGGTCTTCGGGGAAGAAGTGCTCGTTCTCCGGCAGGTAATCGGCGATCACCCGCTCCAGCGCATCCAGGTTGTGCCCGTGCTGCGCCGAGATCGGCATGATCTGCGCGTTCGGCAACTGCGCCTGCAACCAGCTCAGGTGCGGCATCAGCTCGGCTTTGTCTTCAATCCGGTCGGTCTTGTTCAGCGCCACGATCAACGGGCCGGTGACGTACTGCACACGCTCGAGGACCATCTGGTCTTCGTCGGTCCACTTGGTGCGGTCGACCACAAAAATCACCACGTCGACGTCTTTCAACGCTGCCGAAGCGGTCTTGTTCATGTAGCGGTTCAGGGCTTTCTCGCCGTCCTTGTGCATGCCCGGGGTATCCACATAGACCGCCTGGACGTGGCCTTCGGTCTTGATTCCCAGCATGTTGTGACGGGTGGTCTGTGGCTTGCGCGAGGTGATCGCCAGCTTCTGCCCCAGGATATGGTTCAGCAGCGTGGACTTGCCCACGTTGGGACGGCCGACGATGGCAACATAGCCACAGCGAGTTGCGGTTGAATCAGTCATGGCCATTCTCCACGCCCAGGGCAATCAGTGCTGCGGCGGCCGCTACCTGTTCGGCAATACGACGGCTCACACCCTGACCTCGGCTTTTTTCATTCAATAAGGTGATTTCACATTCGACGAAGAACACTCGGCAATGCGGCTCACCCTGGATATCCACCACTTCGTAACGTGGCAGGTCACACCCACGGGACTGCAGGAATTCCTGCAGGCGGGTCTTGGGGTCTTTATTGGTGTCCACCAGCGTCAGGCCTTCGAACTCCGAGGCCAGCCAGGCCAGCACGCGCTCCTTGGCCACGTCCATCCCGGCATCGAGGTAAATGGCGCCGATCAGCGCTTCAAGGGCGTCCGCCAGAATCGATTCGCGGCGAAAGCCCCCGCTTTTCAGTTCACCCGATCCCAGGCGCAGGTATTCACCCAGGCCGAAACCGCGAGCCAGTACCGCCAGGGTCTCGCCTTTCACCAGCCGCGCGCGCAGGCGCGACAACTGGCCTTCACGGGCCAGCGGGAAGCGATCGAACAGGGCTTCACCGGCGACAAAGTTGAGGATGGCATCACCGAGAAACTCCAGACGCTCATTGTTGCGCCCGGCAAAACTGCGGTGTGTCAGGGCAAGGACCATCAATTCCTGGTCCTTGAAGGTGTATCCGAGCTGACGCTCTAGACGACTTAAAGAAACGCTCACGGTTTACCCACTTTCAGTACGTGGCGCCAAAGGCCATCGACGATTAACGCTGTGTTCAAATTCAAATCCTGGCAATGCTGCGTATTGCTCGAGACCGGACAATTGTCCGGGTCCCAGAAAAGCATTCGGCGCTGTGTTCACAGCGCCGCATGGATTACTTGATCAACCCGACCCGCGAGAAGTTCGGCAGGTGGCTGAGCTTGGGTTCCGGCCAGCTCATCCAGACCGCGAAGGCCTTGCCGACGATATTTTTGTCGGGGACCATGCCCAGCAGTTCCTTGGGAATGTTCGGATCATCCCAGTAGCGGCTGTCATTGGAGTTGTCGCGGTTGTCGCCCATCATGAAGTAATGCCCGGCGGGCACCGTCCACTGGTTATCGGGCGGCGAACGGTAGCGGCTCATTTCCTTGCGGATTTCATGCTCCACCGCTCCGAGTTTCTCCTGATACAGCTCGGCGCTGCCCAGGGTGTTGGGTTCGGAACCCAGCAGTTTTTCCGCCACTGATTCGCCGTTGACGAACAGCCGCTTGTCGCTGGTGTAACGAATCACGTCACCCGGCAGGCCGACTACACGCTTGATGTAGTTGACGCTCGGATCGCTCGGGTAGCGGAACACCATCACATCGCCGCGCTGCGGATCACCGACTTCGATGATTTTCTTGTCGATCACCGGCAAGCGAATCCCGTAGGAAAACTTGTTCACCAGGATGAAGTCGCCCACATCCAGGGTCGGCTTCATCGATCCCGAAGGAATCTGGAACGGCTCTACCAGGAACGAACGCAGCACCAGCACGATAAACAGAACCGGGAAAAACGACTTGCCGTATTCAACCAGCAGCGGTTCCTTGTTCAGTTTCTCGATCACGGCCACATCAGGCTGGCTGACGCTGCCCTGATAGGACGCAATCGCCGTGCGTCGACGCGGAGCGAAGAACACCAGATCAAGCAACGCCAGAAAACCGCAGACGGCAACGGCGATGACCAGCAACAGCGGGAAATTTAGTGACATAGGACCTAACTATCCAACCTGAGCACCGCAAGGAAGGCTTCTTGTGGAATTTCCACGTTGCCCACTTGCTTCATGCGTTTTTTACCGGCCTTTTGCTTCTCAAGCAGCTTGCGCTTACGGCTGACGTCGCCACCGTAGCATTTGGCCAGTACGTTCTTTCTGAGTGCCTTGACGGAGGTCCGCGCAATGATCTGCCCGCCAATGGCGGCCTGGATCGCGACGTCGAACATCTGGCGCGGAATCAGTTCCTTCATTTTCTCGGTCAACTGGCGACCTTTGTAGTGCGCGTTGTCCTTGTGCACGATCAGCGCCAGAGCGTCGACCTTGTCACCGTTGATCAACACATCCAACTTCACCAGATTGGCCGATTGATAACGGTCGAAATGGTAGTCCAGCGAAGCATAGCCGCGACTGGTGGATTTGAGACGGTCGAAGAAGTCCAGGACCACCTCGTTCATCGGCAAATCGTAGGTCACTTGCACCTGGGTACCGAGGAACAGCATGTCGTGCTGCACGCCACGCTTTTCGATACACAGGGTAATGACGTTACCCAAGTGCTCTTGCGGCACAAGAATATTGGCCCGCACGATCGGTTCGCGCATGTCTTCGATGGAAGACAGGTCCGGAAGCTTGGACGGGTTGTCGACGTAAATCGTTTCACCGGTTTTCAGCGCCAGCTCGAAAATAACCGTTGGCGCGGTGGTGATCAGGTCCAGGTCGTATTCGCGCTCGAGGCGCTCCTGGATGATCTCCATGTGCAGCATGCCGAGGAACCCGCAACGGAAGCCGAAGCCCAGCGCGTCGGAACTTTCCGGGGTGTACTGCAACGACGAGTCATTGAGGGTGAGCTTTTGCAGGGCTTCGCGGAAGTCTTCGAAGTCGTCGGAGCTGACCGGGAACAGGCCGGCATACACCTGCGGCTGGATGCGCTTGAAGCCCGGCAGCACGTCGACGTCAGGCGTCGAACTCAACGTCAGGGTGTCGCCCACCGGAGCACCGTGAATGTCCTTGATACCGGCGATGATGAAGCCTACTTCGCCGGCTTTCAGGTCGGTGGTGGCGGTGTGCTTGGGGTTGAACACGCCAACGCTGTCCACCAGGTGAATCTTGCCGGTGGACTTGACCAGGATCTTGTCGCCCTTTTTCACCCGGCCATGGCGCACGCGGACCAGGGACACAACGCCCAGGTAGTTGTCGAACCAGGAGTCGATGATCAACGCTTGCAGCGGATCTTCGATATTGCCGGTGGGCGCGGGAATGGTTTTCACCAGGCGCTCGAGGACTTCGTCGACGCCCAGGCCGGTCTTGGCGCTGCACTCGACGGCGTCGGTGGCGTCAATCCCGATGATTTTCTCGATTTCTTCTTTGACACGGTCCGGATCGGCCTGCGGCAGGTCGATCTTGTTCAGCACCGGCATGACCTCCAGGCCTTGCTCGATCGCGGTGTAGCAGTTGGCCACGGACTGGGCTTCAACGCCCTGCCCCGCGTCCACCACCAGCAACGCACCTTCACAGGCCGCCAACGAGCGGCTGACTTCGTAGGTGAAGTCAACGTGGCCGGGGGTGTCAATGAAGTTCAGTTGGTACTTGATACCGTCTTTGGCGGTGTAGTACAGGGTAACGCTGTGGGCCTTGATGGTGATCCCGCGTTCGCGCTCGAGGTCCATGGAGTCCAGCACCTGGGCTTCCATTTCACGCGCGGCAAGGCCGCCGCACATCTGGATGAACCGATCGGCCAGCGTCGACTTGCCATGGTCAATGTGGGCGATGATGGAGAAATTGCGGATATGACTCAAATCACTCACGGGTCAACACTCAAAAAGGCTGCAGGCAGACTGCCCGCTGAAAAATAGCCGGGAATTGTACCTGATGCTCGGGCCAGACGTCATCCTTGCCGACCAATAACAAAAATGCCCCGATCTGGCGAACGGGGCACTTTTTGTTCACAGGCTGCGGCTCAACCGGCTCGACGCAACAGCCAGAACCCGGCCAGCGCGCAGATAGCGGTCGGCACCAGCACGGCAAACAGCGGCGAGAAACCGAACACCAGGCTCGACGGTCCCAGCAGGTCCTGAGCGATGCGGAAGGTGAACCCCACCAACACGCCGGTAAATACCCGCTGTCCCAGGGTCACCGAACGCAACGGTCCGAAAATGAACGAAATCGCCATCAGCACCAGCGCGGCCGTCACCACCGGCTGCAACAACTTGACCCAGAAGGCCAGCCAATAGCGACCGTTGTTCAGGCCCTGGTCCTTGAGATAGTGGATGTAGCTCCACAAACCGGAGATCGGCAGGCTTTCCGGGATCATCACCACGGTGTTCAGCAGCTCGGGCTTGAGGGCAATGTCCCAGGTTTGCGTGGGCTCATTGATCACCTCGGTGCTCGCCTCGGTGCCTTTGCCCGGGTTGTGGAAGTGCGTGGTGGTGACCTCGCTCAACTGCCACTGATTGTCCGTAAACTGCGCACGCTTGGCGAAGCTGGAAGACAACATGTGCCGCTCTTTATCGAAACGATAACGGGTGACACCGATCAACAGGCCGCCCGGTTGCACCGCGTTGATGTGGATAAACTCATCGCCCTGGCGGTGCCACAGGCCATGCCGCGAACTCTGCGCGTCGCCGGAACCCTGGGCCAGCGCACGATTGGCCTGGGCCGTGGTTTCGGCCGGTGGCGCCACGTACTCACCGATCAGCACACTGGCGGCCATCAGCAGCAGCATGGGCTTCATCACCGCCCAGACGATGCGGCCAATGGAAACACCCGCCGCGCGCATGATGGTCAGCTCGCTGTTGCTGGCCAGGCTTCCCAGACCGATCAGGCAACCGATCAGCGCCGCCATCGGCATCATGTCGTAGAGGCGACGCGGCGCCGTCAGCGCCACATAACTCAGGACGTCGGTCACCGTGTAGGTGTTGCTGACGTTGCCCACCTCATCAATAAACGCAAACAACGAGGCCAGGCCCAGGATAATGCCCAACACCGCCAGAATGGCGATCAGTACGCTGCTACCGATGTAGCGATCCAACTTACCCACGAGCCAGCTCCTTCGTGCCGCGACGGCTCTGCATTTTCAAGCGAATCGGTTCCCAGTAAAGCAGGCCCAGGCCAATCATCAGGAAGATAGCGTGAACCCACCACAACCCCAGGATTGGCGAGATCTTGCCTTTTTCGAGGGAGCCCCGCGCCGAAATCAGGATGGTCAGGTAGGCCATATACAGCAGGATCGCCGGCAGCAACTTGAGGAACCGCCCTTGGCGCGGATTGACGCGGGACAGCGGAACCGCCATCAGCGTGACGATAAATACCAGCAGCGGCAGCGAGAGTCGCCACTGCAGTTCGGCGATGGAGCGTAATTCCTTGCTGCCGAACAGGTCCATGGTCGGAATGGCGTCACGGTCGGTGACTTCATTGCTGACCTCCGGGCGCTGCAGCATCACCCCATAGGTGTCGTATTTGATGGCTCGATAGTCTGCCTGGCCGGGACTGCCGTCGTAGCGATAGCCGTTTTCCAGGATCAGGTAACGCGTACCGTCCGCGCGCACCTCCTGACGACCACCGTCGGCCACCAGCACCGAAATGCCTCGGTCTTTCTTGTCCTGGCCCAGGCGTTTCTCGGAAATGAACACGCCGCTCAGGTTGGCCCGGTCATCCGACAGCTGTTCGGTGTACGTCACCCGCGTGCCGTCGTTGAGCGCCTGGAAGCGGCCCGGCTCGAGGGTATCGAACTCGGTCATCGCGTCCTGTTTGTTGAGCACCAGTTGAAACTGCATGGCGCCCTGGGGCGCCAGGCCCAAGCTCAACCACGCCACCAGCAAGGCGACGCCCGCGGCCGGAATCATGGTCATGCCCAGCAATCGTTGCTGGCTCATGCCGGTGGCCGACAGCACGGTCATCTCGCTTTCAAGGTACAGCCGCCCATACGCCAGCAAAATCCCGAGAAACAGGCCCAGCGGCAGGATCAGTTGCAGGAATCCCGGCAGGCGGAAACCCATGATCAGGAACAGCGATCCCGGATCCAGGGCACCGGAGGCGGCCTGGGCGAGGTATTTGACGAAACGACCACTCATGATGATGACCAGCAATACCGCGCTCACGGCACTCAGGGTCAGCAGGACTTCGCGGGACAGATAACGGAAGACAATCAAACCAGACACTCCAGGGTTGTCAGGCTAAAGTGGCCAAACAAGCAAGCAGATCAAGCCGAACCTATTGCAGGGGTCGACTAAAAAGATGGCGCATTATCCTGTGATTGGGCGCGCCTGTCACGGAGCTTGCTCATACGCGTGTACAAAGCTGCCGGCAAGGGTTGTCAGGCTCGGGCGGCGGGGTTCAAACTGCGGCCTTTGTCGCGGGCTGCCCACAGGTGGCTTTGCTTACAAGCCGGCGTACAGACGCCCGGCTCTTTGACCTTATATAAGGGACCCGAAAATGGAATTGGTTGTAAAAAGCGTTAGCCCCGAAACGTTGAAAACCGCCACCCTCGTGGTCGCTGTCGGCGAAGGCCGCAAGCTCGGTACCGCCGCCAGACAAGTCGACGAACTGAGCGGTGGCGCCCTCAGCGCGGTGCTCAAGCGTGGCGACCTGGCCGGCAAGGTCGGCCAAAGCCTGCTGCTGCACAGCCTGCCCAACCTCAAGGCCGACCGCGTATTGCTGGTGGGCGTGGGCAAGGACGCCGAATTGGGCGACCGGCCGTTCCGCAAGATCATCAGCGGCATCCTCAGCACCCTCAAGGGCCTGGGTGGCAGCGATGCGACGCTGGCACTCGATGAAATCGTGGTCAAGGGCCGTGACAGCTACAGCAAGACGCGCCTGCTGGCGGAAACCCTGGCCGATGGCGAATACACCTTCGACCAGTTCAAGAGCCAGAAAGCCGAACCCCGCGCCCTGAAGAAAGTCACCCTGCTGACCATCAAGGCCGCCCAGGCGGAAGTCGAGCGCGCCGTGACCCACGCCCAGGCAATCGCCGGCGGCATGGCGTTCACCCGCGACTTGGGCAACCTGCCACCGAATATCTGCCACCCGACCTTCCTCGGCGAACAAGCCAAGGCGCTGGGCAAGGAATTCAAGGGTCTGAAAGTCGAAGTCCTGGATGAGAAAAAGATCAAGGAACTGGGCATGGGCTCGTTCTATGCCGTGGGCCAGGGCAGCGACCAGCCGCCCCGTTTGATCGTGATGCAGTACAACGGCGGCAAGAAGTCCGAGAAACCCTTTGCCCTGGTGGGTAAAGGCATCACGTTCGACACCGGCGGCATCAGCCTCAAGCCGGGCGCCGGCATGGATGAGATGAAATACGACATGGGTGGCGCCGCCAGCGTCTTCGGTACCCTGCGCGCCGTGCTCGAACTCAAGTTGCCGATCAACCTGGTGTGCATCCTGGCCTGCGCCGAGAACATGCCAAGCGGCGGCGCTGCGCGTCCGGGCGACATCGTGACGACAATGAGCGGGCAGACCGTGGAAATCCTCAACACCGACGCCGAAGGCCGCCTGGTGCTGTGCGACGCCCTGACTTACGCCGAACGCTTCAAGCCGCAGGCCGTGATCGACATCGCGACCCTGACCGGTGCCTGCATCGTGGCACTGGGCTCCCACACCTCGGGCCTGCTGGGTAACAACGACGAGTTGATCGGGCAACTGCTCAGCGCCGGCCAGCAAGCCGACGACCGCGCCTGGCAACTGCCGCTGTTCGACGAGTACCAGGAACAGCTGGACAGCCCGTTCGCCGACATCGCCAACATCGGCGGCCCGAAAGCCGGCACCATCACGGCGGCCTGCTTCCTGTCGCGCTTTGCCAAGAACTTCAACTGGGCCCACCTGGATATCGCCGGCACGGCCTGGACCAGCGGTGGTAAAGACAAAGGCGCAACCGGCCGTCCGGTGCCCCTGCTGACCCAGTACCTGCTGGATCGCGCCAACGCTTAAATAGCGCCCATTGCTCACCGCCCATCACCCACTACTGTAGGAGCGGGCTTGCTCGCGAAAAACCCGAGAACGCCGCGTTCATCCAGAATGAACGCGCCCTCGTTGACGATTTTCGCGAGCAAGCTCGCGCCTACACCTAATGGGCGGCGGGCAGGCCGGGCTCAGGAACCGTCATGACCCAAGTCGACTTTTATATCCTGCCCAGCGCCGATCCGTCGGCACGCCTGGACTTTGCCTGCAAACTCAGTGAAAAAGCCTGGCGCATGGGCCATCGCATCTATCTGCATTGCAGCGATGCCGCCCAGCGTGACGACCTTGACGCCCGCCTGTGGCGCTTCAAGGGTGAAAGCTTCGTGCCCCACGGCCCTGCCGAATCGGAACCTGACGGCCTGGTGGTACTGGGCCTGGGTGACAGTTGTGGCGACCATCACGACCTGCTGGTCAACCTCGACCTGAAAGTGCCGCCCTTCGCCAAGGGTTTCGCCCGCGTGGCCGAAGTGGTGGTGGAGGATCCGGCTATTCGTCAGGCCGCGCGGGAGAGTTTCCGTTTCTACCGCGAACAGGGCTATTCTTTGCAAGATCACCGATTACAGCGACTTTGAGCACACGATGGACACTCCAAACCCGATCAAAACGTCTGATCACCTGCTGGATGACCTTGAGTCGATCCGCCAGTTGCTGGGCGATGAAAACCTGCAACCGCCACTGTTGACCGATACCGTCACCGGCGACGAACAGATTCCTCTGCTATTCGATAAGGTGGCTGACACGCCCGTCGAACCGCCTGCGGCACCGGCCGCCGAAAAAAGCGCCGACGCGCTGTTGTTGCACTTGGACAACGAGCTGCGCGCCGCCGCGCAATTGATCATGCAAGACGTGATCGACGACTTTGCCCCGCATATCGAAACCGAAATCAAACGCCGGTTGGATGCGCGGATGGAACGGTTGCTCAGTCAATACCAATCGTAGACGCCCCCTCTGTAGGAGCGAGCTTGCTCGCGAAAAATCGTCAACGATGGCGCGTTCATTCTGGATAAACGCGGCGCCCTCAGGCTCTTCGCGAGCAAGCTCGCTCCTACCCCTCGGCCCTATCCCTCGCTATACTTGCCGGCTTTCCTGAATTAATGCCAACTAGGGTCCCGCCGCGCATGGATAAGACCTACCAGCCGCACGCCATTGAAACTTCCTGGTACCAGACCTGGGAGTCCGAGAACTATTTTGCTCCGCAAGGTGCGGGCGACTCCTACACCATCATGATCCCGCCGCCGAACGTCACCGGCAGCCTGCACATGGGTCACGGTTTCAACAACGCGATCATGGACGCCCTGATCCGTTTCCGTCGCATGCAGGGTCGCGACACCTTGTGGCAACCGGGCACCGATCACGCCGGTATTGCCACCCAGATGCTGGTCGAGCGCCAACTCGAAGCCTCCGGCCAGAGCCGTCATGACCTGGGTCGCGAGAAATTCCTGGAGAAGATCTGGGAATGGAAGGACCAGTCCGGCGGTAACATCAGCCGTCAGATCCGCCGCCTCGGCTCGTCCGTCGACTGGAGCCGCGAGCGCTTCACCATGGACGACGGCCTGTCGGAAGCGGTGAAAGAAGCCTTCGTGCGCCTGCATGAAGACGGCCTGATCTACCGCGGCAAACGCCTGGTCAACTGGGACACCAAGTTGCACACGGCGATTTCCGACCTCGAAGTGGAGAACCACGACGAGAAAGGTTTCCTGTGGAACCTCAAGTACCCGCTGGCTGACGGCGCCAAGACCGCTGAAGGCAAGGACTACCTGATCGTCGCTACCACGCGCCCGGAAACCATGCTCGGCGACTCGGCCGTTGCGGTGAACCCGCAAGACGAACGCTACAAGGCGCTGATCGGCAAGTTCGTCGAATTGCCGCTGGTCGGCCGTCGCATCCCGATCATCGCCGATGACTACTGCGATCCTGAATTCGGCACCGGTTGCGTGAAAATCACGCCGGCCCACGATTTCAACGACTATGAAGTCGGCAAGCGCCATAACCTGCCGCTGTTGAATATCTTCGACAAGAACGCCGCGGTGTTGCCGGCCTGCCAGGTGTTCAACCTCGACGGTACGCTGAACGACAGCGTCGACGGCAAGATCCCGGCTGAGTTCGCCGGCCTCGACCGTTTTGCAGCGCGCAAGCAGATCGTCGCCGCGTTCGACGCCGCCGGCCTGCTGGTCAGCGTCGACGACCATAACCTGAAAGTGCCGAAAGGCGACCGTTCCGGCACCGTGATCGAGCCTTGGCTGACCGACCAGTGGTACGTTTCCACCAAGCCCCTGGCCGAGCCGGCGATTGCCGCCGTGGAAGACGGACGCATCCAGTTCGTGCCAAAGCAGTACGAAAACATGTATTTCTCGTGGATGCGCGACATCCAGGATTGGTGCATCAGCCGTCAGCTGTGGTGGGGCCATCGGATTCCGGCCTGGTACGACGAGTCGGGCAAGGTCTACGTCGGTCGCGACGAAGCCGAAGTGCGCGCCAAGCACAACCTCGGCCCGGACGTCGCGCTGCAACAGGACAACGACGTACTGGACACCTGGTTCAGTTCGGGCCTGTGGACCTTCTCGACCCTGGGCTGGCCGCAACAGACCGAATTCCTGAAGAAATTCCACTCCACCGACGTGCTGGTGACCGGCTTCGACATCATTTTCTTCTGGGTCGCCCGGATGATTATGCTGACGATGCACCTGGTGAAGAACGAGGACGGCACGCCACAGGTGCCGTTCAAGACCGTGTACGTGCACGGCCTGGTGCGTGATGGCCAGGGCCAGAAGATGTCCAAATCCAAGGGCAACGTCCTGGATCCGCTGGATATCATCGACGGCATCGACCTCGAAACCCTGGTGCAGAAACGCACCTCGGGCCTGATGCAGCCAAAACTGGCGAAAAAGATCGAGAAACAGACCCGCGACGAGTTCGCCGACGGCATCGCCAGCTACGGCACAGACGCCCTGCGTTTCACGTTCTGCTCGCTGGCGTCCACCGGTCGCGACATCAAGTTCGACATGGGCCGCGTCGAAGGCTATCGCAACTTCTGCAACAAGATCTGGAACGCTGCGCGCTACGTCCTGGATAAAGGCGAAGACTGCGGTCAGAACGGCGAAGCCGTCGAGCTGTCGCTGGCCGATCGCTGGATCATCTCCCAGTTGCAACGCACCGAAGCCGAAGTCACCCGCCAACTCGAGCAGTTCCGTTTCGACCTGGCGGCGCAGGCCTTGTACGAGTTCATCTGGAACCAGTATTGCGACTGGTACCTGGAACTGTCCAAGCCGGTGCTGTGGGACGAAAACGCACCGATCGAGCGTCAGCGTGGCACCCGTCGCACCCTGGTGCGGGTGCTGGAAGTCGCGTTGCGCCTGGCGCATCCGTTCATGCCGTTCATCACCGAAGAAATCTGGCAGCGCCTGGCGCCGCTGGCCGGTATCCAAGGCAAGACCATCATGCTGCAACCTTGGCCGGTGGCCAACGAAGCGCGCATCGATGAGGCGGCCGAGAGCGATATCGAATGGCTCAAGACGCTGATGCTCGGCACGCGTAACATCCGCGCCGAAATGAACATCGGGCCGGGCAAGCCGCTGGCGGTGTTCGTGAAAAATGCCAGTGCCGAAGACCAGCGTCGCCTCAGCGAGAACGACGCGCTGCTGAAGAAGCTGGCCAAGCTGGAATCGATCACCGTGTTGGCGACCGATGCCGAAGCACCGCTGTCCGCGACCGCGCTGGTCGGCGAGATGGAAGTGCTGGTGCCGATGGCCGGGCTGATCGACAAGGCTGCCGAGCTGGCGCGCCTGGACAAGGAAATCCTGCGCCTGCAAGGCGAAGTCCAGCGGGTCGGTGGCAAGCTGTCCAACGCCGCGTTCGTGGACAAGGCCCCGGCCGAAGTCATCGACAAGGAGCGCGCCAAACTGGCCGAGGCCGAACAGGCCTTGGGCAAGCTGGCGGAGCAACATGCGCGGATTTCCAGCCTGTAAGGCTGATCCGTGTAAAAAAAGAGACCTGCGGGTCTCTTTTTTTGGCCTGCAAACCACACTGAGCCTGTTGACAATAATCCGTGTGGGAGCGGGCTTGCTCGCGATGGCGGTGGGTCAGCCAATACATTGCTCTTTGACCCACCGCCATCGCGAGCAAGCCCGCTCCCACATTTGACCGAGTTGTCCTCGGGAATGTGTGACAATGGTCGCCACTTTGAGCCAACACCAGAATCATCATGACCGCCCCCAGCACACCTAAACCGCCCCGCAAGAAGCCCGCGACCCCGGCCAAAGCCGTCGTCCCCCGCAAAGAGGCCAGCCTGCACCCGCGCAATCGCCATCAGGGCCGCTACGACTTCCCGGCGCTGATCAAAATCACCCCGGAACTGGCGCAGTTCGTGATCGTCAACCCGTATGGCAAGGAAAGCATCGACTTCGCCAACCCCGATGCGGTGCGGGTGTTCAATCGCGCGTTGCTCAAGACGTTCTATGGCGTCCAGCATTGGGATATCCCGGCGGATTACCTGTGCCCGCCGGTTCCGGGTCGCGCCGATTATGTGCACTTCCTCGCGGACCTGCTGGCCAGCGTCAACGACGGCAAGATCCCGCGGGGTTCGGTGGTCAAGGTGCTGGACATCGGCATGGGCGCCAACTGCGTTTACCCGCTGATTGGCTACATGGACTACCGCTGGAATTTCCTCGGTTCCGAGATTGACCCTACCGCCGTGGCCGCCGCCAGGGCCATCGTGCAGTCCAACGGGCTGAACAAGGTCATCCAACTGCGCCAGCAGAACAACCCCAAGCACATCCTGCTGGGCCTGCTGGAGCCGGGCGAACGGTTTGACCTGACGATGTGTAACCCGCCATTCCATGCCTCCATGGATGAAGCGACCAAAGGCAGCGAGCGTAAGTGGCGCGCCCTGGGCAAAGCCGATCCCAAGCGCAAGTTGCCGGTGCTGAACTTCGGGGGCCAGTCGGCTGAGTTGTGGTGCGAAGGTGGCGAAGCGCGGTTTGTCACGCAACTGATCGCCGAAAGCGCGCACTTTCAACACAAGGTGCTGTGGTTCAGCACCCTGGTGTCCAAGGCCTCGAACCTGCCCGCGATCCAGACCGCGTTGAAAAAGGCCGGCGTGCTGGAGAGCCAGGTGGTCGAGATGTCCCAGGGCCAAAAGCAGAGCCGCTTCGTTGCTTGGACGTTCCAGACCAAGAACGAGCAACAGATGTGGCGCCAGCGCTGGGTCCACAAGGCCTGAACAACCCGCCCACCCCCACAAACCCGAACAACCCGCCCACCTACTGTAGGAGCGGGCTTGCCCGCGAAAAACCCGAGAACACCGCGCTTATCCAGGAGGCCCGCGTCTTCGTTGACGATTTTCGCGGGCAAGCCCGCTCCTACAAAATCGCAGGCAATAAAAAACCGTGCCCGGATCGCTCCGAAGCACGGTTTTTTTTGCTGCGTCTTACTTGTTGATCGAGTCGGTCAGGCCTTTGGCCACAACCAGCTTGATCACTTTCTTGGCAGCGATTTCGATGGCAGCGCCAGTCGAAGGGTTACGGCCAGTACGGGCAGGACGCTCGGTCACTTTCAGCTTGCCAACGCCTGGCAGAGTGATTTCGCCGCCATTTTCCAGCTGATCAGCAACGATCTGGCCCAGTTGGTCCAGCAGAGCACGCACGGTGGTCTTAGGTGCGTCTACAGCTTCAGCCAAGTCAGCGATCAGTTGGTCTTTAGTAATAGCCATTGTGGTGTTCCTTCCCTATCAAATTCATTTGGATTGCAGAGTGCAGTGTCAGCCGTCGAGCCCGACCGTCATGGTCTGGCACCCCCGACTATAACCACGGGAGATCGGGGTTATAGATACCTGAAACGGGGTTTGGTTCGACCTGACAAATGCTGAATGCACGCTTAACGCTGAGACTTAGCGTAAGACCGGGCAAAACTAGCACAGAGACGGGGAAATATCCGCCTCTAGCTACCCATTTGGTCAGCTTTATCGCTCTAAACCGTGAAAAAACTTCTCATGCAGCGTCGGAAGGCCTCAAAAATGCCCTTCAGACCCTCCGCGCCCAGCGGGTGCGGTACACTGGCGACTTTTTCCGGGGAGCTGTCCCGCTCCCATTCAACCAGCCGAGAAGCCCATGCCGATCCGTCATTGCATCGTCCACCTGATCGACAAAAAACCCGACGGCACACCCGCAGTTCTGCATGCCCGCGACTCCGAACTTGCCGAGTCGGCCGCCATCGAGAACATGCTTGCCGACCTCAACGAGAGCTACAACGCCAAACAAGGCAAGGCCTGGGGTTTTTTCCATGCCGAGTCCGGCGCGCACCCGTTCAGCGGCTGGTTGAAGGAATATTTCGACGGTGGCAAGGATTTCACGGCGTTCAGCCGGATTGCCGTGGAGCATCTGCAAAAGCTGATGGAAGAATCCAACCTCTCCGTCGGCGGCCACGTGCTGTTTGCGCATTATCAGCAAGGCATGACCGATTATCTGGCGATCGCCTTGCTGCACCACAGTGAAGGCGTGGCGGTCACCGATCAACTGGACGTGACGCCCTCGCGCCACCTGGACCTGGGCCAACTGCACCTGGCGGCGCGGATCAACGTTTCCGAGTGGCAGAACAACCAACAATCGAAACAGTACATCTCGTTTATCAAGGGCAAGAACGGCAAGAAAGTCTCGGAGTACTTCCGCGACTTTATCGGCTGCCAGGAAGGCGTCGATGGCCCGGGCGAGACGCGCACCCTGCTCAAGGCCTTCAGTGACTTCGTGGAAAGCGAAGACCTGCCGGACGAATCGGCCCGCGAGAAAACCAAAACCCTGGTCGACTACGCCAGCAGCCAGGCCAAGCTGGGCGAACCCATGGGTCTCGAAGAGCTGTCGGGACTGATTGACGAAGAACGGCCGAAAGCCTTCTACGATCATATCCGCAACAAGGATTACGGCCTGTCGCCGGAAATCCCGGCGGACAAGCGCACCCTCAACCAGTTCCGGCGCTTCACCGGGCGCGCCGAAGGTCTGTCGATCAGCTTTGAAGCGCACTTGCTGGGCGACAAGATCGAATACGACGAAGCCGCCGGGACGTTGATCATCAAGGGCCTGCCGACGCAACTGACCGATCAGCTCAAGCGGCGCAACTGATGCTCGGCGGGGCGTTGAAGAAAGTCCTGCTGGTGCTGCTGGTGGTGCTGCTGTTCCAGAACTGGGGCAAACTCGAACGCTTGTTCAATCCCGCCGGCATGGCGACCGAGCAGGTCCGGGCGAATGCCCGCGTGACGTTGTACACCACCGACTGGTGCGCGTACTGCAAACAGATCCAGCGGTTTCTCGACCAGCAAGGCGTGCCCTACACCACCGTCGATATCGAAAAGGATGCCGTGGGCCGCAAGGCTTACACGGCATTGGGCGGTGGAGGGATTCCGTTCGTGGACGTGAACGGCACGCTGCTGCGCGATTACAACCCGGACGCCATCAACAAAGCCCTAACCCCGTAGGAGCGAGCTCGCTCGCGAAAAACCTCAACGATGACACGCCCCTCCTGACCCACCGCAATGTCATTGCGTCTCTCGCGAGCGCTCGCATCACTCGATACGAAACCCCAGCCGCGGAAAATGCACATGCAGCGTGCCGCCACGCTCATCGCTACGACGCAGGATCAGCTCTTCGCGACCGGCAAACAGCAATTCGCCCGTGACCGCATCGGTGCCGTAGTCAATCGCGGCAATCGTCACCTGCTGCCCCACCTTGAAGCCATTCGGGTCTTCGAAAACCTCCTCGGGCAACGCCGCTGGCGTAGCGTTGCGCGCCACCTCCAGCGCTTCCTCGGCGCTCATTTCACTGGCATCGCCGTGGCCGAAGTCGAGCACCCGAGCCAACCAGGCCGTCACCCCAGGATAAGCATCCACCAACGGCGCCGTCACGGGCGTGGCCTTGAGGAACCACAGGGAATGTGCCAGGGCAACGTCGGCAATCGACGCTTCGCCAAACAGAAAACCGCCCACCTGCGCCTGCACCTGTTGCTCCAGGCGCGCCATGATCGTCGGCCATTGGTGCTGTGCCACTTCCAGCGGCACACGTGTCGCACTGCCACCGCTGAACAGCCCTGCACGGTCGGCGATAAACGCCTTCAGCACGTCCGGAGGCAACTTGGCAAAACGCACCGCCACCGATTCGGGTTGAAACACCAGGCTGACCGCATGACTGAACACCACCGAATCGGCCCAAGCGGCGAATGCCTGCGTGGTCATCGCCTGCTGCGCGGGAAACAAGGTCGGCGTGGGTTTGTGCTGTTCCAGGCGCCGCGCGATCAACGCGGTGTCGCAATAGATGTCGGCGCCAATCTGCAATACCGGCGTCTTGCGGTAACCGCCGGTCAGGGCAGTCAGGTCCGGCTTTGGCATCATCGGCGGGATATGCACCGAACGCCAGGACAAGCCTTTGAAGCCCAGCAGCAGACGGGCCTTTTCCGCGAACGGTGAGGCAGGGTAATGGTGAAGAATCAGCTCTGACATGCTGGAGTCCGTCGCATAAGAAGGAGCGACCAGCTTAACGCGCCACGCATAAACGGCCTACCCGATTGGATGGATGAATGCCTGATCATCTACCAGCAATGCATGAACGCACTCAGGGCTAGATAGCTGATTTAGTCATTATTTTAATTCCTTCTTAGACTAAAAAACTGTCAGTTCTCACAGGTTCCACCACGCTTCATCCGTCCTAACCTTCCCCATGCCCGACCCAATCGTGAATCAGCAACGCTATTAACGTAGAGGTATGGAATCATGGAAAGCGAAAGCAAAGCCTATCAGTTGTTCGACACACAAAGCCCTGCCATACATGGCGTGGATCCTCGCACAGGGAAATTTCACACTTATGTACCTATTGCCTCACTGGTGGGCAATGAGGGACGCGGGCCTTCCCTGGATCTCAATCTGTTTTATTCACCAGAATTGTACGATGCCAACTTTAAAAACTGGGCTCTGCGCTTTACCAATCTAAACTTTAACTTCGATGACCTTGAAAGCACATCTGTATACCTTGCAAACGGCGAAGCATGGAAAATATGGGGAGGTAAATCAACGCCTCCGAGCTTCAAATTGAAAGGGGGACCAGGCACGCCTATAGTCGTCCGAAAAGACGGTACGACTGAAATATTAGGGACCTACGAAAACTATGCTCCCCCCAAGCTCGGCCTCGGCGACGGCAACGGCCTCATGATAGTTTGCAAAATTCCCGAGAAAATCATTTCCGCCTCAGGTCTATCTCTAACGATAGAATGGGAGACTCAGTCAGAAAATACACAACCTCGCCTGAAGTGCATCAAAGATGAAAAAACAACATTATTAAACGTTACATACTCTGATAAGCTTATTACTTTCGAAGTTTATCCAGACTCAAAAGACAAATACACCTATCAATTTGAAATCGATCGCTACGAAACAAGCGTAATAGCAGCGAGCAACCTCGACACGCTTACTAAGACAAGCTTTCAATATAACGACACCTTCGACAAACTGACGTCAGTAGAGCACTCAACAGGCCTGAAAGATGAAATCACTTATATCGATGACAAAGTATCCAGCCATATATCCAGTGTTAACGGCACCCCGGTAAGCGAAAGCACCTACACTTACAGCGCCACGCCCGAGGAAAAAATCACCACAGTCACTAATATGATCGAGGGCAATCCGCTTACCACCGTCTTTCATTACACCGCTGACGGTGTGCAAACCAAGGAAGTCCATACCCAGGGCGATTGCATACACACTGTCCAGACAAGCAGCGAATTGGTCTCGAAGCAGTTGGTCAGTACGGCTCAACATATCTACCAGCAGGGCGACGCCAGTAGAACCGAGGAGTCCAAGTCCACGCTGGACATGTTTGCCAATCTGACCAGCACGACAGAAAACGGTATCACCACCGAGTGGACCTACTATCGAGGCGCGCCTAAGGAAGAAGACACCATCACCACCGTCAGGCGCACCGAGACTGACCTCGATGTGACAACGCCCGTGGGGTGGATTGGGGATTATCTCACCTTAGCGGGTCTACTTAATCAGCTACTTGGCAAGAACGGGCTGACCTGGGGAACGGTTGAGGAGCACACCGTTACTCATGATCGCTGGGTCACTGACACAGGAAAATCCACCTACAACCTACCAATCCCCATTCTCTGCCCCGGAGATCCAAACTATTTCAGGACCTACGTTGAATCCGAAAAAGTCTATACACAGCGCGATGGCAAGCGCGTCGACCTACAGTGGACTTTTTATGGCTACACCGACATACCGACAAAGGATTCGGCACTTGCCGGCCCGGCGGTTAAACCGCGTATAAAACTGACGATTCTCGACCCTGTCAGCGATGATTTCATCCAATTGAAATCCTGGCAGGACAGAGCAATGACATTGGAGACTACCGAATATTACGATGATATCAACGACCCCGTCACCTTCGGTCGAATGAAGACCCTCACTCAGATGATTCTCGACAGCAACGGCGAGGGCGTGCCGCTTTCCAAACAGACTACCGAGCTGCAGTATCAACTTGAAAACGAACTGTTGACCATCACCAGCACCCTGACAAATGCCGAACAGTCGCCAGTTATCACTAGCCAGACCCTTTCAGCGCTCACGGGAGAGGTGTTTTCAACCGTCGATAGCCTCGGCAACAAAACCTCTTATCAGTATGACAAAAGTCACCGTATGACCCGTTATATCGAATTTGATCAAAGCGAGGAACTGCGCAGTGAAACGCGTTTTTCTTACGAGACCATAGACGGTCTTCAGTGCGTCACTACAGAGTTTCCTACCGGAGATCTCTATCGGGAAGAACGTGATGCCTTGGGACGAATCGTCAAGACCAAAAGTTACCACGCACTCACCTCAAGCTGGCTGACCTTGTCTGAAACCACCTATGACGAACTGGGTCGCGAAAAGCTCACCACTGAATATGACTACAACCCCGACGGGACTGTCCTGCTCAACAGGCAAATGCAAACCTCCTACGATGATTGGGGCCAAGCTTCAAAAATCCAGCTCATCGGGGGGCAATCCAGACATTCCGAATACGACCCGATCTCCCGTCAGTCGTCGCAATGGCGCCAATCGGGGAGTGACTCCAGCGGCACACGCGTCATCATCAGCGACGATCCCAACGGCGGGCAAAAACATGAAGAACAGGCTTTCGTCAATGACCGGGTGACGCATTCAACCACGGCCACTTACGACGCCTGGGGGCGTGTCAGTGAAGAAGTGCCGTCCACTGGCCCTTCTCGTCAATATGCTTACGATCAGTATGGCCGCACGACCAGCATGACCTGCGCAGGCGTGGTGACTCGCTATGCTTATCCCATCCACTCCCCGGCAACGACGATTCTCAGCGCGGAGTTACAGGCACCCGAAGCTTATACATTCGGTTCGCGTAAAGTGGATAGTCTAGGACGTATCAACGAAACGCTGGTCGGTGGCAGGCAACAGACTTATACCTATGCCGGTAATAGCCCGTTAGGGATAGGCAGTCTTACAGCCTCCAACCTCTACCAGCCAACAGAGACTACCGACTTCGAGTCGAGTTACGACAAACAGACCAGCCGAGACAATGAAAAAGCCATCGGTTACCCAGACAAAACCCCAGCCCTGACGTATTCGACTTATTCGTTGCGCGGTTTATTGCTTGATAGCCAGGATGCTTTTGGCAATACCACCCACTATCAGTACGACGCGCTGGGACGCCTCATTGGATCATCGAGCGATAAGGTGCAAGCCAGCTTCAGCTACGGCGACAATGGTGGCTTGAATCAGGAGACCATTACCGACACCAACAGCGGAAGCTGTATGACTATCGCCTACACCTACGACGAGCAACTGCGCGAAAGCGAACGTCGCTTTAGCGTTGAAGGTTTTGCAGACCTGACCATCAAACGAACCTATAAAGACGACTGGTTAGCCAGCACAGAGATGCTCAAGGATGATGAACAACTGCGCCTGGAGCAATTCACCTATACACCACAAGGGCAACTAGAGAGTTATCAATGCACGGGCAGCCAACTGCCGATCGACCCCCAGGGACACTCCCTGGTTGCACAAAAGTTCACGTACGATGCACTGGGCAATATCAGTCAATGCATCAGTACGTGGGCCGATGGTGAAAATACCACTGACTATGAATATGACCCGACTGATCGCACCCAGCTCAAGTCCGTCAGTCACTCCGCGGAAGAATATCCGGATACAACCTTCACCTACGATGAAAAAGGGCGTCTATATGAAGACAGTCTGGGACGCTCTTTCGCCTACGACCAAGGATCAAGATTAAGCAATCTGCAAACAAAAACACCTTACACGTTTTATGAATATCTCTATGATCCTTTGGGCAGACAGACAGCCTGCTTTGGAACCGACTATTTTGAACAGTTTTATTACAAGGGTGAATACCAATATGCGCGTAAAGGTGAAGTCAAGATTGACGATAAACACTACTATCGGACCTCGCTACTCCTGAACGACAGCAAAGCCTGCGCCCTGCAACTACAAACACTGAAGCAGAGCGGTGGCGAGGACGAGGCCAGCGTTTCCAGCAGCTTCCAAATCAAGGATGCCCACGGCAGCCTGGTGGCCAGCTATGAGCTGTCTGACAACTCCCAAACGTTTTTTGCCTACACGCCTTTTGGTTACCGTCCCGATGACTGGACAAAATCCACGTGGCTGGGTTTCAACGGTCAACCGATCGATCGGGTCACGGGCACCTATCCACTGGGCAATGGTTATCGGGTCTACGACCCGCTGAATCAGCGCTTTCAAGCGCCCGACAGTTTAAGTCCTTTCGACAGTGGCGGCCTGAACGGGTATAGCTACTGCGGCAATAATCCCATCAACTTCAGCGACCCCAGCGGTCATTCGCAAGTCGTCCATCAGTACGGTGTGGCCTATCAACCGGTTCTTGATAGTCCTGTGGCGCGGGCGATAGTGATGGGCGGCATTGGCATCGCCCTGGCTCCTTTCACTGGCGGTGCTTCAACCGGCTGGACCGTGGCGGCCGTAGGGCTGGCCACGGCGTCGGCAGGATTCGGAATTGCATCGGCAGCCTTGGCGGAAAGCGATCCACAGCTGTCAAGAGCATTGGGCTGGGCCTCCATGGGCACAGGAATCGCCAGTTTCGGGGCCGGGGCCTTCGGCGCCAAAGTGGCTGCCCGTAGCGCGACGTTGGCCGCCAGTGCTGAACGGACAGGGATTTCCGGCGCGGGAACGGCAGTTGCTGGCGGTGGGCGCGTGGTAAGAAGAATGGGCAAGAGCAAGGGCAACATGCAGTCCGTCAGGCAGTTAGACGACGAGCTCTTTACGTTCGTAGACACTCATAAAGGTCTACAACGCCTCAACATTGATGTACATGGTAAGGATCTGACGCTGATGGAACAAATGATGAATAGCAGTTCCACGATGGTACTGCACAACGCGGAGCATTCTGCCAGTGACTTGCTTGCCATATTGAACCACAGAGGAATAGATCCAAATGCCTACGGTTACGTCCGGCTATTGATGTGTTATTCGGCCAACGGAGGCTCTGCCTCCTTTGCCGCCCAGTTCAGAGGACTCATAAAACCTCCCGTTAAAGGCTATGTCGGCTCGGTTTTTGTCAACTACGGCGCTTCAAACCTGCCGCGACTGTTTAGAACCGCCTCGGCGATCGGTCCGGAAGGGGAACAGGCCCTGGTCGATATGTTTGCCAACGACCTGACGCATAAGGTGTATAAAATCAATCCCTATTTGGAGGAGACGCAGCCTAAACTGTTCCATGATTTTAGACATGAGTCGCTTCGCTTCCATTGAGGAGAAAAACGCAGTATCCGTGCTCATCGCATTTCGATGAAATGAGATGAATAAGCACCAAATCCACCCTCTCGCCCAAGCAGGCCAGCTAACCCCTGGCCTGCGCCTTACTCGCCACCAAACACTCCTTCGCACTCTTCCTCAACCTCTTGATCAACCGCTCCTGCCGCAACGCCTCGCCCTTGTCGCGGCAGGCTTCGGTGTAGACCAGCGCGACCGCCGGGCTGGAGAGAAAGAAACGTGCGCCCTTCCCGCTCTGATGCTTGGCGAAACGCCGCACCGGGTCATCGCTGATGCCGCAGTACAGCGAGCCGTTGGCGGCGCGCACCAGGTAGACGAACCAGGGCTTGGCTGGTTCGGGCGTGGCGGGGGCGGCGAGGCCGGGGGATGATTCGACGGTGGTCACGGAAATATTCAACAGCCGCAATGGGAACAAGCCGTGATTTTATCAGCGACCGGCCTGGAACGCTCGCAGCCCCTTGAGCGCCTGGGCGCGGACGGCGTTGCGTACCAGCGGTGTCCAGCCCAGCAGCAAACCTTTGGTACCCAAGGCCTGGCGCGACCAGCGCCACAGGTCGAAGCGATCGTGGTGTTCGCAGATCTTGCCGTCACGAAAAACGAAGCGCGCCTGGATGTCGTTGACCACGGTATTGCCGGTCTGGCTGAACAGATAAGTCGCCACCCAATGGGCACCGCCGGTGCGTTCGTCGCTGCGCACGTTATCGAACGTCAGGGAAAAATCCTTGGCCCGCGTGGTGAGCATGCGCCACATGTCGCCGGCGTCGCGCCCGCGCAACTCACCGAAGGCCGGGTCGCTGAACAGCACATCGTCGGTATAGCAGGCGCTCATGGCCTCGGCATCCAGGCGCTGAAAGGCCTCGTAGAACCGGGTGATCAGGGCGCTGTGGGCATCACTCATGGGCAGACTCCGAAAATCGCTTGAATAGACCTGCACAATAATCCGCCCTTGCTGCGAAGACTATCGTCATTCGCCTTGCAAATGACATCAGCGAAGCTCAGTGACCCTTTCGCTGCTGACCTCGACATACAACGCCCTGCCCGCACCGAGGCCGGCAATGATTGCGCCCAGGCCCAGCACCGCGAAGATCCAGCCGATTGCGTTCCAGCCACCGGTCCAGTCATGCACCAGGCCGACCGCGAGGGGGCCCAGCGATGCCAGGGTGTAACCGACCCCCTGGGCCATGCTCGACAGATTGGCCGCGACATGCGAATCCCGCGAGCGCAGCACAATCAAGGTCAGCGCGAGGCTGAACGTGCCGCCCTGTCCCAGCCCCAGGAGAATCGCCCAACCCCACAAGCCGTCCAGCGGTGCATACAGGCAGCCGAACAGGCCGCCAAGGGTCAACAGCATCACGATCACAATCGCCAGGCGCTGGTCCTTGCCGCGCGTCGCCAGCCAAGGCGCGGCAAGGGAGCTGGCGAGTTGCACCAGCACCGAACCGGACAACACCAGCCCCGCCTGAGTCGCCGTCAATCCACGGCCGATAAGGATCGACGGCAGCCAGCCGAAGACGATATAGGCCAGGGAGGATTGCAGGCCCATGTACAAGGTCACTTGCCAGGCCAGGCGATCCCGCAACAACCCGCGCACGCGATAGGCCACTTGATGCGCAGCGTGCCTGCGTCCGAGTTGCGGCAGCCAGCACAGGCCTGCCAGCAAGGCCGGCAGCACCCAGAACCCCAGGCCGATAGTCCAGCTGTCGCTGAAATAGTCGCTCAAGGGCACGGTAGAACCCGCTGCGAGCGCCGCGCCCAGGCACAGTGCCATGGTGTAGACGCCGGTCATGGTGCCAGCGTGTTGGGCGAAGTCACGCTTGACGATACCGGGCAGCAGTACGCCGATAATGCCGATACTGGCGCCGGCCAGCAGGCTGCCGGCGAATAGCCCGACTTCACCGAAGGAACTGCGCAGGATGATGCCGCAGGCTAAGGTCAGCAAGATCCCCAGCACCACCCGTTCAGCACCTAAGCGCCGGGCCAGGATCGGCGCCAGCGGCGCGAACAGGCCCAGGCACAACACTGGCAACGTCGTCAGCAGACCCGCCCGGGCAGCCGACAGTCCGAGGCTGGCAGAGACCTCGCTGAGCAACGGCGCCATGCTCGACAGCGCCGGACGCAAGTTCAGCGCGACCAGCACCAGGCCCAGCAGCAACAGCCACGGACGGTTCACCTGCGGCGGACTGTGCTGGACCTGATCGTCATCCGCCTCGGCGTCGATCAGCAGCTCTTCAAGGGCACTTTGTGCCTGGGGTGATGGTTTACGCAGCATGCGATGCTCGGGTTCAAGGTTCATTGATCAACTGCCGACAAAGGCGCTTGGCGCGTTCCGGGTCCTGCCGCTCGACGGCATCCAGCAGCGCGCCATGCAGGTCGAACACGGCTTGGCGACGTGGTTGGACATTCAGGGTTTGACGCAATTGGGCAGCGACGATGCTCGAAAAATAATGGTACAGCTCGCTCAAGGCCGGATTATGCGCAGCATCCACCAGGCGTTGATGGAAGATCAGGTCGGCGCGGATATAGCGTTCCAACTCGCCATGAAAACGCTGGGCGCTCTCGGCGAGGGCCTCGCGCAAGGTCTGCAAATCCTCTTCAGTACGGCGCAACGCGGCCAGGCCAATGGCTTCGACTTCGAGAATCTGTCGGGTCTCCTGGGCCTGCCCCAGGGAACATTGGGACATGGCTTTCATCGCCCCCAGCGGATCAGTCATCGAACGCAGGTAACTGCCGTCGCCCTGGCGAATCTCGATCAACCCGGAAAACGCCAGTACGCGCATGGCTTCGCGCACGGTGTTGCGGCTGATGCCCAGTTCGGCAGACAGTTCGGGCTCGGTGGGCAAACGCTCGCCCACCGCCCATTTGCCTTGGGTGATGCGTTGGCGCAGTTGCTCGAGGGCCAAGTCGACCAGGGAGCGTTTGATAAGGGGGGCGATGGTGGGCATGACGTTATGATTTTCGTCCAATCATAGGATGAATTACCCTGCAGCTTATTCGGACTCGCCCATCAAGGCAACCTGTGGCGAGGGGGCTTGTCACCGTTGGGCTGCGCAGCTGCCCCAAAAAGCCCCACCCAGACCTCCAGTCAAACCGGGGTGACAGGTTTGGGGGCTGCTGCGCAGCCCAACGGGGGACAAGCCCCCTCGCCACAAGAGGTGAGTCAGCCCTGATTGAAACGCCTCATAAGAGGTGAGTCAGCCCTGACTGAAACAGCTTCATAAGAGGTGAGTCAGCCCTGACTGAAACAGCCTCATAAGAGGTGAGTCAGCCCCTGACTCAAACAGCCTCAAAAGAAGTCGTTCAGCCTTGACTGAACACTCTCCTCAGGCTGGGTTTATGCCGACATCACCTGTCGATCAATGCAGGATCTGGCTCAAGAACAGCTTGGTCCGATCATTCTGTGGGTTATCGAAGAAGTCATTCGGCGCCGCCTGTTCAACGATCTCGCCCTTGTCCATGAAGATCACACGGTTGGCCACGGTCCGCGCAAAGCCCATTTCGTGGGTCACGCAGAGCATGGTCATGCCGTCTTCGGCGAGGCCGATCATGGTGTCGAGTACTTCCTTGACCATTTCCGGATCGAGGGCCGAGGTCGGTTCATCGAACAGCATGATTTTCGGCTTCATGCACAACGCCCGGGCAATCGCCACGCGCTGTTGCTGACCGCCGGACAGTTGCCCCGGGTACTTGTGAGCCTGCTCCGGAATACGCACCCGCTCCAGATAGTGCATGGCGATTTCCTCGGCCTTGCGCTTGGGCATCTTGCGCACCCACATCGGTGCCAGGGTGCAGTTCTGCAGGATGGTCAGGTGCGGGAACAGATTGAAGTGCTGAAACACCATGCCGACTTCACGGCGGACCGTTTCGATCTGCTTGAGGTCGTTGGTCAGTTCCACGCCATCCACCACAATGCGCCCTTGCTGGTGCTCTTCCAGGCGGTTGAGGCAACGGATGGTGGTGGACTTGCCGGAACCCGACGGGCCGCACAGCACGATACGCTCGCCCTGTTTGACGTCGAGGTTGATGTCTTTCAACACGTGGAACTGGCCGTACCACTTGTTCACGCCCTGCATCTGGATAATGCCTTCAGGGCTCACAGGCTGTTTGTTTGCTTCGCTCATCGATAGAACTCCTAACGCTTGTGGCCTGTGTCGAGCTTGCGTTCCAGATGCATGGAATAGCGCGACATACCAAAACAGAAAATCCAGAACACCAGGGCGGCGAATACATAGCCTTCAGTGGCCATGCCCAGCCATTTGGGGTCGGCGGCAGCTTGCTTGACGCTGTTGAGCAGGTCGAACAGGCCGATGATGATCACAAGGCTGGTGTCCTTGAACAGCGCGATGAAGGTGTTGACGATACCCGGGATCACCATCTTCAAGGCTTGCGGCAAAATCACCAGGCCCATGCTGCGCCAGTAACCCAGGCCCATCGCGGCAGCGGCTTCGTACTGCCCTTTGGGGATCGCCTGCAAACCACCGCGCACCACTTCGGCCACATAGGCCGACTGGAACAGAATCACCCCGATCAGTGCCCGCAGCAGCTTGTCGAAGTTCATGCCTTCAGGCAGGAACAGCGGCAACATCACCGACGACATGAACAGCACCGTGATCAACGGCACACCGCGCCAGAACTCGATGAAGGTCACGCACACCACACGAATCGCCGGCATGTCCGAACGTCGACCGAGTGCCAGCACGATACCCAACGGCAAGGCGCCAGCGATGCCGACAGTGGCGATCACCAGCGTCAGCATCAGGCCGCCCCAGCGACTGGTGGGGACATTGGTCATGCCGAAAATCCCGCCGTGCAGCAGGTAGAAGGCAATGATCGGGTATAGCACCAGGAACCCCAGGCCGTAGACGGCCTTGCGCGGGAAACGCGAGATGAATAGCGGCGCTGCGCCGATGACCGCCAACCACACGGTCAGGTCGACGCGCCAGCGCAGGTCCACCGGGTAGTAGCCGTACATGAACTGGCCGAAGCGCTGCTGGATGAACACCCAGCAGGCGCCCTCCTTGGTGCAGTCGGCCTGGGTGGTGCCGACCCAGTTGGCGTCAATGACCGCCCAACTGAGAATCGGCGGGACCACCAGGTAGATCAGGTAGAACGCGAACAGCGTCAGCAGGGTGTTAAGCCAGCTGGAGAACATGTTCGCGCGCATCCATGCCACCACGCCGATACTGCTGTTCGGCGGGGGCATGTCGGGTTTGAAAGTATGGGATGTCATGCGCGTTTCCTCACCGTTCGATCAGCGCAATGCGCTTGTTGTACCAGTTCATCAGCAGGGAAATGCTGATACTGATCGCCAGGTACACGCTCATGGTGATGGCAATGACTTCGATCGCCTGCCCGGTCTGGTTCAGCACCGTACCGGCAAACAACGAGACCATTTCCGGGTAACCGATGCCGGCTGCCAACGAAGAGTTTTTTGCCAGGTTCAAGTATTGGCTGGTGAGCGGAGGAATGATCACCCGCAGGGCTTGCGGGATGATCACCTTGCGCAGGGTCGGCCCGTTGCGCATGCCCAGCGAGTGCGCCGCTTCCGTTTGGCCGTGGCTGACCGACTTGATCCCGGAGCGCACGATTTCAGCGATAAACGCCGCCGTGTACACCGTCAACGCCAGGGTCAAGGCCAGCAGCTCTGGAATCAGCACCCAGCCACCCACGAAGTTGAAACCCTTGAGTTCCGGCATTTCCCAGTGCACTGGCGCGCCGAACAGCAGCGCGCACAGCGCCGGGATCGCCAGGAACAGCGCCAGCCCGACCCAGAATTTGTGGAACGGCTGCCCGGTGGCCTCAAAGCGTTTGGTGGCCCAGCGGCTCATCAGTACGATCGCGACGATCGCCAGCACGACGCTGACCACGAACGGCCAGAACCCTTCGGTCACCAAGGCGCCCGGCATGTTCACACCGCGGCTGCTGACAAAGAAGATGTCGCCGACGTTATGCGCGCCGCGCGGCCCCGGCAGGGTCAGGAACACCGCGAAGTACCAGAACAGAATCTGCAGCAAGGGCGGGATGTTGCGGAAAACCTCCACGTACACCGTTGCCAGTTTGGCGATGATCCAGTTCTTCGACAGACGCGCCACGCCGATGATGAAACCGAGAATGGTCGCCAGGATCACGCCGATAAAGGTCACCAACAGGGTGTTGAGCAAGCCGATGACGAAGACGCGGGCATAACTGTCCGCTTCGGTGTAGTCGATCAGGGTTTGGGCGATGCCGAAACCGGCACTGCGCTCCAGAAAGCTGAACCCGGAGGTAATGCCCCGGTGTTCAAGGTTGGTTTGCGTGTTATCGAACAGAAACCAGCCCAATGAGACGACCGCCACAATCGTGACGATCTGAAATACCCAGGCACGCACGCGTGGATCGCTGAGGCTGAGCCTCTGCTTGGGTGCGCCGATTGAATTTTGCATGAAGTGCCCCGCAAGGAATGGAACAGAACATCACCCGGCGGTTGGCCCACCGGGTGATAGAACCATCAGCGCACTGGTGGTGCGTATTGAATGCCGCCGTTGTTCCACAGCGCGTTCAGGCCGCGGTCGATTTCCAGCGGGGTGCTCTTGCCCAGGTTTTTCTCGAACACTTCACCGTAGTTGCCGACTTGCTTGACGATCTGCACGACCCAGTCTTTCGGCAGTTTCAGGTCCTTGCCATACTCACCGTCAGCGCCGAGCATACGGGCGACGTCCGGGTTCTTGGTGGACTTGGCTTCGGCTTCGACGTTCTTCGAGGTGATGCCGGCTTCTTCGGCATTGAGCATGGCGTAGCCAGTCCAGCGCACGATTGCCAGCCACTCGTCGTCACCGTTACGCACGACCGGACCCAGCGGCTCCTTGGAAATGGTTTCCGGCAGAACCACGTAGTCCTTCGGCGCGGCCAGTTTGCTGCGCTGGGCGAACAGTTGGGACTTGTCGGAGGTCAGCACGTCGCAACGACCGGACTCCAGCGACTTGGCGCTTTCATCGGAGGTGTCGAACGTGATCGGGGTGTACTTCAGGCCGTTGCCGCGGAAGTAGTCGGACACGTTCAGCTCGGTGGTGGTACCGGCCTGGATGCAGATGGTTGCACCGTCCAGTTCCTTGGCGCTCTTGACACCCAGTTTGTTGTTTACCAGGAAGCCGATGCCGTCGTAGTAAGTGATGAAGCCCGGGAATTTCAGGCCCATGCCCGCGTCACGGGAGCTGGTCATGGTGGTGTTGCGCGACAGGATGTCGATTTCGCCGGACTGCAGCGCGGTGAAACGCTCCTTGGCGTTCAATTGACTGAATTTGACTTTGGTCGCGTCGCCGAATACCGCAGCGGCTACGGCACGGCAGAAGTCAGCATCGATGCCGAGGATCTTGCCGGTGGCGTCCGGTACCGAGAAGCCCGGCAAACCGTCACTCACACCACATTGCACAAAACCTTTCTTCTGTACGGCGTCCAGGGTTGCGCCCGCCTGGACGAAACTGCTGGCACCCAGTGCCGCGGCCGCGCAAACGATGGCCAGGGTGGATTTCAATACCTTCATTCAAACCTCCAGTTGCTCTTGTTGTGTCGGAGCTTGAGCCCTGCCGCACCCTTATGAGGCGAAATTGACCTGTGTTGGCTTTTTTTGAGGTCAATCGGCATGAAGCTGTCGCTGTAAGTCCAATTGCTATCCCACAAGCGGCAGTCACTGCTAGTGTTACCGCCCGGGTTCAGCGATGACATCAGGGTTCTTATAGCAAGCGCCGTACCAGACTGGCGGCCGAGTCGGTTCAGTCAGAGGTCAATAGAAAAAGTTTCAACCTTGCGACATCTTGTTAACAGATAACCCCGTCGCGCACCGACCCGATGCACTTCATCGGAGCACACGCACATTTATGGAGCAGACATGACCCAGCCCTTGATTCTTCAGCCCTCCAAGCCCGCAGATGCCTGCGTTATCTGGTTGCATGGCCTGGGCGCCGATCGCTACGACTTCCTGCCGGTCGCCGAAGCGCTGCAGGAAACGTTGTTGTCCACCCGCTTTGTTTTGCCCCAGGCGCCGACCCGACCGGTGACTATTAATGGCGGCTACGAGATGCCCAGCTGGTACGACATCAAGGCCATGAGCCCGGCGCGTTCCATCAGCCTGGAAGAGCTGGAAGTATCGGCAAAAAACCTCACCGACTTGATCGACCAGCAAAAAAGCAGCGGAGTAGACGCCTCGCGAATTTTTCTCGCAGGTTTCTCCCAAGGCGGCGCCGTGGTCTTGCACACAGCGTTTCTGAACTGGCAGGGCCCGTTGGGTGGCGTGATCGCCCTCTCCACTTACGCGCCAACCTTCGGCGACGAACTTGAGTTATCCGCCAGTCAGCAGCGGATTCCGACCCTGTGCCTGCACGGCCAATACGATGAAGTGGTGCAGAACGCCATGGGGCGTAGCGCCTATGAGCATTTGAAGACCCGTGGTGTCACCGTCACATGGCAGGAATACCCAATGGGTCACGAAGTGTTACCCCAGGAGATACGCGATATCGGCACCTGGTTGAGCGCACGCCTGGACTGAAAAACACTGTTTATGTAGCCGTATGACAGACGCACTACGCCGCGCCCGATTCTTGCATTACACTGGCCGGCGTATATTCCTTAACCAATTGATGAGATGACCGTGCTCAAAGCACTCAAGAAGATGTTCGGTAAAAGCGAGGCTGAGCCGCTCGCCCCTGTCGCCAGCGTACCCGTCCAAGCGTCCGGTAGCCGCAACGAGGCTAAACAGCCTGTCCGCACCGCTGCCGTTGCTTCGCCAAAAAAGCCGCCAACGCCACCCTCGGCTCCAGCGACCAGCGCCGCGCCTGAAAAAGCCCGCCGCGAGCGTGCGCCCAAGCCGGTGGTGAAGCCGTGGAAACTGGAAGACTTCGTGGTCGAACCCCAGGAAGGCAAAACCCGCTTTCATGATTTCAAGCTCGCCCCGGAACTGATGCACGCCATTCAGGACCTGGGATTCCCGTACTGCACGCCGATCCAGGCCCAAGTGCTGGGCTTTACCCTGGCGGGCAAAGACGCCATCGGCCGTGCCCAGACTGGCACCGGCAAGACGGCTGCGTTCCTGATTTCGATCATCACCCAGTTGCTGCAAACCCCGCCGCCCAAAGAGCGCTACATGGGCGAGCCACGAGCGCTGATCATCGCCCCGACCCGGGAACTGGTGGTACAGATCGCCAAGGACGCCGCCGACCTGACCAAATACACCGGCCTCAATGTCATGACCTTCGTCGGCGGCATGGACTTCGACAAACAGCTCAAGCACCTGGAAGCGCGCCACTGCGACATCCTGGTCGCCACGCCGGGCCGTTTGCTGGACTTCAACCAGCGCGGCGACGTGCACCTGGACATGGTCGAAGTGATGGTGCTGGACGAAGCCGACCGCATGCTCGACATGGGCTTCATCCCGCAAGTGCGCCAGATCATTCGCCAGACCCCACCCAAAAACGAACGCCAGACGTTGCTGTTCTCCGCGACCTTCACTGAAGACGTGATGAACCTCGCCAAACAGTGGACCACCGACCCCTCCATCGTCGAGATCGAGGCGCTGAACGTCGCCAGCGAAAACGTCGAACAGCATATCTATGCCGTGGCCGGCGCCGACAAATACAAACTGCTCTACAACCTGGTCAACGATAACGGCTGGGAGCGGGTGATGGTGTTTGCCAACCGCAAGGATGAAGTGCGACGCATCGAAGAGCGCCTGGTGCGCGATGGGGTCAACGCTGCGCAGTTGTCCGGCGACGTGCCACAGCACAAGCGCATCAAGACGCTGGAAGGCTTTCGCGAAGGCAAGATCCGGGTCCTGGTGGCCACCGACGTGGCGGGTCGCGGGATTCATATCGACGGCATCAGCCACGTGATCAACTTCACCCTGCCGGAAGTGCCGGACGACTACGTACACCGTATCGGCCGTACGGGGCGTGCCGGGGCGGCGGGCGTGTCCATCAGCTTTGCCGGTGAGGACGATTCGTATCAGTTGCCTTCGATCGAAACGCTGCTGGGTCGCAAGATCAGTTGCGAAACACCGCCAACGCACCTGTTGCGTGCGGTTGAGCGCAAACGCCCATAATCAGCCCCGTAGCAGCTGTCGAGCCTTGGCGAGGCTGCGTCAGCGGTCTATCTGACACACTGTCGACGCTGCCTCGCCGGGGCTCGACAGCTGCTACGCAATACCGCTTCAGAGATGGGTCGAAACAAGGGAGATGTTCAAGGAGGCAGGGATGAACCAGGTCGACTACATCATCATCGGTGGGGGCATCGCCGGGGCATCCGCCGGTTACTGGCTGTCGCGGCACGCCCGGGTGATCGTGCTGGAACGTGAGTCGATGCTGGGTTATCACTCAACCGGCCGCTCGGCCGCGTTGTATATTGCGGCCTATGGCACTCCGCAAGTCCGCGCCCTGACGCTGGGCAGCCGCGCCTTCTTTGATCATCCTCCCGCAGAGTTTGCAGAACATCCGTTACTGACGCCCCGCGCCGAACTGCTGGTGGATTTTATCGGTGACCCTGACGAACTGCAGCGCCAATACCTGAGCGCCAAGGCGCTGGTCGCGCAGACCCGCTTGCTCGACGTCGAGGAAGCCATGGCCATGATGCCGATCCTGCGCCGTGAAAAAGTGCATGGCGCCCTCTACGATCCAACGGTCTGCGATATCGATACGGATGCGCTGTATCAGGGTTATCTGCGCGGCATCCGGCGCAACGGCGGCGTCATCCACACCGACCACGACGTCCAGAAACTGAGCCGTGACCCGCAAGGCCAATGGCAGGTGCGCACCTCGCAGCAGCGCTTTTGTGCACCGGTGATTATCAATGCGGCGGGCGCCTGGGCCGATCACATCGCAGAACTGGCCGGCGCCCAGAAAATCGGCTTGCAGCCCAAGCGCCGCAGCGCGTTTGTCTTCGCCCCGCCCGACGGACTGGATATACACGCCTGGCCGGAACTGGCCGCCCTCGACGGCTCGTTCTACATGAAGCCCGACGCGGGCATGTTCCTCGGCTCGCCGGCCAATGCCGATCCGGTTGCGCCCCACGATGTGCAGCCTGAAGAACTGGATATCGCCATGGGCATCTTCCAGATAGAGGAAGCCACCACCCTGACCATCCGCCGTCCAACGCGGACGTGGGCGGGGTTGCGCAGCTTTGTCCACGATGGTGACCTGGTGTGTGGGTTTGATCCGCAGGTGGAAGGCTTGTTCTGGATTGCCGCGCAAGGTGGTTACGGGATTCAGACGTCACCGGCCATGGGCCAGGCGAGCGCGGCGTTGGTGCGCGGTGAAGCGTTACCCAACACATTGGCCGAGTTTGGATTGACTGAAGCACTGTTGTCGCCCAAACGCCTTATCCAGACCCACACCTGACCCAGGTGGGAGCGGGCTTGCTCGCGATGGCGATGAACCAGTCAGCCTATCTTTAGCTGACCCTGCGCCATCGCGAGCAAGCCCGCCCACCTTTGAATCTCGGTTGATTCCAAAACTGGTATCAGGCCTGCTATTTCCAGCGCTCCGCCGCCGCATGGTCGCTGTCCCGGCCGTCTACCCAGCGCGGCCCTTCGGCGGTCTGTTCCTTCTTCCAGAACGGTGCCCGCGTCTTCAGGTAATCCATGACAAATGCGCAGGCATCAAACGCTGCCTGGCGGTGGGCGCTGGCAGCCGCCACGAACACGATGGGCTCGCCCGGCTCAAGGGCGCCGATGCGGTGCAGCACTTCCAGCTTGAGCAGCGGCCAGCGTTGCCCGGCCTCCACCGCGATCTTGCCGAGGGCCTTCTCGGTCATGCCCGGGTAGTGTTCCAAGAACATCCCCGCCACCTCGCGGCCCTCATTGAAATCACGCACATAACCGACAAAGCTCACGACCGCGCCCACCCCGACGTTGGCCGCGTGCATGGCGTTGACTTCAGCGCCGGGGTCGAAGGGTTGGGACTGCACACGGATGGTCATGCTCAGCCTCCGGTCACAGGCGGAAAAAAGGCCACTTCATCGCCGTCAACCAAAGGCTCCTCAAGCGCGCACAGCTCTTCGTTACGGGCGCACATCAGGCCGCTCTCGTTGAGCACCGCAAACGCGGGATCCTTCAGCAAGTCCTGGCGCAAAGCGTCGATGGTGGCGAACTCGCCCTCAACCTCCAGCGAGTCCAGATCCAACGCTTCCCGGTAACGGGCAAAAAACAACACCTGAATACTCATTGCGCATCCGCCTTGAAATGCCCGCTCTTGCCGCCGAGTTTTTCCAGCAGGCGAATGCATTCGATGGTCATGCCTCGATCTACCGCCTTGCACATGTCGTAGATAGTCAACGCGGCGACGCTGGCGGCAGTCAGCGCTTCCATCTCCACACCGGTCTGTCCGGAGAGTTTGCAGCGGGCAACGATATGCACCGCATCATGGCCTTCGGCGCTGAGTTCGACCTTGACGCCGGTCAACATCAGCGGGTGGCAGAGCGGGATCAAGTCACTGGTCTTTTTCGCCGCCTGGATCCCGGCGATCCGTGCCACGGCGAACACATCGCCCTTGGGATGGGCGCCGTCGACAATCATTTGCAGGGTCTCGGGCAACATGCGCACCCGCGCTTCGGCCACGGCTTCACGAAACGTCACGGACTTTTCGGTGACGTCGACCATGTGGGCGCGACCTTGGGAATCGAGATGAGTCAGCACAGGGCCTCCTTGAGGCAGCTATAAAGCGACAAGCTGCAAGCGGCAAGTGAAAAACTCACAGGACCCGCTTGCAGCTTGTAGCTTAAAGCTTGCAGCTCAGAGATGCGACTCTGCGTATTCGGCCAGAATCGAACGTGGGACACCCTGCAGGGCGATGTGCACGCCGTTGGGGAAGTCCTTGAAGCGTTCCGTCAGGTAAGTCAGCCCGGAGCTGGTCGCGGACAGGTAAGGGGTGTCGATCTGTGCCAGGTTGCCCAGGCACACCACTTTGGAACCGGCGCCGGCACGGGTGATGATGGTTTTTATCTGGTGCGGCGTGAGGTTCTGGCATTCATCGATCAGAATCAGGCTCTGCTGGAAGCTGCGACCTCGAATGTAGTTGAGGGATTTAAACTGCAACGGCACTTTGCTGAGGATGTAATCGACGCTGCCATGGGTGTTTTCGTCATCCATGTGCAAGGCTTCGAGGTTGTCGGTAATCGCCCCCAGCCACGGCTCCATTTTCTCCGCCTCGGTGCCCGGCAGGAAGCCGATTTCCTGGTCCAGGCCCTGCACGCTGCGGGTGGCGATGATGCGCCGATAACGCTTGGTGACCATGGTCTGTTCGATGGCGGCGGCCAGGGCCAGGATGGTTTTCCCCGAACCGGCGGCGCCGGTCAGGTTGACCAGGTGAATATCCGGATCGAGCAACGCGTACAACGCCAGGCTCTGGTAGATATCACGCGGTTTCAGGCCCCAGGCTTCCTGGTGCAACAAGGGTTCCTGATGCAGGTCGAGGATCAGTAGCTTGTCGACCTGGATTTCCTTGATCCAGCCGACAAAGCCCTGTTCGTCGACAATGAATTCGTTGATATGCACGGCTGGCAGATTGTCGGTCAGTTGCACCTGATGCCAGGTGCGACCGTGATCCTGGCGGGTCTCGACCTTGCTGACGCGGTCCCAGAACGACCCGGTCATCATGTGATAACCACGGGACAGCATCGACACATCGTCGACCAACTGATCGGTACTGTAGTCCTCGGCGGCGATCCCACACGCCCGCGCCTTGAGGCGCATGTTGATGTCTTTGGTCACCAGCACCAGGCGCAGCGCCTTGTCACGCGCGTGCAGGTCGATCAATTGGTTGATGATTTTGTTGTCGTTGAGGTTTTCCGGAAGCAGGCTATTGGGCTCGCTGCGCTTACTCATCAGAATCGACAGCAACCCCTTGGGCTCGCCTTTGCCACGCTGGATCGGTACACCGATCTCGACATCTTCAGGCGAGGCCTCGCCCAGGGTCTTGTCGATCAGGCGGATGGCCTGGCGGCATTCGGCGGCAACGCTGTGGTGCCCGCTCTTGAGCTTGTCGAGTTCCTCGAGCACGATCATCGGGATGGCGACGTGGTGTTCTTCGAAATTGAGCAGCGCGTTTGGATCGTGGATCAATACGTTGGTATCAAGCACATAAAGGATTGGCTGGTTGGAAGAAGAGTTACGTCCATGATCATCCATACTCGGTCACCTTTGTGGGAGCCAGTCGACGCAATACCACGACAGTGCTGCGCCTCGATTCGACCGCCGAACACACCACGGAGGGAGTCCTGGAAGACGCCACCTGTGTTGCAGGTTTCGGCGATCTGACTTCGTAATACCGCAAAACACATGACAGGAAAAAGCACTTTGACGCTTTTTTGAAGTTTATTTTTCAGGATGACGAATAGCACTAGGCGCAGGGGCATGACCCCGTTAAAGTCGGAAGTCCGCCTGTATCAAATTTCAATGCATTTTTGCCCCGAGAAAGCCTCAGCCCCAACAGGGCCGGGCCTCTAGGTATTTCAGCGAAACGCTTGCCGGCAATCCTGCCAGCCCAGCCCACTTTGCGCTGTCGCGTGCAACAGCCAGGGTAGCGCCACTTGGGCCGTGCCTTGCGTGTCATGAAACAGGATCACCCCGCGCCGCCACAGCAGCATCAAGGTCAGCACCCGATTGGCCGCCTCCTCGGCCTTGAGCAGCCCCGGCTCATCCTGCGAATCGATATCCCATAACGCCACCTGCAACCCCTGCGACTGGAAAAAACCCTGGCTGTCAGCACGGCGCTGGCCGTAGGGCGGACGGAACAACGGCAGGTAGTTTTCGGGCAACAGGTTCTGGGTCAGCGATGCGCTACGGGTAATCGACGACTGCCAGTCGACCCAATGGCTGTGGGAGCGATATTGCCACCCCTGGATACCGACGCATTGCCCTTGATACAACGCCTGCACGTCCGTCGAGGGGTTCTTCTCGACCCGCGTCTGTAGGCTGTTGCCCAGGACGAAGAAGATCGCGTTCATCTTTTGCTTGCGCAGGTAGTCAGTGAGCCAATCGGTATGGCCACCGCTCGCGGTCGGGCCGCTGTCGAAAGTCAGGAGGAACATACGGTCATTGAGTTCATCACCGTTGCGCTCGTGCTCGCCGAAACGGGCGACCTCGCTGCTGATCTGCGGGAACAGCGCGGCCTTGCGCAGTAATTCGTCCAGGTAGCGTTCATGGAAGACACGGCTGGGGCCGGCCCAGCCTATATAGAAAGAATCGTCGCTGACTTCGAACTTGCCGGCTTGTTCACGCAGGTCCTCGAGGTTTTCCACCAGGTAGCAGAATGAGGCGTCCTGCTCGCAGCTTTGCTGGGCGAAATTGTAGCTTTCCAGCAAGCGTTTCCACAGTTGTCGGCGCAGTTCGGCGATAGCGGCCTGGTTGATGATTTTCAGGCCCAGCCGCTGCTTGAGGGTGGGTTCGTCGAGGGTTTCGGTGGTCAGCAACGCGTGGGCGAACATCAGGATTTCCGCGCGGGAAGCGACGTCGAACAGTGCGGGGCTGGTGAATTGTTCGGGCCAGGTAGTGCGGTCCAGGCTGGCGACGTCCTGCGGTGCGGCTTGCGTGGCCAGGCTGAACAGGCAGGCGGATAACAGGAGTGCGATGCGCACGGGGTGGTCTCCATCGTTCGGGGGCGCCCGGGACTATAGCTGATTGGGTCGGCAGGATGGGGCCGGACGAATAGCGCCTATCACCATCATAGGTGGAGTCAAACCGCCCAACCCCCTAGAATCGCGCCCACGCTACACGCCATGATTCCAGGAGACAACTTCATGCTGATGGTGATTTCCCCCGCCAAAACCCTCGACTTTGACACCCCGCCGGCCACTGCCCGTTTCACCCAGCCGCAATACCTCGATCACTCCCAGGAACTGATCGAACAACTGCGCGAGCTGACGCCGGCGCAAATCAGCCAACTGATGCATGTTTCCGACAAGATCGGCGGCCTCAACGCCGCGCGTTTTGGCACCTGGACACCTGCATTCACGCCGGCCAATGCCAAGCAGGCGCTGCTGGCCTTCAAGGGCGACGTCTACACGGGCCTGAATGCCCAGACCTTCACCGACGCCGATTTCAGCTATGCCCAACAACACCTGCGCATGCTCTCGGGCCTGTACGGTGTGCTGCGCCCGTTGGACCTGATGATGCCGTATCGCCTGGAGATGGGCACCAAACTGGCCAATGCCCGCGGCAAGGATTTGTACGCCTTCTGGGGCAGCCGTATCAGCGAATGGTTGAACGAAGCGCTCGCTGAACAAGGCGACGATGTGCTGCTTAACCTGGCCTCCAACGAGTACTTTTCGGCCGTCAAGCGAGCGAGCCTGAAGGCGCGGATCATCAACACCGAGTTCAAGGACCTGAAAAACGGCCAGTACAAGATCATCAGCTTCTACGCCAAGAAAGCCCGGGGCATGATGAGCCGGTTTGTGATTGAAGAACGCATCAATGATCCGGCCCAGCTCACACAGTTCAATGTGCAGGGCTATCGCTTCAATGCCGAGCAGTCCAAGCTGGATAACCTGGTGTTCCTGCGCGATCACGCACCGAAATAAAGCGCCACCGTTCCCGTCGACGCTGCCCCAGTGCACGTGTCGAGTCGCGGTTCTCCTGAACCTCCCGTAGATACCGTTTTGAACTTGGCCGGGCAAGCTCACATTGTGCTCCCGTAGCAGCTGTCGAGCGCCAGCGAGGCTGCGTCGGGAGCGACTCGGATTTACCCCCGCGCCCACGCAAATCGTCAGCAATTTGACGTCAAAAATAATTGTTCAGATTTGATGACTATTCCTTCACTGGACATTCGTCAGTTTTTTTCATAGTGGCACCACTTTTTTTAAACAGTAGTGGCACAAAACTATAACTCCCGCTGAACCCCCTATAACTACACGTTAAAATAACAAGTGCTATCACTATAACACTAGTGCCATCTAGGCTAATATTTCAAGAAATTTCTGAAAACAGGATGAGTGGCTAGGAACTATGTCCCCAGGTGCCGCTCATACCACCGGTAACGATTATCTCTGTGTTCGTACGAGATGACTTACACGGTGACCATCGGTCAGTAACTAAGTTGTCATAACAACTTTTACGCCGCGGTCAAAACACCAGCGTTTAGTTGAGGGCAGGCGATAACAGTTTATTGCTATCTCCTATAAGGCCAAGGCTGAGCTCCCCTAAATGGGTCAGTGACTTAACTCAAGAGCTTGATTTGACTGGATTTTCAGGTCACCTCAAGTCCTTGCAACACTGGCGCCAGGTTCTTCCCTCCAGGAAGGCCGGCTGCATTTCAGGGCAAGCCCCAATAATAAGGCCACGTTGCGCACAACTTGAGTGCATTAGTTAGTCACTCGACTTTAAGTATGCCTGTACAGGGTAGATCGGCGTTTACTCGCTGAACTTTCCGGTGCCTGAGTGACGCTTGAAAACATGAACTCCGCCTTTTAATGGCATGATTTAATACAGAGGTAAATGCGATGCGCATCAGCATATTTGGTTTGGGTTACGTTGGCGCAGTCTGTGCCGGTTGCTTGTCTGCACGGGGCCACGAAGTGGTCGGCGTGGACATCTCCAAGGAAAAGATCGACCTGATCAACGCGGGCAAATCCCCCATCGTTGAACCGGGCCTGGGTGAACTGTTGAGCCAGGGTATTCAGACCGGCCGACTGCGCGGCACCACCAACTTCGCCGAAGCGATTCGTGACACCGACCTGTCGATGATTTGCGTCGGCACGCCGAGCAAGAAGAACGGCGACCTGGAACTCAACTACATCGAATCGGTATGCCGTGAGATCGGTTTTGTGCTGCGCGACAAGGCCACGCGCCACACCATCGTCGTGCGCAGCACCGTATTGCCCGGCACCGTGGCCAACGTGGTGATCCCGATTCTCGAAGACTGCTCCGGCAAGAAAGCCGGTGTCGATTTCGGCGTCGCGGTCAACCCGGAATTCCTGCGCGAAAGCACCGCCATCGCCGACTACGACTTGCCCCCGATGACTGTCATCGGCGAGTTCGACAGCGCTTCCGGCGATGTACTGCAATCGCTCTACGAAGAACTCGACGCGCCAATCATCCGCAAGGACATCGCCGTCGCCGAGATGATCAAGTACACCTGCAACGTCTGGCACGCCACCAAAGTGACGTTCGCCAACGAGATCGGCAACATCGCCAAGGCTGTCGGCGTCGACGGTCGTGAAGTGATGGACGTGGTGTGCCAGGACAAGACCCTCAACCTGTCCCAGTACTACATGCGCCCAGGTTTTGCCTTCGGTGGTTCCTGCCTGCCCAAGGACGTGCGTGCCCTGACTTACCGCGCAGGCTCCCTGGACGTCGAAGCCCCGCTGCTGAACTCGCTGATGCGCAGTAACGAGTCCCAGGTGCAGAACGCCTTCGATATCGTTTCCAGCCACGACAAACGCAAAGTCGCGCTGCTCGGCCTGAGCTTCAAGGCCGGTACCGATGACCTGCGCGAAAGCCCGCTGGTGGAGTTGGCGGAAATGCTGATCGGCAAGGGCTTCGACCTGAGCATCTACGACAGCAACGTCGAATACGCTCGTGTCCACGGCGCAAACAAGGATTACATCGAAGGGAAAATCCCCCACGTGTCGTCCCTGCTCAATTCGGACTTCGACGCCGTGATCAACCACTCCGACGTGATCATCCTCGGCAACCGCGACGAGAAGTTCCGTGCCCTGGCGCAAAACGCACCGCACGGCAAGCAAGTGATCGACCTGGTGGGCTTCATGACCAAGGCTACCAGCGTCAACGGCCGTACCGAAGGTATTTGCTGGTAACGCAAGAGCAGCGGCAAGTTTCAAGCTGCAAGCGGCAAGTTAGAAGCTCTTATCTTGCAGCTTGAAGCTTGCAACTTGCAGCCCTTCTCCACTGCGACGGATGCAAATATGCAAAGGCTAAACCAAGCGACTGGCTGGCTACTGTTTCTGGGGCTTTTGATGTGCCTTGCCCTGATGTTGCCGGCGAGTACATTCGACTCCGAATCGAAGCATTTCATTTTCCTGATTGGCGCCGTCGGTATCTGGCGCTACTCGATGGGTGCCATCCACTTTGTGCGTGGCATGCTGTTCCTGTACGTGGTCTACCCGCACCTGCGGCGCAAAGTGCGCAAGCTGGGCAAGACCGCAGACCCGTCTCATGTGTTCCTGATGGTCACCAGCTTCCGTATCGACGCGCTGACCACCGCGCAGGTCTACAGCTCGGTGATTCGCGAGGCGATCGAATGTGGTTTCCCCACCACCGTGGTCTGCTCGCTGGTGGAAATGTCCGATGAGCTGCTGGTCAAGAGTCTCTGGGAAAAGCTGAACCCACCGAATCACGTGAAGCTGGACTTTGTGCGCATCGCCGGCACCGGCAAGCGCGACGGCCTGGCCTTCGGTTTCCGCGCCATCTCGCGCCACTTGCCGGACGACCGCGCCGTCGTGGCGGTGATCGATGGCGATACCGTGCTCGCCGAAGGCGTAGTGCGCAAGACCGTGCCGTGGTTCCAACTGTTCGGCAATGTCGGCGGGCTGACGACCAATGAGTTCTGCGAAGTGCGCGGCGGCTACATCATGAGCGAATGGCACAAGCTGCGCTTCGCCCAACGCCACATCAACATGTGCTCCATGGCCCTGTCCAAGCGTGTATTGACCATGACCGGACGCATGTCGGTGTTCCGCGCCAGTGTGGTCACCGACCCCGGTTTTATCGCCGACGTGGAAAGCGATTCGCTGCAGCACTGGCGCCTGGGCCGTTTCAAGTTTCTCACCGGGGATGACAAGTCCAGTTGGTTCAGCCTGATGCGTCTGGGCTACGACACGTTCTACGTGCCGGACGCGGCGATCCACACCGTCGAACACCCACCGGAAAAGAGCTTTATCAAAGCCAGCCGCAAGCTGATGTTCCGCTGGTACGGCAACAACCTGCGCCAGAACTCCCGAGCCCTGGGCCTGGGCGTCAAACGCCTCGGTGCCTTCACCAGCGTGGTGCTGTTCGATCAGCGCGTGTCGATGTGGACTTCGCTGCTGGGCCTGACGGTCGCGATCATCGCCACCTTCAAATACGGCGGTGCGTTCATCCTCGTCTACCTGCTGTGGATCGGCATCACACGCTTGATTCTGACCCTGTTGCTGTCGTGTTCCGGCCACACGATCGGCCCGGCCTACCCGATGATTCTCTATTACAACCAGATCATGGGCGCGCTGGTGAAAATCTACGTGTTCTTCCGTCTTGATCAACAGTCCTGGACCCGCCAGGACACCAAACTGACCCGCGATTTGGCCAGCTTTCAACGTTGGTTCAACACCTGGTCGTCTCGGACCATGACCTTCTCCGCCGGCAGCATTTTTGTCGCCGTGTTGCTGATGATGGTCTGACCCTGCCAAGCCTGAATTAACTGAGGAATTACACCGCCATGAATAGCCCAATGAACCCAGCTGTCAACGCCAACGTCGTCCACGAATCCGAAGCCCAGCGCCAACACGCCCGGGTCAAGATCCCAGCCAAACTGCGCTTCTTCGGCGCCGACCGTACGCCCATGGAAGTCCGGGTCATCGACCTGTCTGCTGGCGGCCTGGCCTTTAACGCTGCCCAGCAACCGCTGAAGGTCGGCGATGTGCATAAGGCTCGGTTGCAATTTGTGATCGACAACCTGGGCCTGGCCATGGACGTCGAGTTGATGGTGCGTTCCCACGACCGCCAGACCGGCCGTACCGGTTGCCAGTTCCAGAACCTCGACGCCCAGGACATCTCCACCCTGCGCCACCTGATCACCTCGCACCTGTCCGGCGACATCGTGACCATGGGCGACGTGCTGGCGACGCTGCAGCGGGATAACTTCACCAAGGCACGCAAGGTCAAGGACGGCGGCAGCGGCATGAGTGCGTTCGGTCGCCTGCGCGCAGTGACGTTCAGCCTGGCGATCTTCCTGGTAGGCCTGGCAGCGTTCGGTTTCATCTTCAAATCGGTGTATGGCATGTACTTCGTCAGCCACGCCCAGGCCGGCCTGGTGAGCGTACCCGGAATGAACGTGACCATGCCCCGCGACGGCACGGTGCAAAGCCTGATCAAAGACAACGGCGTCGCAGCCAAGGGCGCGCCACTGGCGACCTTCAGCACGAGCATGCTCGACGTGCTCAAGGGCCATCTGGACGAGGATCAATTGCAACCGGCCAAGGTGGAAGAACTGTTCGGCAAGCAAATGACCGGCACCCTGACCTCGCCTTGCGATTGCGTCGTGGCTCAGCAACTGGTGGCTGACGGTCAATACGCCAGCAAAGGCGACGTGATCTTCCAGTTGGTGCCACGCGGCAGCCAGGCCAATGTCGAGGCACGCTTCACCTATCGCCAGTTTGCCGACGTCCGTCCAGGTACCCCCGTGAGCTTCCAGGTAGCGGATGAAGATCAGGTGCGCACCGGCACCATCGTCAGCAGCACCAGCCTCAACAGTTCCGACCTGTCCTCCGACATCCGCGTGCAGATCAAGCCCGATGCACCGCTGGACAGCGTTTACGCCGGGCGCCCGGTGGAAGTCACCAGCGACCGTGGCCCGTCCCTGAACTGGCTGATCGATAAAGCCATGGCTGCAGGTCTCTAATCATGAACGCCCTTCGAACCTTGCCGGTGCCACTGGCGCTGGCCATCGCCCTGGCCGGTTGCGCCGGCCTGCCTGATCAACGCCTGGCCAACGAAGCGCTCAAGCGTGGCGACACCGTCACCGCCGCGCAGAACTACCAGCAATTGGCCGACCTGGGTTACAGCGAAGCCCAGGTCGGCATGGCAGACATCCAGGTCGGCAGCCGCGACCCGGCGCAGATCAAACAGGCCGAAGCCACCTACCGTGCGGCCGCCGATATCTCGCCCCGCGCCCAGGCGCGTCTGGGTCGCCTGCTGGTGGCCAAGCCCGGCGCCACCGCAGCCGAACACCATGAAGCCGAAAGCCTGTTGAAAAAGGCGTTTGCCAATGGCCAAGGCAACACCCTGATCCCACTGGCAATGCTGTACCTGCAATACCCGCATGATTTCCCGAGCATCAACGCCCAGCAGCAGATCGACACCTGGCGCAACGCCGGTTATCCGGAAGCGGGCCTGGCGCAAGTGCTGCTGTACCGCACCCAGGGCACCTACGATCAACACCTGGATGACATCGAAAAAATCTGCAAGGCCGCGTTGAACAGCACTGACATCTGCTACGTCGAGCTGGCCACCGTCTACCAGAAACGCCAGCAGCCGGAGCAACAAGCCGAGCTGCTCAAGCAACTGGACGCCGGCTACAGCCATGGCACCGTCACCGCGCAGCGGGTAGACAGTGTGGCCCGTGTGCTGGCCGACGCGAACGTGGGCACGCCGGACGAAAAAACCGCCCAGGCGCTGCTGGAAAAAATTGCTCCCGGTTACCCGGCCGCCTGGGTCAGCCTCGCGCAACTGCTCTACGACTTCCCCGAAATGGGCGACGTCGATCAGATGATGAAGTATCTGGACAATGGCCGCGCCGCCGACCAACCGCGCGCCGAACTGTTGCTCGGCAAGCTCTACTACGAAGGCAAGTGGGTTCCGGCCGATGCCAAGGCCGCCGAGGCGCACTTCCAGAAGGCCCAGGGCCAGGAAGTGGCCGCCGATTACTACCTCGGCCAGATCTACCGCCGTGGCTACCTGGGCCAGGTCTACTCGCAGAAGGCACTCGATCATTTGCTGACCGCCGCACGCAACGGCCAGAACAGCGCCGACTTCGCCATCGCCCAGCTGTTTTCCCAAGGCAAGGGCACCAAGCCCGACCCACTGAATGCCTATGTGTTCAGTCAACTGGCGAAAACCCAAGACACGCCACAGGCCAATGAACTGGCTGCGCAGCTGGAAGCACAACTGCCGCCCGCCCAGCGCGCCGAAGGCCAGCGCCTGCTGCAACAGGAACTGGCGGCCCGTGGTGCCCTGACGCAAAACACGCTGCAACTGCACGCCCTGCAAGAAGAAGGCGAGGACTCCCTATGAAACTCAATCCATTCGTCAAGGCCGGTATTGGCCTGACCTTCGCCCTGCTGTGGTCGTGCCCGACCCTGGCGGCCTTGACCGAAGACCAGAACTTCGGCCTGGACGTGAAAATCACCGGCCAGTCCGAAGACGACCGCGACCTCGGCACCCAAGATGGCGGCGACGTCAACGGTATCGGCCTGGACATACGTCCCTGGATCTACGGTGAGCGCGGTAACTGGAGCGCCTTCGCCATGGGCCAGGCCGTGACGTCCAGCGACATCATCGAGACCGACACCCTGCAACAGTCGGATGGCGACAGCACGGAACAATCGAGCAATGACGACCGCAAGACCAAGAAAAACTACCTGGCCCTGCGTGAGTTCTGGGTCGGCTACAGCGGTTTCACGCCCTACCCCGGCGAGATCCTCAAGTTCGGCCGCCAGCGCCTGCGCAACGACGATGGTCAATGGCGCGACACCAATATCGAAGCGCTGAACTGGACCTTCGACACCACCTTGCTGAAGGCCAATATCGGCGCCGCCGAGCGTTTCAGCGAATACCGCACCGACCTCAAGGAGCTGTCCCCGGAGGACAAGGATCGCCAGCACTTCTACGCCGATGCGGCCTACCAGTGGACACCCGGTCATTGGGTGGGCCTGCGCGCCCATCACTCCCACGACAATGGCAAGCTCGACTACCCGCAACCGGGGGTGGCCGCCGATTCGCTGGACAAGCGCGAAAATGGCGACCTGACCTGGCTCGGCATCGAAGCCAACAGTGATGCCTATAACTGGCGCAACACCAACACGCTCAACTACTGGGCGAGCGTCACCGGCATGCAGGGCGAGCGCAGTAACGTCAATGCGCTGAACGCCGACGGCTCGCGCCCCACCAACGCCAAGCGCAACACCGATGTCGACGGCTGGGCCACCGACCTCGGGGTACGCCTGCGCCTTGATCCGCAGTGGCAAGTGGGTGCGGCCTATGCCCGTGCCAGCGCTGACTATGAGCAGAACGGCCTGCAAAGCAACCGCTCGAACTTCACCGGCACGCGTTCACGACTCCACCGTTTCGGCGAGGCATTTCGTGGCGAGATGAACAACCTGCAGTCCATGAGTCTGTTCGGTTCATGGCAAATGAACGACGAGTACGACGCCAGCCTGGTGTATCACAAGTTCTGGCGTGTCGACGGCAACAAGCCCGTTGGCAGCAACGGCATCGATGCGATCGAAAACACCACCGACCCGACCGGCGCGATCCTGTCCAGCACCTCCCTGCCCCTTGAAGACGGCAAGAAAGACCTCGGTCAGGAAATGGATCTGGTGGTGACCAAGTACTTCAAGAACGGCCTGTTACCCGCCGCCCTCAGCCAGTCGATTGACGAGCCGTCGGCCCTGGTGCGTTTTCGTGGTGGTGTGTTCAAACCGGGCGATGCCTACGGCAAGCAAGTCGACTCGTACATGCACCGCGCCTTTGTCGACGTGATCTGGCGCTTCTGATGGGAGCCTGCGCAATGAATTCTCCAGCCCTCAAAGGCTCGGTCAGCCTGCTGGTCGCAGCGATGCTGCTCGCCAGCACTTCGGCCATGGCCAATGTTGAGCCAGCAGTCAAAGCGCCGATCACCGCCAAAGAGCTGCAACAAGCCAAGACCTACACCATCACCAGCCCGCCCACCGCGCCGCTGGAGATGGCCAAGCCGGCGCTACCGGACTTGTCGGGTTATACCGCCGAGGCCGCCGCGGCAAAAATTGTCCGCAGCAAGCCCGGCAAGGTCAGCGTGCGCCGGATGATGCAGGAGCCTGCCCTCAAGGACTTTATCGGTGGCGACAACAAAATGGCCGAATGGGTGGTGCGCCAACATGGCATTCCCCAGGCGATTTTTATCGACGACGGCTACCTGAACCTCAAGGATCTGGCCAAGAAAGTGCCCAAGCAATACCTGAGCGAAACCTCGCCCGGCGTATTTCTGGCCAGGTTGCCGATCGTGGTCGGCGAGAAAGGCATCCTCGAAATCGACAAGCAGACCCAGGAACTGCGCCTGTCCCAGGAAGCCGGTTCGTTCCTGGTCAACGATGGCCAGTTGTTTGTGAGTGATACCAAAATCACGGGCTGGCGCGAGCAAAGCAATGGCCCGGCGACCTTTCGCTCGCCGAAGGAATTCCGTCCGTTCCTGCTGGCCTGGGGCGGCACCGAGACCTATATCGTCAACAGCAAGATGGCCAGCTTCGGCTACGCCAACAGTAAATCCTACGGCGTGAGTATTTCCCAATACACGCCGAACATGGCCAAGGTACTGAAGCGTCCGGAGCCCACCGGCTGGATTATCGACTCCGAATTCTCGGACATGTGGTACGGCTTCTACTGCTACGAAACCGAAGGGTTTGTGATCAAGGGCAGCACCTACAAGGACAACATCGTCTACGGCATCGACCCCCATGACCGCTCACACGGCCTGATCATCGCCGACAACACCGTCTACGGGACGAAGAAGAAGCACGGCATCATCATTTCCCGGGAAGTGAACGACAGCTTCATCTTCAACAACCGCAGCTACGACAACAAGCTTTCGGGCCTGGTGATCGACCGTAACAGCGTGAACAACCTGATCGCCGACAACGAGATCTACCGCAACCATACCGACGGCATCACGCTCTATGAGAGCGGCGACAACCTGCTGTGGGGCAACAAGGTGATCAGCAACCGACGCCACGGTATCCGCGTGCGTAACAGCGTGAATATTCGCCTGTATGAAAATATCGCCATGGCCAACGGCCTGACCGGCGTCTACGGCCACATCAAGGATTTGACCAACACCGACCGCGACATCGCCCTGGACCCCTTCGATGCCCAGGTGTCGCTGATCGTGGTCGGCGGCGAACTGGCCGCCAATGGCAGCGGACCGCTGTCCATCGACTCGCCGCTGAGCATCGAGCTGTACCGCGTATCCATGCTCGCGCCGACCAAAACCAGCGGCATCAGCTTCTCGGGGATTCTCGGCGAACGCCAGGATGAAATTCTCGATCTGCTGGTGCGCCAGCAGAAAGCCGTGCTGATCGACCCTGTCGAACGCCAGACCCAATTGCAGGACTGAGGATGACTTTTATGCACCCACACATGATCAAGCTGCTCAGCCTCTCGGGTTTGACCCTCGGCATTCTGGCTGCCAGCAGCGGCGCGCGCGCCGACACCGTCGCGGCGCCGACGTTTACCGCCGAGCCATGCTGCAACCTGTGCCCGGCCGCCCATGACGCGAAAAACTACACCACGCGCTACCAGCAAAACTTCACCACCCTGGTGCAAGCCCAGGGCGATTGGTTGTTCCGTACCCAGGAAGACCTGCGCACCCAGTTCGAGACCACACCTGCCGGCTACAAACGCTTGCAGCAGTTGCACGACGCGTTCAAAAGCAAAGGTGTGGAACTGGTGCTGGTCTATCAGCCAACCCGTGGCCTGGTGAACCGCAACAAGCTCAATCCGGAGGAAAAAGCCAAGTTCGACTTCGACACGGCGCTGGGCAATTACAAGTCCATGCTCGGCCGCTTTGCGAAGATGGGCTACGTGGTGCCGGACCTGTCGCCATTGACCAACGAGCAACTGCCCGATGAGTTGCCGGCGCATGATTTCTATTTCCGCGGCGACCAACACTGGACCCCTTACGGCGCCCAGCGCACGGCAAAAATTGTCGCGGCCAAGGTCAAACAGTTGCCCGAGTTTGCCGACATTCCCAAGCGCGAGTTCGAGACCAAAAAGTCCGGGCGCATGGGCAAGACCGGCACCCTGCACAACATGGCCGGACAGTTGTGCGGCACCAGCTATGCGATCCAGTACATGGACCAATTCACCACCGAACCCAAGGGTGAAGCGGGCGACGGCGATCTGTTCGGCGACTCGGGCAATCCGCAGATCACCCTGGTGGGCACCAGTCACAGCGGCAAGAACTACAACTTCGCCGGCTTCCTTCAGGAAGAAATCGGTGCCGACATTTTGAACGTCGCGTTTCCCGGCGGTGGCCTGGAAGGCTCGATGTTGCAGTACCTGGGCAGCGATGAGTTCCAGAAGAGCCCGCCGAAAATCCTGATCTGGGAGTTTTCGCCGCTGTATCGCCTCGACCAGGAGACCATCTATCGCCAGATGATGTCGCTGCTGGACAACGGCTGTGAAGGCAAGCCGGCGCAGATGAGCGCCAGCACCACCCTCAAGCCCGGCAAGAATGAGTTGATGGTCAACAGCAAGAACATGGACCTGCGCAACCGTAACCATCAGGTCGACATTCGCTTCGCCGATCCGTCGGTGAAAACCCTGCAAGCCACCCTCTGGTACATGAACGGGCGCCACGAGGACATCAAGATCGATAAACCCGAAACATCCGAGACAGACGGGCGTTTCGCCTTTGAACTGCGCACCGATGAAGACTGGGCCTCGCAAAACCTGCTGGCTGTGGAAGTGCAGGGTCCCGAAGCGGGTGCTGCCGCGCAGAAAGTCGAAGCGAAAATTTGCACACGCAACGTATTCCCTTCCGGTGGTCAACAGACCGCATCGGTCGGGCAATGAGGTTACTTATGCACAAGCTACTGACTCCAACGCTGCTGGGCCTGGCGATGTTTGCCGGCTCGGTGAACGCCGCCGCGCCACTGCGTCCTCCCCAGGGCTACGCCGCACCAATCGAGGCGTTCAAGACCGGCGACTTCAAGGACGGCTGCGATGCAATGCCGACGCCTTACACCGGCCCGCTGCAGTTTCGCAGCAAGTATGAAGGTTCCGACAAAGCGCGTTCGACCCTGAACCTGCAATCGGAAAAAGCCTTTCGCGACAGTACCGCCGACATCACCAAGCTGGAAAAAGACACCAGCAAACGCGTGATGCAGTTCATGCGCGATGGCCGTCCGGAGCAGTTGGAATGCACCTTGAACTGGCTGGTGACCTGGGCCAAGGCAGATGCATTGATGTCCAAGGACTTCAACCACACTGGCAAATCGATGCGCAAATGGGCGCTGGGCAGCATGGCCTCGGCTTATGTGCGCCTGAAGTTTTCCGAGTCGCGTCCGCTGGCCAATCATCAGCAGGAATCCCAACTGATCGAGGCCTGGTTCAACAGACTGGCGGATCAAGTGGTCAGCGACTGGAGCAATCTGCCGCTGAAAAAAATCAACAACCACTCGTACTGGGCTGCCTGGTCAGTGATGGCGACTTCCGTCGCCACCAACCGCCGCGACCTGTTTGACTGGGCGGTGAAGGAATACAAGATCGGCGCCAATCAGGTGGATGCCCAAGGCTTCCTGCCCAACGAATTGAAGCGTCAGCAACGGGCCTTGTCGTATCACAACTACGCCCTGCCGCCATTGTCGATGATCGCCAGCTTTGCCCTGGTCAATGGTGTCGATCTGCGCCAGGAAAACAACGGCGCACTCAAACGTCTCGGCGAAAACGTGCTGGCCGGTGTTAAAGACCCGGAGATCTTCGAGCAGAAGAACGGCGAGGAACAGGACATGAAAGACCTGAAAAAGGACATGAAATTTGCCTGGTTGGAGCCGTTCTGCACCCTCTACACCTGCGCGCCGGATGTGCTGGAACGCAAGCATGAAATGCAGCCTTTCAAGACGTTTCGCCTGGGTGGAGACCTGACCAAGGTCTATGACCCGGCACATGAGAAAGGTGGCAAGGGGTCGTGATGTGCGGGGCGGCTGAAAACCGCCCCTCACCCTAACCCTCTCCCCGGAGGGGAGAGGGGACTGACCGAGGTGAAGGATCAAGGTACTGCAGCCTGAAATACCGAATCGGACTCAGGTTCGAAAGCGAGCCGAACACAGCTTTCGCAAGCAACCTGAAATACCGAGTCGGACTCAGGTTCGAAAGCGAGCCGAACACAGCTTTCGCGAGCGACCTGAAATACCGAGCCGAACCCAGGTTTCGAAAGCGACCGGGATCGGCTCCCTCTCCCCTCCGGGGAGAGGGCGGGGGGTGAGGGGCGGCGTACTGCGAGCTGAAATACCCGGCTGAACTCAGGCTCGCAAGCGACCTGAAATACCGAGCCGAATCCAGGTTTCGAAAGCGACCGGGATCGGCTCCCTCTCCCCTCCGGGGAGAGGGCGGGGGGTGAGGGGTGGATTTCACTGACACTCACCCTCCGTCAGCTACACCACCGCCCGTTTCGACGGGGGGTTTGGGGGGGCCGTTGGCCCTTGACTGTTGGTTAAACGTGGAGAGATCGGGATGGTTTTCTCGTCCAATGTGTTCCTGTTTCTGTTCTTGCCGATCTTTCTCGGCTTGTACTATTTGAGCGGGCAACGCTATCGCAATCTGCTGCTGCTGATTGCCAGTTACGTGTTCTACGCCTGGTGGCGAGTGGACTTCCTGGCGCTGTTCGCCGCGGTGACCCTGTGGAATTACTGGATCGGCCTCAAGGTCGGTGCCGCCGGGGTTCGCACCAAACCCGCGCAACGCTGGCTGCTGCTCGGCGTGGCGGTTGACCTGTGCATCCTCGGCTACTTCAAGTACGCCAACTTCGGCGTCGACAGCATCAACGTAATGATGAAGTCGGCGGGCCTGGAGCCGTTTATCCTGACCCATGTGCTGTTGCCGATCGGCATCTCGTTCTACATTTTCGAGTCCATCAGCTACATCATCGACGTCTACCGTGGCGACACGCCTGCAACCCGCAACCTGATCGACTTCGCGGCGTTCGTGGCGATCTTCCCGCACCTGATCGCAGGTCCTGTCCTGCGTTTTCGCGACCTCGCCGACCAGTTCAACAACCGCACCCACACCCTCGACAAGTTCTCCGAGGGCTGCACGCGGTTCATGCAGGGGTTCATCAAGAAGGTCTTCATTGCCGACACCCTCGCGGTGGTCGCCGACCATTGCTTCGCCCTGCAAAACCCCACGACCGGCGATGCCTGGCTCGGTGCGCTGGCGTATACCGCGCAGCTGTATTTCGACTTCTCCGGTTACAGCGACATGGCCATCGGCCTGGGCCTGATGATGGGTTTCCGCTTCATGGAAAACTTCAAGCAGCCCTATATCAGCCAATCGATCACCGAGTTCTGGCGGCGCTGGCACATCAGCCTCTCGACCTGGCTGCGCGATTACCTCTACATCACCCTGGGTGGCAACCGCAAAGGCACCCTGACCACCTACCGCAACCTGTTCCTGACCATGTTGCTCGGTGGTCTGTGGCATGGCGCAAACATCACCTACATCGTCTGGGGTGCGTGGCACGGCATGTGGCTGGCGATTGAAAAAGCCATCGGTCTCAACACCTCGCCACGCAGTTTCAATCCAGTGCGCTGGGCCTTTACCTTCCTGCTGGTGGTGATGGGCTGGGTGATCTTCCGCGCCGAAAACCTGCACGTCGCCGGTCGCATGTACGGCGCAATGTTCAGCTTTGGCGAGTGGTCGCTGTCGGAACTCAACCGCGCCAACCTCACCGGCCTGCAAGTGGCAACCATGGTGGTGGCGTACGCCACGCTGGCGTTCTTCGGGCTGCGCGACTTTTACCGCAATCGTCCGGCTGAAAAGACCCGGCCTGCCGACCCGAGCCTGATCAAGGCAGTCCCGGGCGACAACCCCGGCAGCATCCAGGAGCCTGGTTTCAGCGTCGGCAGCAACGCCGCCGTGCAACCGGCCTACTGGACCGCCGACTGGCCCCGCTACGCCATGCGCGCGCTGATCCTGCTGCTGTTCGTTGCTTCGATTCTCAAACTTTCGGCGCAAAGCTTCTCGCCGTTCCTTTACTTCCAATTCTGAGGGAGCCGACCATGACCCGTTCATTACGCATCCTCTACACCGCCCTGTTCATGGCCTTGCTGCTGGCACTCGGCGCCTGGTCGATACGCAGTTTCTTCGGTTTCAGCACCAACGCCGAGGCCACCGTACTCAATGGTCGCTGGGCCAAGGCCGTCGAAACTCATTACGACGATGAGTTCCCGATCAAGCGCCTCGGCACCAACCTCTGGGCCGCGCTGGACTACAAACTGTTCAACGAAGGTCGCCCCGGCGTGGTGCTGGGTCGCGATCACTGGCTGTACAGCGACGAAGAGTTCAACCCCACCGCCAATGCCGAGCAGAACCTGCAAGGCAACTACGCGTTGGTCGAAGGCGTACGCCAGACCCTCAAGGCGCGTGGCGTGCAACTGGTGATGGCGATTGTCCCGGCCAAGGTGCGCCTGTACCCGGAGCATCTGGGTGAAGTGCGCCCAGCGAGTATTCATGCCGGTCTTTACCAGGATTTCCACGCCCGGCTTGCCGCCGACAAGATCATCGCCCCCGACCTGCTGGGCCCGCTGCAACAAGCCAAGCTCCACGGTCAGCAAGTGTTCCTGCGCACCGATACGCACTGGACCCCGGACGGCGCCGAAGTGGCCGCCAGACAACTGGCCAAGGTGATCAACGCCAAGACCCTGCTCAGCGGCGAACCCCAGCGGTTTGTGACCGAAGCCGAGTCCACGACACCCCACAAGGGCGACCTGCGGCTGTTTCTGCCGCTGGACCCGCTGTTCGAAAACCTGATGCCGCCCAAGGAGCCGCTGCAAAAGCGCGTGACCCACGCGGTGCAATCCCAGGCGGCCGGTGATGCGGCGTTGTTCGCCGACAGCGAAATGCCGGTCGCCCTGGTGGGCACCAGCTACAGCGCCAATCCCAACTGGAACTTCGTCGGGGCCCTGAAGCAGGCCTTGGGCAGCGAGGTGGTGAACTACTCCGAAGACGGCCACGGCCCGATCCTGCCGATGCTCAGCTACCTGAAAAGCGACGACTTCAAGAACAGCCCGCCGCAGGTGCTGGTCTGGGAGTTTCCTGAACGTTATCTGCCTGTGAACAACGAAATCGGCGATGCCGACCCGCAGTGGGTCGCGCAACTCAAACAAGCCGGTACGCGCCAACAGAACATGGCAATCAACACCGCAAAATCCGAGACGCCCGACCGGGCGCAAAACTGAAAGAGAGGTACACCATGACTTTCACTAAAACTCCTCGTCGTCTCGCCAAGACCCTTGCCCTCGTTGCAGGCATGAGTGTTGTGTCGATGTCCGCCTTCGCCGGTGGCGACGCCGCCCTCTATGGCCCTGTCGCGCCGAAAGGTTCAAGCTTCGTGCGCCTGTTCAACGCCAGCAATCAGGAAGTCAGCGCCACGGTCGGCAACACCGCCCTGAACGATGTCGCCCCCCTGGGCAGCAGTGACTTCAGCTTCCTGCCAGGCGGCGACTACAGTGCCAAGGTCGGCAGCCAGGCCGTGACGGTCAAGCTGGCCGCCGATCATTACTACACCCTGGTCAACAGCGGTAGCGGCCAGCCACAATTGATCGAAGAACCGCCGTTCAAGAACAAACAGAAATCCCTGGTACGCGTGCAGAACCTCAGTGACAAGTCCCTGACCCTGAAGACCGCCGATGGCAAGACCGAAGTGGTCAAGGCAGTGGCCGCCAAGGGCCGCGGCGAGCGTGAAATCAATCCGGTAAAGGTCAGCCTGGCGCTGTTCGACGGCGACAAGAAAGTCGGAGACCTGAAGCCAGTGGCCCTGGAACGCGGTGAAGCGGCGGTACTCTATGTCACCGGCCAAGGCTCCAACCTGTCGCCAGTATGGGTCAAGCGCCCTGTGTCGACGCGCTAACCAGCGGTTGAATTGACGCATTCCCCCTGGTGGGAGCGGGCTTGCTCGCGATGCAGGCGACTCGGTGTCTCAGTTACACCAAGCTGACGCCATCGCGAGCAAGCCCGCTCCCACAGGCTCTAACCCATACAGATTCAAGGAGAAACACCATGATCCCAGTAATCCTTTCCGGTGGTAGCGGCTCACGTCTTTGGCCGCTTTCGCGTAAACAGTTTCCCAAGCAGTTCCTGGCGCTGACCGGCGAACACACGCTGTTCCAGCAAACCCTCGAACGCCTGGTGTTCGAGGGCATGGACGCGCCTATCGTGGTCTGCAACAAAGACCACCGTTTCATCGTCAACGAGCAACTGAGCGCACGTAAGCTCGACACCCAGCGCATCCTCATGGAGCCCTTCGGCCGCAACACCGCGCCGGCCGTAGCGCTGACCGCGATGATGCTGGTCAACGAAGGCCGTGACGAACTGATGCTGGTGCTGCCGGCCGATCACGTACTGGACGATCAAAAAGCCCTGCAACGCGCCCTGGCCCTGGCCACCGTAGCGGCCGAGCGTGGCGAGATGGTGTTGTTCGGTGTACCGGCCACGCGTCCGGAAACCGGTTATGGCTACATCAAGTCGACCAACGATTCGCTGCTGCCAGAAGGCGTCAGCCGCGTGCAGCAGTTCGTCGAAAAGCCTGACGAAAAGCGCGCGGTGGAGTTTGTCAAAAGTGGCGGGTATTTCTGGAACAGCGGCATGTTCCTGTTCCGCGCCAGCCGCTTCCTGGAAGAACTGAAAAAGCACGATCCGGACATCTACGACACCTGCGTGCTGACCCTGGAGCGCAGCCAGCAAGACGCCGACACCGTGACTTTCGACGAAGCCACGTTCGCCTGCTGCCCGGATAATTCCATCGACTACGCCGTGATGGAAAAGACCCAGCGCGCCTGCGTCGTACCACTGAGCGCCGGCTGGAGCGACGTGGGTTGCTGGGCTTCGCTATGGAGCGTCAACGAGAAAGACGTCGACGGGAACGTCAGCAAAGGCGACGTGGTGATCCAGGACAGCCGCAACTGCATGATCCACGGCAATGGCAAGCTGGTGTCGGTCATCGGCCTGGACAACATCGTGGTGGTGGAAACCAAAGACGCAATGATGATTGCCCACAAGGACAAGGTCCAGGGCGTCAAGCAGATGGTCAACACCCTCAACGAACAGGGCCGCAGCGAGACCCAGAATCACTGCGAAGTCTACCGTCCGTGGGGCTCCTACGATTCGGTGGACATGGGCGGACGCTTCCAGGTCAAGCACATCTCGGTCAAGCCCGGCGCGTGCCTGTCGCTGCAGATGCACCACCACCGCGCCGAACACTGGATTGTGGTCAGCGGCACGGCCGAAGTGACCTGCGACGAGAACGTGTTCCTGCTCACGGAAAACCAATCCACCTACATCCCGATTGCCTCGGTACACCGCCTGCGCAACCCGGGCAAAATTCCGTTGGAGATCATTGAAGTGCAGTCGGGCAGCTACCTGGGCGAAGACGATATCGAGCGGTTTGAAGATATCTATGGTCGCTCGACGCCGATCGAACGCGGGGTTTCGGTGAAAACTATCGCGCAGTAACAGTGTCGTACAACAAGCCCCCGTTCAGCCGACTGCGTCCCCTATCCGCAGCCGGTTGAACGGGGGCTTGCTGCTTAAAGCGCGGCGTTATTTCTTTGAACCGAAGTACGTCGACATGCCTTGACCAATCCCGACCATAGCCGCTCCGGCAACTTTCACTTTGTTATTCGCTGAATGCATACCGAACTCGCCGGCGGTTTTCATCGCGGTTCCGAGTTTTGACATGTTCGAGTTAAAGCCGCTGTTGGAACCCGATTGAGGCTTATTTTTCCTGTCCCCCGCCTGCATGATGAACGGCGTTCGGGTATTGCACACCCCCATCAAGAACTGCGCGACGGGCCCTGAGAAGCTGCTTGGTGCTTTGAATGGCGTGGTGTTGATAGAAGAAAGCGGCGCACCGCTGGTTGCTGCAATTGTCATAAAAACCTCTTGATTCCAGATCAGTCAGGCTCGGCATTCCCTGGCCATAGTGTTTCCTTTTACTCTGTGGCAGAAACCCATGCATCGGTTCCACGCCTGTGTGCACACCTGAAAGCGCTCGGCGCCCATACCTCACGGATGGTCAACATCGCCTCTGCACAGGTACGATGGTTCATCCATCCGCGAGGTTGCCTCCATGTTCTTCGGCGTTCTACTGATCATTACCTGGCTGATCCTGCTGCTGCGCTATCCCGCCAAGGCATTGCCAGTATCGCTCGCCGCCGCTGTTGGCCTGGCTTTCGTCGCGATGTGGGTGGTGTGGCTGGACAACCGCGAAGCCTCGCAACTGGCGCGCCTGGAACTGCGCGTCAACTACGCACCTGAAGAATGCCCGGCCGACCGCCCGCTGAAACTGACCCTCAACAACGGCACCGACGTGCCCCTGACCGAACTGCGCTGGCGCCTCGCAGCCTATGCACCGGGCGATACGGTGAACCTGGCGGAAAATGTCTATTCTGCTCCCCGTTATCGTGGCCCCGGCGAATTGCAGGCCGGGGCCAACTGGCAAGACTGCCTGCCGGTGCCGCCACTGCGTCCCGGCTATCGCCCGCAAACCCTGGAGTTTCGCGCCGAGCATGTACAAGGCAGCTTCTCCGACTGACATCGACAAAGGACGGCTTCATGCCCAACGTACTGATCACCGGTTGCTCCAGCGGTATTGGCCGCGCCCTGGCCGATGCCTTCAAGTCCGCCGGTTATGACGTCTGGGCCAGCGCCCGACGTAACGAAGACGTCGCCGCGCTGACCGCGGCCGGTTTTACCGCAGTGCAGTTGGACGTCAACGACGGCGTCGCGCTGCGCCAACTGGCGGAACAACTCGGCGAGCTGGACGTACTGATCAATAACGCCGGTTATGGCGCGATGGGCCCGTTGCTCGACGGTGGCACGCAGGCCATGCAGCAACAGTTCGAGACCAACGTGTTTGCCATCGTCGGCGTGACCCAGGCGCTGTTCCCCGCCCTGCGCCAACGCCGGGGATTGGTGGTGAATATCGGCAGCGTTTCCGGCGTGCTGGTAACCCCGTTTGCCGGCGCGTACTGCGCGTCCAAGGCCGCCGTGCATGCGTTGAGCGATGCGCTGCGCATGGAGCTGGCCCCCTTTGGCATGCGGGTGATGGAAGTGCAGCCTGGGGCTATCGATACCCACTTCGCGAAAAACGCCGGCACCCAGGCTGAATTGTTGATCAATCCACAATCGCCATGGTGGCCAATGCGCGAAAGCATCCGCGCACGCAGTCAGGCGTCCCAGGACAAGCCGACACCCGCCGTGGTGTTTGCCGCAGAAGTGCTCAAGGCCGTGCAGCAGCCATCGCCACCGCGCCTGCTGCGCTCAGGCAACGGCAGCCGGGCATTGCCATTGATGGCGGCGCTGCTGCCCAAGGGTTTGCTGGAAAAAGTGCTGATGAAACGCTTTGGGCTGAATAAAACGTTGTAATGCCCTCGGAGCCAGTGCTGTGCTCTGTAGGAGCGAGCTTGCTCGCGAAAAACCTACATTCAACGCAGCGATGCGCCTGGAATATCTTCGCGAGCAAGCTCGCTCCTACAGGGGATGGATCTGGATCTCGGACGGCAACCCCAACACTCAGTCCAACGTCGGCTCAACCACCACGGTACAGGTAATCCCCGCCGCCAGCAGCACCCCGTCCGGGACCTCGTCAATATGAATCCGCACCGGCACCCGCTGCGCCAACCTCACCCAGTTGAAGGTCGGATTCACATCCGCAATCAACTCCCGACTCTCTGGGTTATCACGGTCGTAGATCCCCCGCGAGATGCTTTCCACGTGCCCTTTCAGGGTTTCGCCACTCATCAACTGCATATCGGCCTTATCCCCGACCTTCACCCGCGGCAGCTTGGTTTCCTCGAAAAACCCGTAGACCCAGAACGAATGCCTATCCACCACCGCCATCTTCGCTTCACCGATACGCGCGTAGTCCCCCCGATGCACATTCAGATTGGTCACATACCCGTCCACCGCCGCCAGCACCTGGGTGCGTTTCAAATTGAGTTCGGCGGCCTCCAGTTGCGCCAACGCATGTTGATAATCGGCCAGCGCAGCGTCGGCGATGTTGCTCGCGTCGTCGCGGTTTTCCCTGGAGATCACCAGGGCGTCGAGGTCGGCACGCCGGTGGGCGTTGAGCTTGCGCATCTGCCACGTGGCCTTGCGTGACGCCACCAACGATTGCGCCTGCTTCACCGCGATCCGGTAGTGCTCGGGATCGATCTGCATCAGCAGGTCGCCCTTTTTCACCAACTGGTTATCCCGCACCGGGACAGCAACCACTTCGCCAGTGACGTCGGCGGCAACGTTGATGATGTCGGCGCGCACCCGGCCATCGCGGGTCCACGGGGTGTGCATGTAGTGGACCCACAGCGTGCGGCCAATCCAGATCGCCAGGGCCAGCACCAACAGGGTCGCGAGCAGGCTGAAGAACTTTTTCATCGGGACATTCTCAACGGTAGACGGTCAGCGACAAGGCGCCGAACAGGCAAACGAACAGGCTCAGGCGCAGCAACGCCGGGTGCCAGAAAAAACGGTACAGGTCAAAACCCGCCAGGAACCGATCCAGCGCCCAGGCGAGTCCTGCCGCGATCAAAAACATCAGGCTCATGCTTGGCATGTAAATGCCATGGAATGCGATTTCACGAGGCATCGGTGGATCCTTCAAGCTTATAAGCCGCCAGCGGCGATTGCGGGTCCAGCAAGGACGTGCGGATAAAGTGCAGGTAGCTTTTCACCCGGCGCAGGGCCGACGTATCGAAGTGCGGGGCGAAAGGTTCGTCGGTGGCCTGCACACGGCTGATGGCGTGATCGACCGCCACCAGCGCGCGCTCAAGATTGCTCTGGCCGGGTTGCAGGAACAGGCGCACCAGCGAGCGGCCCATCACGCGGATCGCCTGGCGCCAGGGCTGGGACTCGGCGTAGGCCGGGTGCACCGGCAGGATCGCCTGCTCCTTGCGCAGTTCAATGATCGCGTGGCCGACCTCCAGCACCACCAACATCCAGCGCAGCAAGTGGCGCTGCACCAACGGCTGGCCGGCCGCCAAGCCATAGGCCTGGTGCAGCAGATCGCGGGTGCGGCTTTCGAAACTCGATGCCAGGCCCTTGAGCTTGCCGCTGATGGCGTAGACCACTTGCTCGCGCAGGTCGCGCTCCAGGCGGCGCCACAGCCACGGACTGTTGGGCGGCAGGATGATCGCACCCGCGGCGGCACACACCAGCATGCCGAGGATCATCGCGATGTAGTCATTGATAAAGCTGTAGGGGTTGTAGATCGTCAGGTTGTCCGGCACCGAACCGGTGCTGAAGAAAATCAGCAAACCCAGGCCGACACCGGCGTATTGCGCTCGTGACGAAAGGAAGGCGCCGAACACAATCACCGGGGCGAGCATCACACACAGCAAGGGGAAACCGTCGATCCAGGGGAACACGAAGAACATTTCGACAAACCCCACCACGGCGCCAATCAAGGTGCCGCAGGCCATCTGGACGGCCATGCGTTTCGGGTTGGGCGTGGCGGCGGAAAGGCCGACGGTCGCGGCGGCGATCAGGGTCATGGTCGCACCGCTGGGCCAGGCAGTCGCCACCCAGTAACTGCCGAGTACGATCAGGATGAACGAGGCGCGAATACCCGAGGCGGCGCAGGCCAGCCAGTTGGTTTTCGGGATAAAGGTATCGTCCCATTGTTCACGCACATGGTGGTGTTCGGCCAAGGAAGCGTGGGTCTGTGCATAGTTGTGCAGATCGTCGACGAAGCGGTAAAGCAGTTCGTAGGCAGTATGAAAGTCCAACTGCTCGGCTTCGCTCGGGTTGCCCTCCTGGAAGCTCGCGCGCAGGCTGCGCACCTTGGCGGGCAAGCCGTCCTTGTAGGCGCTCAGTTGAATCACCAGGCGTGCTGCATCGAGGCTGGTGAGGGCCCGCCCGGAGAATCCGTCGAGCACTTCGGCGAGGTCTCGCAGGCCGGGTTTGATCGCGCCGACCACGTGGTCCGCCGCATCCGTGCGCAGCCGCTGAAGCAACTGATGCAACGCGTTGAAGCGCGTGGTGACGCCCATGAATTCGCTGTTCAGGCGACTGAGACGACCATTACGCCGACGCATGTGCGGGTCTTCAAACACCGTAACGCTGCGCAGCCCTTCCAGCCCCACGGCCTCGGCGATAAAGCGCACGTTGCTGCGTTCAAAACCATCGCGCTGACTTCGCCCGCGCAGGCCGTCGGTGACAAACAGCGCGAACACCCCGAAGCGCTGGTACAAGGCGTTGCGCATGGCGGCGCTGGCGGTTTGCGGCAGGATCGCGGCACTGACCAGGGTCGCGCAGAGAATCCCCAGGGAGATTTCCAGTACGCGCCACACTGCCGCCATAAACGCACCCTCGGGATGGGCCAGGGCCGGCAAGCCGACCATGGCCGCGGTGTAGCCGGCCAGCACAAAACCGTAGGCGCGAAAATTACGATAACGCGCCGCGCCCGCCGAACAGAGGCCGACCCAGATCGCCAATGAGCCGAGGAACAACTCGGTATTTTGCGCGAACAAGGCGATCAGCAGCACCATCACCACCGAGCCCGCGAGGGTACCGAGCAAACGATAAAAGCTCTTGGCAAACACCTGTCCGCTCTGGGGCTGCATCACAATAAACACGGTGATCATCGCGGTGCGCGGTTGCGGCAGCTCCAGGCGCATCGCCAGCCATAAGGTCAGGAACGCCGCGATCAGCACTTTGAAGATGTAGACCCAGGTCACGCCGTCGCTGCGTGCCCAGTCGAAAAAACCACGCTGCCATTCCAGGGAATGCAGCCAACGCAGCGGTGCAGGCAAGGGAGTCATGGGCAACCTGATCAGTGATCAAACACGGCGAATGCCGCCGGGGTCTGGCTCGGTAGGGTTGTGTCGGGAGCCGGAACGTCGTCGCCGGCCCCCAGGCCCCCGCCCAGCGCGGTGACCAATTGGGCATGGGCACTCAAACGCGCGGCCTGGACCTGTTGCTGGATCTGTTGTTGGCGGAACAGCAAGGTCTGGGCATTGAGTACATTGAGGTAGTCGGTGAGGCCGCGCTGGTAGGCGATCATGGCGATGTCGTAGGTTTTCTGTGCCGAAGCCACCGACTGCGCGGCGAAGCCTTGTTGCTTGAACATGGATTCGCGGCGGATCAACTGGTCGGAGATGTCGTTGAGGGCGTTGATCAACGTTTGGTTGTAATGCGCGACAGCGATGTCATAGCCGGCGCTGGCTGCACCTAATTGCCCACGCAGACGACCGCCGTCGAAGATCGGCAAAGTGATCGCCGGACCGACGTTGTAGTTGAATTTCCTGCCGGCCAGAAACGCCAGCACGCCGCCGCCGGTGGCCACGTAACCGAGGCCACCGACAAGATCGACGTTGGGATAGAAACCGGCGTGAGCGACATCGATACCCCGCGCTTGTGCCGCGACTTGCCAACGGCTGGCAACCACGTCCGGGCGCTGGCCGAGCAATTGTGCGGGCAGGCGGGACGGCAGTTTCAGCGGTGCGCCAAGGGACAGGCTGGGGCGTTGCAGGTGCGCGCCGGTCCCCGGGCCTTTGCCGGCCAGCGCCGCCAGTTGATTACGGCTCAGGGCGATTTGTTCGTCCAGGGCGTCCAGTTGGCGGTGGGTTTCGGGCAACGGGGTTTCAGCCTGGCTGACATCGAAGTGCGTGCCAATGCCCGCATTCAGGCGCTGGTTGGCCAGGTCGAGTATCTGCTGTTGCTGGGCCAAGGTAGCCGCGACGATATCGCGATTGGCGTAATGCAACGACAGTTGGATGTACGCGCGCACCACGTTGTTCTGCAATTCGAGCCGTGCCTGGCGCGCTTCGGCGGCGCGCATATGCGCCAGGTCAACCGCACGCTCGCTGGCGTTACGCTCGCGACCCCAGAGATCGAGTGCGTAGCTCAGGCCCAGTGAGGCGTGGTTGTCCCAGGTGCTCGCATCACTTAGCGCGCCGGGTCCGTAGAACTGATCCTCAGGCCAGTTATGGCGTTTGAGGCGGGTGTCGCTGGTGATTTGCAACGCCTCGGCCGACTCGGCAATCCCGGCCATCGCCCGCGCCTCACGCACCCGCGCCGCGGCCATCGCCATGCTCGGACTGTCGTGTGTCGCGAGGTCGACCCAACGGTTGAGTTGCGGGTCACCGTAGGCTTGCCACCATTGGGCGGTGGGCCAGTGGGCGTCCTGCGCGGCGCTCCGGATGGCGTCGTCGGTGACCAGGTGGTCGGCGTTCAGGACCTGGCCCTGAGGGGCAATTCCTGCGTTTGCGATGCAGCCGCTGATGGCTAGCGATAAGGTCCAAACACTGAGAGTCTTCAGCTCTCTGCTGATGCGACGCGGCACTGCGGCGAATTCCTGAGGTGGGTAAAGCAGGTAGGTCGCGCAATTCTAGGGGGTGGGACAGATGCCGATAAGCTGGTATTCCTGTGAATCTTTGTTACCGTTCAAGCGATAATCCGTTGGTAGGGAGCACTGGACGGCGTAACTTTCTGTCACAATTTGTCATCTCCCCTGAGAGCACCCCATGGACACTTTGCAAAACATGCGCGCTTTCAGTTGTGTCGCCGAGGCCGGCAGCTTCACCGCCGCCGCCGCACAACTGGACACCACCACCGCCAACGTCTCGCGCGCGGTCTCCAACCTTGAGGCCCATCTGCAAACCCGCTTGCTCAACCGCACCACCCGCCGCATCGCCTTGACCGAGGCCGGTAAGCGCTATTTGTTGCGCTGCGAGCAAATCCTCGCCTATGTCGAGGAAGCCGAGGCCGAGGCCAGCGACGCGCATGCCCGACCTGCCGGACAGTTGAAAGTGCATACCATGACCGGTATCGGTCAGCATTTTGTGATCGACGCCATCGCCCGCTATCGCCGCACTCACCCAGATGTGACGTTCGACCTGACCCTGGCCAACCGCGTGCCGGACTTGCTGGACGAGGGTTACGACGTGTCCATCGTGCTCGCCAGCGAACTGCCGGACTCCGGATTTGTGTCCCAACGCCTGGGGATCACCTACAGCATCGTTTGCGCCTCGCCGGCCTACGTCAAAGCCAACGGCTGCGCACAACGCCCCAGTGACTTGCTCAACCACGCTTGCCTGCGCCTGGTGAGCCCGGTGATCCAGCTGGACAAATGGGCGTTCAATGGCCCCGACGGCCAGGAAAGCGTCAGCATCAACAGCTCGCCATTTCTGGTGAACTCCGCCGACGCAATGAAGACCGCGATCACCAGCGGCATGGGCGTTGGCCTGTTGCCGGTGTATGCAGCCATCGAAGGCCTGCGCAACGGCACGCTGGTACGGATGATGCCGAACTACCGCTCCCAGGAGCTGAACCTTTACGCCATCTACCCGTCACGCCAGTATCTGGATGCGAAGATCAAGACGTGGGTGGAATACCTGCGCGGTTCATTGCCGGAAATTCTGGCGGCGCATCAGGCTGAATTGGTGGCGTATGAGTTGAGCGGGAATGTGGGCAGCACACGGCTGCCGCTGTAGGCATTGCAAATCAGAGAGCGGGTGATGTGGGAGCGGGCTTGCTCGCGATAGCGGTGTGTCAGCCAGTATTTATGTAACTGACCAACCGCTATCGCGAGCAAGCCCGCTCCCACATAAGCCCGCCCCTGCTGCCACAGAGTAGTTTTGCAGCGTTGGGATAAATGTTAGCTTGCTTGGCATCCCTTCGTGCCGATGAGCCCGCTCCCGATGAAAAAGACTGTTCTTGCTTTCAGCCGTGTCACGCCCGAAATGATCGAACGCCTGCAACAGGATTTCGACGTCATCGCCCCCAATCCCAAGCTTGGCGATATTGCCGCCCAGTTCAACGAAGCGCTGCCCCACGCCCACGGCCTGATCGGCGTCGGTCGCAAGCTGGGACGGGCACAGCTTGAAGGCGCGAGCCATCTGGAAGTGGTCTCCAGTGTGTCGGTGGGTTACGACAACTACGACCTGGCGTACTTCAATGAACGCGGGATCATGCTCACCAACACTCCGGACGTGCTGACCGAAAGCACCGCCGACCTGGCCTTCGCCCTGCTGATGAGCAGCGCCCGCCGGGTTGCCGAGCTGGACGCCTGGACCAAGGCCGGGCAGTGGAAAGCCAGCGTCGGCGCACCGTTGTTTGGCTGTGATGTACACGGCAAGACGCTGGGGATCGTCGGCATGGGCAATATCGGCGCGGCCATCGCCCGGCGCGGACGCCTGGGTTTCAACATGCCGATCCTCTACAGCGGCAACAGCCGCAAGACTGCCCTGGAACAAGAGCTGGGCGCACAGTTTCGCGATCTCGACCAATTGCTGAGCGAGGCCGACTTCGTTTGCCTGGTGGTGCCGTTGAGCGAGAACACCAGGCACTTGATCAGCCATCGCGAGCTGGGACTGATGAAGTCCAGTGCGATTCTGGTGAATATCTCCCGTGGCCCGGTAGTCGACGAGCCGGCGCTGATCGAAGCCCTGCAAAACCGGCGGATTCGCGGTGCCGGACTGGATGTGTACGAGCAAGAGCCCTTGACCGAATCGCCGCTGTTCCAACTGAGCAACGCGGTGACCTTGCCCCATATCGGTTCGGCCACGAATGAAACCCGCGAAGCCATGGCCAATCGTGCCCTGGACAATCTGCGCAGCGCATTACTGGGGGAGCGGCCGCAAGACCTGGTCAATCCGCAAGTGTGGAAGGGCTAGAACACAGACCGGCCGACGTGTTGCAGGAGCGAAAACCAGACGTCCCCTTTCGCTCCTACAGTTTTTCGCACACGCGTCGATAACCCTCTAGAGAGTGTTCCCGCTGATCCACTGAAGGTTGCCATGTCCATCACCAAAGCCCGCGCAGACTCCCTTTCGCTGCTGCTCTTTACCTTGCGCAGCGGCAAGCTGATGGCGATCAACCTGCTCAAAGTCAGCGAAATCATCCCTTGTCCACCGCTGACCAAACTCCCGGAGTCCCACCCGCACGTCAAAGGTATCGCCACCCTGCGCGGTGCCGCGTTGTCGGTGATTGACCTCAGCCGGGCGTTGGGCGAAATGCCTTTGCACGATCCGGACGGCGGTTGCCTGATTGTCACCGACATCAGCCGCTCCAAGCAGGGCCTGCACGTACAGGCGGTGAGCCGGATCGTGCATTGCATGACCACCGACATTCGTCCGCCGCCCTTCGGTTCCGGAGGCAGTCGTGCGTTTATCACCGGCGTGACGCAGGTCGACGGAACATTGGTGCAAGTGCTGGATATCGAAAAAGTCATCCATGCGATCGCCCCAGCCCCCATTGAAGTGGCGCCCACCGACTTGACCATGGAGGAAGCCGAAGTACTCGGTCATGCGCGGATTCTGGTAGTGGATGACAGCCAGGTCGCCCTGCAACAGTCAGTGCACACGCTGCGCAACCTCGGCCTGCAATGCCACACGGCCCGCAGTGCCAAGGAAGCCATCGATTGTCTGCTGGAGCTGCAAGGCACCGCTGACCAGATCAACGTGCTGGTCTCCGATATCGAAATGTCCGAGATGGACGGCTATGCCCTCACCCGCACGCTGCGGGAAACTCCGGATTACCAAAACCTTTACATCTTGCTGCACACCTCGCTGGACAGCGCGATGAACAGTGAAAAAGCCCGCCTGGCCGGCGCCAACGCGGTGTTGACGAAATTTTCCTCGCCGGAACTTACCAAGTGCCTGGTGGTGGCCGCGCAGTCCCTGCCACAGCACGGCCGGTAGCCGATGGACGAACACTTCCAGCTGTTGCGCCGCGACCTCACTGGCCCCCTGCCCGCGCCGCAATGGCCGGCTGGCATTAGCCTGGACCACTACCGCGAAACGCGGGCTGCGGCGATCCACGCGGTGCTGTGCATGGCGCAAGAACAAGGCGGCGGACGTGTGGGTAGCCTGGCGCAGTGGCGTCAACAGTTCGTCACCGATGCCGAGTTCGACCCGAAACTATGCCTGGTCGCCAGCAACGCCCACGGTATTCTGGGTGTAGCGCAATGCTGGACCAGCGCCTTCATCAAAAGCCTGGCTATTCACCCCACGGCCCAGGGGCAAGGCCTGGGCCGTGCATTGTTGTTGCACAGTTTCCTGGTGTTCCAACAGCGCGGCGAGGCCTTTGTCGATCTCAAGGTGCGCGAGTCAAATACCCGCGCCCGTCAGTTGTATGAAAGTGCGGGCATGGTGTTTGTGCTGCGCGATCGGCTGACCGAGGACTGACAGGCTGGCGCATAACTTGCTTCGCACAAGGTCCGTACGGTGGACAGAGGTGTAAACCCGTCACCGCGCCCATGCGCCTTCTGACCTAGCCTGGTGACAGACTCCCATGACCACCACCCACTTTTCCTGCGTAGGATGCGGCAAATGCTGCACCGACCACCATGTCCCCCTGACCCTCGATGAAGCCCGGATGTGGGCGGCGGACGGCGGCAATGTGATTGTCCTGGTGGAAGGTTTCCTGGGTAATGGCCTGGGCCTGCCGCCGCAGCAACGCGAGCATGCCGAACGCCGTTCAGTGGTGGTGCCCAGCGGCACCACCGACGCGTTTGTGGCAATCACCTTTGCCGCCTACAACGCAGGACGCTGCCGGAATCTTGACGAAGACAACCTGTGCCGCATCTATGAGCGCCGCCCGTTGGTGTGCCGCATCTACCCGATGGAGATCAACCCGCATATCCCACTGAACCCCGCCGCCAAGGATTGCCCACCGCAATCCTGGGAACAGGGCCCGCTACTGATCGCGGGCGGCGAGTTGATGGATCTGGAGCTGGCGGCATTGATCCGCCGTTCACGCCAGGCCGACCGTGACGACGTACAGGCCAAGGAGGCGGTCTGCGCCCTGCTGGGCATTCGCACCACGGCGCTCAAGGGCGACGGGTTTACCGCCTACCTGCCGGACATGGGCGCGTTTGCCCAGGCGCTGGAGCTGGCGGCCGATCAGCCGTCGATGGCCAATGAGTGGGTGTTTCATGTGTCGGGCATGGATATTGCCGAACAGATACTGGATGCCGGGGCCCGGATTGCCACTGAGGTGCCGGCCAACTATGCGTTTATCCCGTTGCGCGCGGCTTAACGCCCAGAGGGCGGTGCTTCAAGGCGATAGGGCTGGATGATCCGCTGGTATTCGCCGGACTGCATCAGTTGTGCAAGGGCGCAGTTAAGTTCAGCGCGCAACGCCGTATCGAGCTTGCGCACCGCGATCGCCACACCGTCGCCCAGCAACTCTGCCGAAACCGCCGGGCCCAAGAAGTCGAACGCCAACCCGTCGTCGGTGTCGAGCAGCGCATTCCGAATCTCCACAGTGCCTTGCAAGGTCGCATCGATATCGCCCGCCACCAGGCTGCGCACCAACTCGTCATTGAGCCAGAAACTCTTGACGATCACGCCCTCGGGCGCCCATTTCGACCGGGCAAAGGCTTCGCGATTGCTCCCCAGCAATACGCCGACACGCTTACCCTGGAGCGAGCTTGCGGTGGGCATCAGGCCTGAGGTTCTACGCGCGACCAGACGCGTGGTGAAAGGATAGAGATTATCGGTAAAACTCACCCAGCGCCGTCGTGCGGACGTGGGGGCCATCCCCATGATCGCGTCGAATTGCCGGGCTTCAAGGGCGGGGAAGTTTTCGACAACCACCTGATCAACCCAGATGCATCGCACCTTCAGTTGCATGCACAACGCGTTGCCCAGGTCGATGTTCAGGCCGACCAACCGCCCTTGCGGGTTTCGACTCTGAAAAGGGGGGAATTGCGCGGCGACGGCAAAACGGATTTCGCGCCGTGGCTGATCAAGGGCCGTAGCGACATCCAACGAAAGCACTAGGGCAAGTACTACACAGATGTTTATCAGGGCCATGGGCAACGCCTTTTCTGGAAAGACCAACCTCCCCCCACCCAGCCCCGGAGAATAGAGCCGGGGGAGCAGAGACGGTGCAAGCTTTCAAGAAACGGTCGTAGGCCTACAAGTAGAAATATCAGCAGAAGCCGTAGGCAGCATCTGATCCCGCGTGCGACTTATTAATCTCAGCGTTTACCCATCGAGCGGCGAGTACCCGGAGGCGCCATGCCCGGGGACTTGGTGTGGCCGTTCTTGGCACCGTTTTTGTACCAAGGCTGGGCTGCATTCTTGGCCCCGGCCAGCTCGCCCGGCTTGAAGGGAAACTTGAATGCCGGGATCTCGGTTTTCGCTGCTGTTTCTAGGCTGTCAGCGTCGGCTTGTTCAACGGCTGCGAGCGCGTCGACAAGGGGTTGTGTCGGGGAATTCATGAAAGCTCCGGGGAGTACAAAAAGTGACGCGGACCCGAATTGCGAGTCACGCTGGCGGGAAGTATACCTGCGCAGCCTGAATCTTTGATCATCGCCGTATGAATGGTCGCGCGTTTGCTGACACGGTTGTCAGATAGCGGTCACTTTCCTGACCGGGTCAGCAGGCTATAAATATCCCCCAATCTTTAAGCCTCCTGCCTTGGCGCCTGACAGCATGCACATTCGAAAAAAAACGCTATTGATCGTGGGTGTCATCGTGGTGCTGGCTGTCGTGGCCTGGGCGCTGACCCGACCGGCCAAGACTCGCCTGGCAAGCTCCAGCGCGGTGCCAGTGCGGGTGATAAACGTCGTGGAGCAAGACTTGCCGCGTTATATCACCGGCATCGGTTCGGTGCTGTCGCTGCACAGCGTGGTGATCCGGCCGCAAATCGACGGCATTCTCACCCGTTTGCTGGTCAAGGAAGGACAACTGGTCAAAGCTGGCGATTTGCTCGCAACCCTCGACGACCGTTCGATCCGCGCCAATCTCGACCTGGCCCGGGCCCAACGGGGGGAGAGTCAGGCGCAACTGCAAGTGGCATTGATCAATCTCAAGCGCTACAAGTTGCTGAGTGTCGACGATGGCGTATCCAGGCAGACCTACGATCAACAACAAGCGCTGGTCAACCAGCTCAAAGCCACGATTTTGGGTAACCAGGCGGCTATCGATGCGGCCCAGGTGCAACTGTCCTACACACAAATCCATTCACCCGTCACAGGTCGCGTCGGCATACGCAGCGTGGATGAAGGCAACTTCCTGCGCATGAGCGATGCCCAGGGGTTGTTTTCCGTGACCCAGATCGACCCGATCGCTGTCGAGTTTTCGCTGCCGCAACAGATGTTGCCGACATTGCAAGGCTTGATCACTGCGCAACACCCGGCCAGTGTCGACGCGTACATGGGCGCTGAAACCGACGGCCCAACCGCCGATCTGCTGGGCGAAGGTCGCCTGCGCCTGATCGACAACCAGATCAGCGCCACCACTGGAACTCTCCGTGCCAAGGCCGAGTTCACAAATACTGCGCAAAAACTCTGGCCGGGCCAACTGGTCACGGTGAAGATCCAGACGGCGATCGACAAAGGCACCCTGGTGGTGCCGCCAACGGTGGTCCAGCGGGGCCTGGATTCGCACTTCGTGTACCGGATCAACGGTGACAAGGTGGACATCGTGCCGGTGCAAGTGCGCTATCAGAACAGCGACTTGAGCAGCATCCAGGGCGTACGGGCCGGTGATGTATTGGTCAGCGACGGCCAGTCACGGCTCAAGGCCGGCGTCCGGGTGGAGATCCTCAAGGACCCGCCTCAAGTCATCCAGACCGCCCAGGCCGAGCCTGCGCCATGAAGGGCCAGGGTTCAATCTCCGCCTGGTGCGTCGACCATCCGGTTGCCACCCTGCTTTTGACCTTCGCCCTGGTGCTGCTGGGACTGATCGCCTTCCCGCGCCTGCCGGTCGCACCATTGCCCGAAGCGGAGTTCCCGACCATCCAGGTCAGCGCCCAACTGCCCGGCGCCAGCCCCGACACCATGGCATCCTCAGTGGCCACGCCCCTGGAAGTGCAGTTCAGCGCCATCCCCGGCATGAGCCAGATGACCTCCAGCAGCGCCTTGGGCTCTACCCTGTTGACCCTGCAGTTCAGCCTCGAAAAAAGCATCGACACCGCCGCGCAAGAGGTCCAGGCGGCCATCAATACGGCGGCCGGCAAGTTGCCCAGTGATATGCCCAACCTGCCGACCTGGCGCAAGGTCAACCCGGCGGACAGTCCGGTGCTGATCCTCAGCGTCAGCTCCGACAACATGCCCGGCACCGAGCTGAGCGACTATGTGGAAACCTTGCTGGCCCGTCAGCTCAGCCAGATCGACGGGGTTGGCCAGATCAGCATCACCGGCCAGCAACGCCCGGCGATTCGTGTGCAAGCCTCGCCGGACAAGCTCGCCGCCATCGGCCTGACCCTGGCGGACATTCGCCTGGTACTCCAGCAATCGAGCCTGAACCTGGCCAAGGGCGCCCTGTTTGGACAGAACAGCGTGTCCACCCTGGCGACCAACGATCAATTGTTTCATCCCGAGGAATACGGTGAGTTGATCGTTTCCTACAAGGACGGTGCCCCCGTACAGTTGCGGGATGTAGCGCGGGTGGTGAATGGTTCGGAAAATGCCTACGTGCAGGCCTGGTCCGGCGACTGGCCCGGGGTCAATCTGGTGATCTTCCGTCAGCCGGGCGCCAATATCGTCGATACCGTGGAGCGCATCCAGGCACAACTTCCACGCCTGGAGGCGATGTTGCCCGCGTCGGTGCAGGTCAACGCGTTGTCGGACCGCACCAAGACCATTCGCGCTTCCTTGCATGAAGTGGAAATCACCTTGCTGATCGCAGTGCTGCTGGTGGTCGCGGTGATGGCATTGTTCCTGCGCCAATGGTCGGCCACGGTGATTGTGTCCAGTGTGCTCGGCGTGTCGCTGATCGCCAGCTTTGCCTTGATGTATGTGATGGGTTTCAGCTTGAACAACCTGACACTGGTGGCCATCGTGATTGCCGTGGGTTTCGTGGTGGACGATGCGATTGTGGTAGTGGAGAACATTCATCGCCACCTTGAAGCAGGGCTGGACAGACGCGCAGCGGCAATCAAGGGCGCCGGCGAGATTGGCTTCACCGTGGTGTCCATCAGCTTTTCCCTGGTGGCGGCGTTTATTCCGCTGCTGTTCATGGGTGGCGTGGTAGGCCGGTTATTCAAGGAGTTTGCCCTGACGGCGACTTCGACCATCCTGATTTCGGTGGTCGTGTCCCTGACCCTGGCCCCCATGCTGGCGGCACTGTTCATGAACGCTCCAATACATCGTCCCCACGACCAACCTGGTTTCGGCGAGCGCCTGCAGGCCGGCTATGCCCGACACCTTCGCCGGGCGCTGGCACATCCGCGCCTGATGCTCGGCATCTTTACCCTGACGCTGGGACTGGCAGTCGCCGGCTACGTTTTTATCCCCAAGGGTTTCTTCCCGGTGCAGGACACCGGTTTTATCCTCGGCACCAGCGAAGCCGCCGCCGATGTGTCCTACCCGGACATGGTTGCCAAGCACAAGGCCCTGGCCGAAATCATCAAGGCCGACCCGGCCGTCGAAGCTTTTTCCCATGCCGTGGGCGTGACCGGCAGCAACCAGACCATCGCCAACGGTCGCTTCTGGATTGCCCTGAAAGACCGTGGCCAGCGCGATGTATCCGCCAGCCAGTTTATCGATCGTATCCGCGCCAAACTGGCCAAGGTGCCTGGGATCGTGTTGTACCTGCGGGCAGGCCAGGATATCAACCTCAGCTCTGGCCCAAGCCGCAGCCAGTATCAATATGTACTCAAGAGCAATGACGGCGCGACGCTGAACACCTGGACCCAACGCCTGACCGAAAAACTACGGACCAACCCGGCCTTTCGTGACCTGTCCAACGATCTGCAACTGGGCGGCAGCATCACCCACATCAGCATTGACCGCCAGGCTGCGGCCCGTTTCGGCCTGACTGCCACCGATGTCGACCAGGCGTTGTATGACGCCTTCGGCCAACGCCAGGTCAATGAGTTCCAGACTGAAACCAACCAGTACCAAGTCGTGCTGGAGCTGGACACCGCACAACGGGGCAAGGCCGAAAGCCTGAACTATTTCTACCTGCGCTCACCGCTCAGCGCAGAGATGGTGCCGCTGTCGGCGCTGGCCAGGGTCGATCCGCCGACGTCCGGGCCCTTGTCGATCAGTCATGACGGCATGTTCCCGGCGGCCAATCTGTCGTTCAATCTGGCGGCAGGCGTGGCCCTGGGCGATGCGGTGTTCATGCTTGACCAGGCGAAAAATGAAATCGGTATGCCGAGTACTATCATCGGCAGCTTCCAGGGTGCGGCGCAGGCGTTCCAGAGTTCCCTGGCCAGCCAGCCGTGGTTGATCCTGGCGGCGCTGGTGGCGGTCTACATCATTCTCGGTGTGCTGTATGAAAGCTTCGTCCACCCGCTGACCATCATCTCGACTCTGCCCTCTGCCGGCCTGGGGGCGCTGATCATGCTGTGGCTGTTGGGCCAGGACTTTTCGATCATGGCGCTGATCGGCCTGGTGCTGCTGATTGGTATCGTCAAGAAAAATGGCATCCTGATGATCGATTTTGCCCTTGAAGCCCAGCGCGTCCGCGGGCTGGCGCCTCGTGAGGCGATCTATGAGGCCTGTATTACTCGCTTCCGGCCGATCATCATGACCACCCTTGCCGCGCTGTTGGGTGCCGTGCCGCTGATGCTCGGTTCCGGCCCCGGCGCCGAACTGCGCCAACCGTTGGGCATCGCAGTGGTGGGCGGGCTGCTGGTGAGCCAGGCGCTGACGCTGTTCACCACGCCAGTCATATACTTGTACCTTGAGAAACTTTTCCACAGCCCCAAACCGGCTCTTGGGTTGGCGACCACACATTGAGGCTGGGTCATGCGCGTACTGATTATTGAAGACGAAGAAAAAACCGCTGATTACCTGCATCGCGGCCTGACCGAACAAGGCTATACCGTCGACGTGGCGCGTGACGGTGTCGAGGGGTTGCACATGGCGTTGGAGAACGATCACGCGGTGATCGTATTGGATGTGATGCTGCCTGGCCTGGATGGCTTCGGCGTATTGCGGGCACTGCGGGCGCGCAAGCAGACGCCGGTGATCATGCTCACCGCCAGAGAACGCGTGGAGGACCGCATTCGCGGCCTGCGCGAAGGCGCCGATGACTACCTGGGCAAGCCCTTTTCCTTCCTCGAACTGGTGGCACGCCTACAAGCCCTGACACGGCGTAGCGGCGGCCACGAACCGGTGCAAGTCAGTGTCGCCGACCTGTGGATCGACCTGATCAGCCGCAAGGCCAGCCGTGGCGGGGTTCGTCTGGATCTGACCGCCAAGGAGTTCTCGCTGCTCAGTGTCCTGGCGCGGCGCCAAGGCGAAATCCTGTCCAAGACGGCCATTGCAGAAATGGTCTGGGACATCAACTTCGACAGCGACGCCAATGTTGTCGAAGTGGCGATCAAACGCCTGCGGGCCAAGCTCGATGGGCCATTCGAACACAAGCTTCTGCACACAATTCGCGGCATGGGCTATGTGCTGGAGAACCGCAGTGTCGACTAACTCCATCGCCTTGCGCCTGAGCGGCATGTTTACCCTGGTGGCCCTGGTGATCTTCCTGCTGATCGGCGGCGCGTTGTATCAGCAAGTGGACCGTGGCCTCGGGCTGCTGCCAGGTGCCGAACTGGACGCTCGCTACAGCGTATTGGAGTCCTCGATCACGCGTTTCGGCACACCCGAGCACTGGGTGAAAATGACTGGGAAACTCAAGTTGCTGGGCGAGGAAGACAAGCGCATCCGCTTTTGGGTAGTAAGCAGCGATCCGGCCTATGAATACGGTGCCCCGGATGCGCGGATTCGCAAGGTCGCCGAAGGTCCGACCGGCAAGCGCGATTTGCATCTGCCGGGCTACACTCACCCGTTCAAAGTGCTGGTCAGCCAGTTCCCGGCCAAGGACCAGCGTCCGCCACTACGCTTCATGATAGCCATTGACACCGAGAATTTTCGCCACACCCAACAGCGGTTGCTGGTGGCCTTGATCAGCCTGGCGTTTGTCGGCGTGGCGCTCGCGTCAGTGCTGGGCTTCTGGGTCGCACGAATCGGCCTCAAGCCGCTGATCAAACTCTCGGATGAAGCACAGAAGCTGGCGCCCCCGAAACTCTCCGGACGCCTGCACCTGTCGCCGCTGCCGCCGGAACTCAAGCAATTCGTCAATGCCTTCAACTCTACCCTGGGCCGGGTGGAACTGGCCTACTCGCGCCTGGAATCGTTCAACGCCGATGTCGCCCACGAATTACGCTCACCGCTGACTAACCTGATTGGCCAGACACAAGTGGCGCTGACCCGTGGTCGCTCGGCGGAGCATTATTTCGAAGTCCTGCAATCGAATCTGGAAGAGCTGGAGCGGCTGCGGTCAATCATCAATGACATGTTGTTCCTGGCCAGCGCCGACCAAGGCAGCAAGGCGACCAAACTGATTGACAGCTCGTTGGCTGACGAGGTGGCGACCACTCTCGATTATCTGGATTTCATTCTTGAAGACGCGCAAGTTCGGGTACAGGTGACGGGAGATGCCCAGGTGCGGATTGAAAAAGCGCACTTGCGCCGGGCGCTGATCAACTTGCTGAGTAATGCTGTGCAGCATACAGCGCCGGGGCAGGTTATCGAGGTGTCGATCGAGGTGCAGGAACGTCAGGTCGCGATCGGGGTGACCAATCCTGGAGAACCGATTGCCAGCGAACATCTGCCGCGGTTGTTTGAGCGGTTTTATCGGGTGGATGCTTCTCGCAGTAACAGTGGGGCTAATCATGGATTGGGGTTGGCCATTGTCAAGGCCATTGCGTTGATGCACGGGGGGGATGTGTTTGTGCGAAGTGAAGAGGGTGGGAATACGTTTGGGATTGTTTTGCCGGTTTGATATTGAGGTTCTGAAGATGAATTTTCTTTTTCGCCAATGACTTAATTTTCAACGCGCCGAACTAAACTGCCATCATTGTTACCGCTGAAGTCAGTCCGATGAGTCAACGCCGCGCCCAAAACTTGCCTGCACGCCCGGAGCTATTGTTGATTCTGGGCAGTGGCCTCACTGTCGCGTTGATCATGATCATCATCGCCGTGCTGCTGATCCGCGAGCATGCCAGCACGTTACAGACCGCTCAGCGTTCCACCAACAACATCACCCAACTGATCAATGCAGATGTGCTGCGTAACGTCGAGCTGTATGACTTGGCGCTGCAAGGGCTGATTACAGCGGCGAGCCACGATTTGTCGCAAGTGCCGGCCGAGATTCGGCACCAACTGCAATTCGATCAGTCCATCGCGGCCCCCTACAAGGGGGAAGTCCTGCTGCTCGACAACGCCGGCCAGGTGATAGCCGACTCTTCTACGCTGACGCCCACGCCGCGCAATTTCGTCGACCGTGATTACTTCCAGACCCACCTGAAAAACCCCGAAGCGGGACTGTTCATCAGTCGCCCGTTCAAGATCCACTGCGAATGCGATCAAGTGTGGCGTATTGCATTCAGCCGCCGGGTGACCGGGCCCAATGGCGAGTTTGCCGGCGTTGCCGTGGCGAGCATGCGCCTGGCGTATTTCGACCAGTTGTTCAGCAGCCTGACCATCGGTAGCGGCAATACCATCAACCTGCTGAACAACCAAGGCATTTTGCTGGCCCAGCAACCATTGCTGGAAAGCAACATGATCGATAAAGACCTGAGTTCCCGCCCCAACTTCAAACGCATGTTGCAAGAAGGCAGTGGCAGCTTCAGGGCGGTCTCCGCGACCAGCGACACGTTGCGGCTCTTTACCTTTACCAATGTCGGACAATTGCCCTTGATCGTGGTGGTGGCCTTGTCCAACGACGACGTGTTCGCGGCGTGGAGGCGCGCGGCGTGGCTCACCGCTGGTGCCACCGGTGTGCTGTGTATCGGCCTTTTATGGCTGACTTGGATGTTGCGCCTGGAGCTGCGGCGGCGCTACCGCGCCGAGCAGGTCCTGTCAGAACTGGCAGCCACCGACGCCCTCACCGGCCTGGCCAACCGCCGCATCCTGGACCAGCGGCTGCGCCTGGAATGGGACCGCGCCCAACGCTCCAGCGAACCCTTGGCGCTGTTGATGATCGACGTTGACCACTTCAAGACCTTCAACGACCGCCATGGCCATCAGGCCGGTGACGACGCGTTGCGCAACGTGGCGCGGGTGATCGGCAATCACATCCGCCGTCCCGCCGATCTGGCGGCGCGTTATGGGGGAGAAGAATTTGCGGTGATCCTGCCGCATACCGACGCCAAGGGCGCCCGAGTGATCGCCGAGCATATCCGCGACCGCGTCGAAAACCTGCCCTGGGTGTCGGGAAGCGACGGACCGATTACCGTGAGTATTGGCCTGAGCACCTGGGACAAGCAGGGGCCGCCCTCCCTGGAGCAACTGCTGCTCAGTGCCGACCAGGCGTTGTATGCAGCGAAAAATGCCGGGCGCAACTGCACCGTTGACGCCAGGGCCCCCGGATAAGGGTTTATCCGGAACGAAAAAAAGGCCACCCGAAGGCAGCCTTTAAAAACTAAAGAAAGAGAGTTGTTACTTACACCGCCGCAACGGGACGCATGTAAGAGATCGGTGCGGTGCTGGCATCTTCGAAGGTCACGACTTCCCAAGCGTCTTTCTGCTCAATCAACTTGCGCAGGAGCTGGTTGTTCAGTGCATGGCCCGACTTGAAGCCTTTGAACTCGCCTATCAGGCTATTGCCCAGCAGGTAGAGGTCACCGATTGCATCGAGGATCTTGTGCTTCACGAATTCGTCTTCATAGCGAAGGCCGTCTTCGTTCAGTACACCATCCGCGTCGACCACAATGGCGTTTTCAACGCTGCCGCCGAGTGCGAGGTTGTGCTTGCGCAGGTACTCGATATCACTCATGAAACCAAAGGTACGGGCGCGGCTGACTTCTTTTACGAACGAAGTGCTGGAAAAATCCACGCTTGCACTTTGTGTGCGGTCACGGAATACCGGGTGATCGAAATCGATCTCAAAGCTCACTTTAAAGCCTTCGAACGGGACGAAGGTGGCGCGCTTGTCGCCGTCCTCCACTGTCACTTCCCGCAGAATGCGAATGAACTTCTTGGCTGCGTCCTGTTCTTCCAGGCCGGCAGATTGAATCAAGAATACGAAGGGTCCGGCGCTGCCATCCATGATTGGGACTTCGGACGCGGAGAGCTCGACGTAGGCGTTATCGATGCCCAAACCGGCCATGGCCGAGAGCAAGTGCTCCACCGTGTCCACTTTGACGTCACCGTTGACCAATGTGGTCGACATAGTGGTTTCGCCAACGTTTTCCGCGCGAGCAGGAATCTGCACCACAGGGTCCAGGTCGGCACGAACAAACACAATGCCGGTGTCGACAGGTGCGGGTTTGAGGGTCAGGTATACCTTCTCCCCGGAGTGCAGACCTACACCTGTGGCACGGATAATATTCTTCAGGGTGCGTTGTTTAATCATGGCTTGGACCGCTTCAGCGCAAATTGCGAACTGGTATCAACAAAGGCTGGCGATAATAGCAGACCAGACCTTTGCTGAACACCAATCACCTTCATAGCCCTGATACATTCCATTAATCGGCCTGACGACGCAAGAATGCCGGGATGTCCAGATAATCCAGATCATCTTGCGGATTCGGGCTACGGGATGCCGCAGCACCGGCCTGAGCCTGATTGCGCATCACGGTCGGACGATCCAGGTCACGATAGTTCACCGACGGCAGTTCCTGGCGAGCAGGCGCTGGAGCGGCAGCCGTGGCCTGGCTGGTGTGGACGGTATTGTCGATGACCTTCACAGGCTTCTCGATTTTTGCGCCCAGGCCAGTGGCAACCACCGTCACGTGCAGCTCGTCGCGCATGTCCGGATCGATAACGGTACCGACCTTGACCATCGCGTGCTCGGAAGCGAACGCCTCGATGATGCTACCCACGTCGGAGTACTCACCCAGGGACAGGTCCGGACCGGCGGTGATGTTCACCAGAATGCCGCGTGCACCTTGCAAGTTCACGTCTTCCAGCAACGGGTTGCGGATCGCCGCTTCAGTGGCTTCACGTGCACGGTTCGGACCGCTGGCGCAGCCAGTGCCCATCATCGCCATGCCCATTTCGCTCATCACGGTACGGACGTCGGCAAAGTCGACGTTGATCATGCCCGGACGCTTGATGATGTCGGAGATACCGCGAACGGCACCGGCCAGTACATCGTCAGCCTTGGCGAAAGCCGACAGCAGGCTGGCGTCCTTGCCGAGGATGGTCAGCAGCTTCTCGTTGGGGATGGTGATCAACGAGTCGACGCTTTCGGACAGCAGACGGATGCCTTCATCGGCGATCTGCATGCGCTTGCGGCCTTCGAACGGGAACGGACGGGTCACCACCGCGACGGTGAGGATCCCCATTTCCTTGGCCACTTCGGCAATGATCGGCGCAGCACCGGTACCGGTGCCACCGCCCATGCCGGTGGTGATGAACACCATGTTGGTGCCCTGCAGTACTTCCGCGATGCGCTCGCGGTCTTCCAGCGCGGCTTGACGGCCGACCTCCGGATTGGCGCCAGCACCCAGGCCCTTGGTCACCGCTGTGCCCAATTGCAGGATGGTGCGTGCACCGATGCTTTTGAGGGCCTGGGCATCAGTGTTGGCGCAGATGAATTCAACGCCTTCAATGTTGCTCTTGACCATATGGTTGACAGCGTTGCCACCGCCACCGCCGACGCCGATCACTTTGATGACCGGGCTGGCGGGGATGTTGTCTACGAGTTCGAACATTTTCCCTCTCCTTTCATTTCTCTAGTTTTTTCGCCTACTGCTTACAACGTATTTCATGCTGCTTTTGGTGCTGTAGAAGCTTCAAGTTGCAAGCTACAAGCCGCAGGTTTGAAACCCATACTTCTTGAAACTTGTAGCCTGCAACTTGCAGCTAACTTCGTTAGAAGTTGCCTTTCACCCAGGCTTGCAGGCGCTCCAGCAACGGCGCTTTGGCTTCGTCACTGCTATAGCTTTCGCGGCTGCCAATGCCCGACAGGGAAATGCCGTCGGTCTGCTTTTGCAGGCCGTACAACAGCAAGCCCACACCGGTGGAATAAATCGGGTTGCGCACCACGTCGCCCAGGCCTTTCACGCCATGGGGCACGCCCAGGCGCACCGGCATATGGAAGATTTCCTCGGCCAGTTCGACCGCGCCTTCCATTTTCGAGGTGCCACCGGTCAGCACGATGCCGGCCGGGATCAAATCTTCATAACCGCTGCGACGCAGTTCCGCCTGGATCAGGGTGAACAGTTCGTCGTAGCGCGGCTCGACCACTTCGGCCAAGGCCTGGCGCGACAGTTCGCGCGGTGGGCGGTCGCCCACGCTGGGCACCTTGATGGTTTCACCGGCGCCGGCCAGCTTGGCCAGGGCGCAGGCGTAACGGATCTTGATTTCTTCGGCGTACTGGGTCGGTGTACGCAGCGCCATCGCGATGTCGTTGGTGACCTGGTCGCCGGCAATCGGGATCACCGCGGTGTGCCGGATCGCACCTTCGGTAAAGATCGCGATGTCGGTGGTGCCGCCGCCGATGTCCACCAGGCACACGCCCAGTTCTTTTTCGTCGTCGGTCAGTACCGAGTAGGCCGAAGCCAGTTGCTCGAGGATGATGTCGTCGATTTCCAGGCCGCAGCGACGCACGCACTTTTCAATGTTCTGTGCCGCATTGACCGCGCAGGTCACCACGTGAACCTTGGCTTCCAGACGTACGCCGGACATGCCCAAAGGCTCGCGAACGCCTTCCTGGTTGTCGATCACGTAGTCCTGCGGCAGGGTGTGCAGCACCCGCTGGTCAGCCGGGATGGCCACGGCCTGGGCGGCGTCGAGTACACGTTCCAGGTCTGCCGAGCTGACTTCACGGTCGCGAATCGCGACGATGCCGTGGGAGTTCAGGCTGCGGATGTGATTGCCCGCCACGCCGACAAACGCCGAGTGGATCCGGCAGCCGGCCATCAGTTGCGCTTCTTCGATGGCGCGCTGGATCGATTGCACGGTGGATTCAATATTGACCACCACGCCCTTCTTCAGGCCCCGGGACGGATGCGTGCCGATTCCGACGATTTCCAGCGTGCCGTCGTCCGCGACCTCGCCTACCAGCGCCACCACCTTGGAGGTGCCGATATCGAGACCGACGATCATTTTGCCGCTTTGCACGTTTGCCATGGGTCCTGCCTCTTCTTAATTCTTCGCGACAGCGGGTTGCGCCGCCGTGGGCGCAGCCGGTTCCCGCCAGCCAACGGCCAGGCCGTTGGCGTAACGCAGGTCGATGCTCGCAATGTTCGTAATCTGTTCTTTCAAGGTTTTGTCATAGATGGCGATAAAGCGGCGCATCTTCTCCACCAAGCGGTCGCGTCCCAGCAACAACTCGATGCCCGGGCCGGAACTGCCGGCCCCGGTGGTCAAAAACCAGCTGCCCCGTTCACGCAATTCCAGTCGCGCGATGGAGAAACCCAGTGGCCGCAGCATCTGGCTCAAGTCCTGATACTGCTGCATCACTTGCTGCTGCGCCCGTTGTGGCCCGAACAACTGCGGCAAATGCTCGTAGTTGGCCAGTTCACGCGGGGTGAACGCCTGACCCTGGTTGTTCAACAGCGCTTCGTCACCCCAACGGGCCACGGGCAGTTGTTCTTCCAGGCGGATGGTCACCTGGTCCGGCCACACCCGACGTACTTCGGCATGGGCGATCCACGGCATCTGTTCCAATTCCGAACGCATCCCGGCCAGGTCGACGGTAAAGAAGCTGGCCGCCACAAAAGGGGCGATGCGCTGCTGCACGGCTTGCTGGCTGATGTAGCTCAAGTCGCCCTGCACGCTGATCTTGGTGATCGGGCGGTCGGCGTAAGGCAGCAGACGCTGGGCCCCTTCATAAGTGCCAAAGCCCAGCGCCACCAACAGCACCGGCCAGAACAAGGCCTTGAGAAAAGCAAAATTGGCTTTCGGCAGGCGCGCCGACATCGGCTCCTTGGCCACCATTCGGCTGGCACCACGCGGTACCGGCTTGCGGCCGGGTGCGGGTGGCTGATGACGAAGCGATGCGCCTTGCATGGTGTTAACCCCGCGCCTCAATGCTTGCCGCCAGAATGGCCAGCACCAACTGCTGGAAATCCAGTCCGGCCGCGCGTGCAGCCATGGGTACCAGGCTGTGATCGGTCATGCCCGGTGCGGTGTTGACTTCCAGGAACCAGAAATTCCCTTGGTCATCCTGCATCACGTCTGCCCGCGCCCAACCGGCGATACCCAGCGCCTCACAGGCTTTCGCCGTAAGGTCCATCAATTCCTGCTCTTTGGTTGCGTCAAGGCCGCACGGGATCCGGTACTGAGTATCGGAAGCCAGGTACTTGGCGTCGTAGTCGTAAAAGGAATGGGGTGTGCCCAGCGCGATAGGCGGCAATACCTGGTCACGAAGCGTCGCGATGGTGAACTCGGGACCGGAGATCCACTGTTCCACCAACACTTGCGAATCGTAGGTACTTGCCGCTTTCCATGCGTCGATCAATTCGGCGGCCGAGTTCACTTTAGCCATGCCGATACTGGAGCCTTCATGGGCAGGTTTGACGATCAAAGGCAGGCCCAGTTCCTCGGCGGCGCAAATACAATCGTCTTCACTGCGCAGAACGCTGTGACGCGGGGTCGGAATGCCCAGGCTGTGCCACACCTGCTTGGTGCGCAACTTGTCCATCGCCAGGGCCGACGCGAGAATACCGCTGCCGGTGTAAGGAATGCCTGCGCACTCCAGCAGACCCTGCATGCTGCCGTCTTCACCGCCACGGCCATGCAGGATAATGAACGCACGATCGATTTTCTCGGCCTGCAGGCGCGCCAGGAAATCATCGCCCACGTCGATGCCGAAAGCGTTCACGCCGGCACTTTGCAACGCTTCAAGCACGGCATTGCCGGATTTCAACGACACTTCGCGCTCGGCGCTCTTGCCGCCGAACAACACCGCGACCCTGCCGAAGTCGGCGGGCTGGACGGTGGAAAACAGGGAGCCGTAGTCAGTGCTCATTTCGACTTCCCCTGCGCAGCGGCGAACAGCGGGCTTGCCAGCAGTTTCGGTGCAAGGCCGCCGATATCACCGGCGCCCTGGCACAGCAGGATGTCGCCAGCGCGCAGCAGCGGCTTGACCAGCGGTGCGAGGTCGACACCGCGTTCGATGTAGATCGGGTCCAACTGACCGCGCTGGCGGATGCTGTTGCACAGTTTGCGGCTGTCGGCACCGGGGATCGGTTCTTCACCGGCCGGATAGACTTCCATCAGCAACAAGACGTTGGCGTCAGCCAATACATTCACGAAGTCGTCGTACAGGTCGCGGGTGCGGCTGTAGCGGTGCGGCTGGTAGACCATCACCAGGCGACGCTCCGGCCAGCCGCCGCGCACGGCCTTGATCACCGCGGCCACTTCAGTCGGGTGGTGACCATAATCGTCGACCAGCATCACGTCGCCGCCTTCCACCGGCAACTGACCGTAGACCTGGAAGCGCCGGCCGACACCGGCAAACCCCGACAAGCCTTCGACGATGGCTTCATCGCTGACGCCTTCATCGGTAGCGATGCAGATAGTCGCCAGGGAGTTGAGCACGTTGTGGTTACCGGGCATGTTCACCGATACATCCAGCGGCTCGCGGTCAGGGCGCAACACGGTGAAGAACGTCTGCATGCCTTTCTGGCGCACATTGATCGCACGCACGTCGGCGTCTTCGCTGAAGCCGTAGGTCACGGTCGGACGCTTGACCTGGGGCAGGATTTCACGCACGACCGGATCGTCCAGGCACACCACCGCCAAACCGTAGAACGGCAGGTTGTGCAGGAACTCGACGAAGGTTTTCTTCAACTTGTTGAAGTCGCCGTCATAGGTCGCCATGTGGTCGGCGTCGATGTTGGTCACTACGGCCACCAGCGGCTGCAAGTGCAGGAAGCTGGCATCGCTTTCATCGGCTTCGGCGATCAGGTAACGACTTGAACCCAACTGTGCATTGGTGCCTGCTGCATTCAGCCGGCCACCGATCACGAACGTCGGGTCCAGGCCGCCCGCGGCAAACACCGAGGCGATCAGGCTGGTGGTGGTGGTCTTGCCGTGGGTGCCCGCAACAGCGATGCCGTGGCGGTAGCGCATCAGTTCGGCGAGCATCTCGGCACGCGGCACCACAGGAATGCGGCGCTCGAGCGCAGTCGCGACTTCCGGGTTGGAGGTGTTCACTGCACTGGAAACCACCAGTACATCGGCTTGCGCGGCGTTCTCGGCGCGGTGGCCGATAAATATCTGCGCACCGAAAGACTCCAGCCGCTCGGTGACCGGCGAGGTTTTCAGGTCGGAACCGGAAACCTGATAACCCAGGTTCAGCAATACCTCGGCGATCCCGCACATGCCCACACCGCCGATCCCGACGAAGTGGATGCGACGGATGCGGCGCATTTCCGGTTGCGGCATGGCTTTTTGATTCTCAACCATGGGCCACCTCCAGGCAGATATCGACCACGGTACGGGTGGCATCAGGTTTGGCCAGGCGGCTTGCGGTGCTCGCCATGTTATTGAGTCGTTCCGGTTGCATCAAAACCTCGGTCAGGCGTGCGGCCAAATCGGCGGCGCCAGTCGTTCTTTGCGGCAGCAGGAAGGCAGCGCCCTCCCCGGCCAAATATTCGGCGTTGCGGGTCTGGTGATCGTCGATGGCATGGGGCAAAGGCACCAGCAAGGACGGCAGACCGGCTGCAGCCAATTCACTGACGGTCAACGCACCTGCGCGACAGACCACCAGGTCGGCCCAGCCATAGGCGTGGGCCATGTCGTTGATGAAAGGCTGTACGTTCGCCTCGACCCCGGCATCGCGATAGCGCCCGGCGGTGACTTCATCGTGATTCTTGCCGGCCTGATGGAAGATTTCGGGACGCAGTTCCAAGGGCAGTTGCGACACGGCTTCAGGCAGCAATTTGTTCAGCGGCTCGGCGCCCAGGCTGCCGCCCAGGATCAGCAGATGCGCCCTACGCCCGGTCAGGGCCTGGCGGGCAATATCCATGAACAACTCGGTACGCACCGGATTCCCGGTGGTACGGCGCTTGTCCATGGCAGCAAAGGTGTTCGGGAAAGCCTCGCAAACCCGTGCGGCCAATGGCGCCAACAAGCGGTTGGCGGTCCCGGCAACGGCGTTTTGCTCGTGCACGATCACCGGCACGCCGGCCAAACGCGCCGCAACGCCCCCAGGACCGGTCACGTAGCCGCCAAAGCCCAGTACGCAAACCGGCTTCAGCTCACGGATCACTTTGCGCGCCTGCCAGACCGCGTTGAGCAATACGAATGGCGCCTTGAGCAGGGACAGTTTGCTCTTGCCGCGCAGACCACTGACGTTGATCAAATGCAGCGGCAAACCGGCATTCGGCACCAGTTCATTTTCAATCCCGCGCGGCGTGCCCAGCCAATGCACGCTGTAGCCACGGGCCTGGAACTCGCGGGCACACGCCAGCGCCGGGAACACGTGACCGCCGGTGCCGCCGGCCATGATCAGCACGTTAGCGCCCATGGGTCGGCTCCTCGGCAAAGTCACTTTCGCTGAATTCCATCTCTTCACTGCCCAGGTGGGTGCGACTCTCCCATTCGATACGCAGCAACAAGCCAAGACAGGCGCAGCAAATCACCAGGGAACTGCCGCCATAACTGAGGAATGGCAAGGTCAGGCCCTTGGTCGGCAGCAGGCCGACGTTTACACCGATGTTGATCAGGAACTGGCCGATCCACAGGAACGCCAGCCCGTACGCCACGTAAGCGGCGAAGAATTGCTTGGCCTTTTCGGCCCACAGGCCGATGTACATGGCGCGCACGCACACGAACACGAACAACCCGACAGTGACGAGGGAACCGACCACACCCAGCTCTTCGGCGAGTACCGAGAACACAAAGTCGGTGTGGGCTTCCGGCAGGTAGAACTGTTTCTGCACGCTGTTACCCAAGCCGACACCCAGCCACTCACCGCGCCCGAAAGCGATCAAGGCCTGGGTCAACTGGTAACCGGAACCGAACTGGTCGGCCCACGGATCGGTAAAGGTGATCAGTCGCGCCATCCGGTAGGGTTGCGCCTGCACCAGTATCGTCACCGCGGCGACCGCCAGGCCGACCATCAAGGCAAAGCGGAACAAGCCCACGCCGCCCAGGAACAGCATCGCCGCCGCAGCGCCCATCATCACGACGGTGGCACCAAAGTCCGGTTCCATCAGCAACAGGCCGGCCATGGGCAACAGCACGATGAAGGGCTTGAAGAACCCCATCCAGCTTTCCCGCACCTCTTTCTGGCGACGTACCAGGTAGCCCGCCAGGTAGATCACCACGAAGACCTTGGCGATTTCCGACGGCTGAACGTTAAAGGCGCCAAAGCCGATCCAGCGCATCGAGCCATTCACTTCACGGCCGATGCCGGGAATGATCACCATCACCAGCAGGCCGAACGCCCCCAGCAGCATCAGCCAGCCCAGGCGCTGCCAGGTGGCGATAGGCACCATCATCGTGACAATGCAGGTGCCGAGGCCGATCACCAGGTAAATCAGGTGGCGGATCATGTGGTACAGGGTGTTGCCCGATTGCACGGCGGCCACTTCCGAGGACGCCGAGGTGATCATCACCAGGCCCAGGCCCAGCAATGCCAGGCAGCCGGCGAGCATCGGAAAGTCGAGGTCGATACCACGCCCGGTAATGATCGGCGATGGATAGGGCTTGATGATATTTTTGAGGTCGAGGCTCATGCCAGGTCCTCCACGGCGCGAGCGAACAACTGACCGCGCTCTTCATAATTCTTGAACATGTCGAAACTGGCGCAGGCCGGGGACAACAGCACCGCATCACCCGGCCGGGCCAAAGCACGGCATTGGGCGATGGCGTCATCCAGGGACCGCGCGCGCACCTGCTCAACCGCATCGCCAAGCGCGGCGGCGATCAGGTCGCAATCGCGCCCCATCAGCACCACGGCGCGGCAATGCTCGGCCACCGGACCTTTAAGGTCCTTGAAGTCGGCGCCCTTGCCGTCACCGCCGGCAATCAACACCAGCTTACCGTCGATGTCAGCGCCGAGCCCTTCGATCGCCGCCAATGCCGCGCCGACGTTGGTCGCCTTGGAATCGTTGTAATAACTCACGCCATCCAGGTCACGCACCCATTGGCAGCGGTGCTCCAGGCCGCCAAAGGTGCGCAGGCTCGAGAGCATCGCGTCAAACGGCAACCCCACCGCGTGACCCAGCGCCAGCGCCGCCAAGGCATTGGACTGGTTGTGGGCGCCACGGATTTTCAGTTCGCGCACAGGCATCAGGTTCTGGAATTCGAAGGCCAGGTATTTCTCGCCGCCTTCTTCACGAATGCCAAAGGCCTTGAAATCGGGTTTGCTCAAGCCAAACGTCCAGCACGGCAGGCCTTCACCCATCAGCGGACGGCTCAGGGCATCCTGACGATTGACCACCACCTGGCGTGCGCCGCGAAAGATCCGGTGCTTGGCCAGGTGATACGCCGGCAGGCCGCTGTAGCGGTCCATATGGTCTTCGCTGACATTCAACACGGTCGCCACTTCAGCATTCAGGTGATCAGTGGTTTCCAGCTGGAAGCTCGACAGCTCCATCACGTACAACTCGACGTCGTCGCTGAGCAGGTCCAGCGCCGGCGTGCCGAGGTTGCCGCCCACCGCAACGCGTTTACCGGCCGCGATTGCCATGTCGCCGACCAGGGTCGTCACGGTACTTTTGGCATTGGAGCCACTGATGGCGACGATGGGCGCCTTGGCGTTACGCGCAAACAACTCGATATCGCCGGACAGCTTCACGCCTCGGGCCGCCGCCGCTTGCAGGGCGGGCGTCGCCAATGCCAGGCCGGGGCTCACGTAAAGCTCGTCGGCGCGGCACAAAAACTCGACATCCAGCTCGCCACAACGCACTTCCACGTGCGGGTAGTCACGGCGCAGCGTGACCAGCTCCGGTGGATTTTCCCGCGTATCGGCGACGGCAAACGACGTGCCCCGGTTCGCCAGGAAGCGAACCAGGGACATGCCGCTCTTGCCGAGGCCGACAACGATGCGGAAGTGGTCAGAAGCGATCAGGGACACGCGTTTCTACCTCAGCTTCAGGGTGGCAAGGCCGACCAGTACGAGAATCACGGTGATGATCCAGAAACGGACGATCACACGCGGCTCAGGCCAGCCCTTGAGTTCAAAGTGGTGATGAATCGGCGCCATGCGGAACACGCGGCGCCCGGTCAATTTGAAGGAGGCTACCTGGATCACCACCGACAGGGTTTCCATCACGAACACACCGCCCATGATGAACAGCACAATTTCCTGGCGCACGATCACCGCGATCGTGCCAAGGGCCGCGCCCAGCGCCAGTGCGCCTACGTCCCCCATGAACACCTGCGCCGGATAGGTGTTGAACCACAGGAAACCAAGGCCCGCGCCGATCAATGCGCCGCAGAACACGATCAACTCGCCCGCCCCCGGCACATACGGAATCAACAGGTATTCGGCGAACTTCACGTTACCCGACAGGTAGCAGAAAATGCCCAGGGCGCCACCGACCATCACGGTCGGCATAATGGCCAGGCCATCGAGGCCATCGGTCAGGTTGACGGCGTTGCTGGAGCCGACGATCACGAAGTAGGTCAGCACCACAAAGCCAACGCCCAACGGGATGCTGGCGTCCTTGAGCATCGGCAGGATCAGGGTGGTTTCCACCGCGCTCGGGGCCGTCATATAAAGGAAGATCGCCGCGCCCAGGCCGAATACCGATTGCCAGAAATACTTCCAGCGGCTTGGCAGCCCCTTGGAATTCTTCTCGATCACCTTGCGATAGTCATCTACCCAGCCGATGGCACCGAACAGCAAGGTCACCAGCAGCACCACCCAGACGTAGCGGTTAGCCAGATCGGCCCAGAGCAAGGTACTGATACCGATGGACGACAGGATCAACGCACCGCCCATGGTCGGGGTACCGGACTTTGACAGGTGCGACTGTGGGCCATCGTTGCGCACCGACTGACCAATCTGCAGGCTCTGCAGGGTGCGGATCATCCATGGCCCCAGGAACAGCGACAAACACAGCGCGGTCAGCACACCCAGAATCCCGCGCAGGGTCAGGTACTGAAAGACCGCGAAGCCTTTGTGGAACTGTTGCAGATACTCAGCCAGCAGCAGCAGCATTAATGTTTCTCCGTACTTGAGCCACACAAGGCCACGACGACGTTTTCCATCACCGCGCTGCGCGATCCCTTGATCAAAATAGTGGTGTGTTGTTCTTGTTCGGCCCCAAGCAGGGCCTGGATCAGTTCGGCCTGGCTGGCAAAGTGCTGCGCGCCGGCACCGAAGGCTTTTACGGCGTGGAACATGTTCGGGCCGACGGCGTAAAGGGCGTCGACCTTGCCGGTCGCATAGGCACCGACTTCACGGTGAGCCTGTTCAGCCCAATCACCCAGTTCGGCGATATCGCCAAGGACCAGCACCTTGCGCCCCGCAAAACCATTGAGCAGGTCGATGGCGGCGCAGATCGAGGACTGGTTGGCGTTGTAGGTGTCGTCGATAACGCGCATGCCATTGGATGACAGCTGCGCTACGGTGCGCCCCTTGACTGGCTGCACCGCGCCAAGACCGGTGGCGATACCGAACAGCGACACGCCCAGGACTTGAGCAGCGGCAGCGGCAGCCAGGGCGTTGGCGACGTTGTGGTTGCCCAGCAGGTTCAATTGCACATGTTCCTCGCCTTGCGGGGAATGCAAGGTAAAGGATGGGCAGCCGCGGGCGTCGACACTGATATTCGAGGCATGGAAATCGGCGGCGGCGTTGTCCACCGAGAAACTCGACACCTTGCGGCCGGCAGCACGCGCACGCCAGGTTTCAAAGGCTTTGTCGTCAAGATTGAGGATGGCGGTGCCGCAAGCGTCGAGCCCTTCAAGAATTTCGCCCTTGGCCTCGACGATCTTCTCAGGCCCGCCAAACTCGCCAACATGGGCGGTGCCAGCGTTACTGATAATAGCGACGTGCGGCCGGGTCATGGCTACGGTGTAGGCAATTTCACCGATGCGCGAGGCGCCCAGCTCGATCACCGCCGCCGTATGTTCCGGGGCCAGCTCCAGCAGGGTCAACGGTGCGCCAAAGTCATTGTTCAGATTGCCACGGGTGGCGAGTACCGGTCCGCGCGTACGCAGGATACCCGCCAGCAACTCCTTGACCGTGGTTTTGCCGCTGGAGCCGGTGATCGCGGCAACCGGCTGGGTGAAGGCGTCACGGTTCAGGGCGCCCAGTTGGCCCAGGGCCAGGCGGGTATCGGCCACGAGCAATTGCGGCAATGCCGAGTCAGCGACCTCGCGCTGCACCAGGGCACCGACCGCGCCTTTTGCGGCGACGTCATTCAAATAGTCGTGACCGTCGAAACGTGGCCCGGCCAGGGCAACGAACAGTTGCCCCGGTTTGATCGCACGGCTGTCGATGCTGACGCCCTCAAAGGCGCAATCGCTGGACAACAGGCGGGCCGACAGCGCTTGAGTCAATTCGCTGAACTTCATGGCTTTAAGCATGGGCGGCCTCCCACGCGGTCAAGGCGTGGTCGGCCTCCACCAGATCGGAGAAAGCATGACGTTCGCCGTTGATTTCCTGGTAGTCCTCGTGGCCCTTGCCCGCCAGCACCACCACATCATCGACAGCGGCGCTGGCGATCACTTGAGCGATAGCCGCGCCGCGACCGGCAACAAAGGTCACTTGAGCGGCGTCTTTGAAACCCGCGCGAATGTCGTCGAAGATCCGGCTCGGGTCTTCGCTGCGAGGATTGTCGTCAGTCACCAGCACAGCGTCCGCGAGTCGCTCGACAATTTCGGCCATCAACGGGCGCTTGCCGCGATCACGATCGCCACCGCAGCCGAACAGGCACAACAATTTGCCCTTGGCATGAGGACGCAGGGCCTGCAAGACTTTTTCCAGTGCATCCGGCGTATGCGCGTAATCGACCACCACCAACGGCTGAGTGCCACCACCGAGGCGCTGCATACGACCAGCCGGGCCTTCGAGCCTGGGGAGTACGCGCAGGATTTCGTCCAGGGCGTAATCCAGGCCGAGCAAAGCGCCGATGGCCGCGAGCACGTTGCTCAGGTTGAAACGTCCGAGCAAGGTACTGCGCAAATGATGTTCGCCCTGCGGCGTTACCAGCGTGGCGCGCACGCCTTCATCATTGAATTGGGCCTCGCGGCAATACAGGTAAGCGCTGGAGTCTTCCAGGCTGTAGCTGATCAGGCGCGATTCGCTATTTTCAGCCGCCAAGCGGCGACCGAACTCATCGTCCAGGTTCACCACGCGGCACTTCAGATCATTCCAGCCAAACAGCTTGGCCTTGGCGGCGGCGTATGCCTCCATGGAACCGTGGTAGTCCAGGTGATCGCGGGACAGGTTAGTCATCACTGCCACGTCGAACGCCAGTGCCGTCACCCGTCCCTGGTCGAGGCCGTGGGACGACACTTCCATCGCGACAGCCTTGGCGCCGACCTTCTTCAGGTCAGCCAGGGTCGCCTGGACCGCGATCGGATTGGGCGTGGTGTGCAGGCCGCTTTGCAGCGCGCCATAAAAGCCGCTACCCAGTGTACCGACGATGCCGCAGCGCTGTCCCAGCAGATCAAGGGCCTGGGCCACCAATTGAGTGACGCTGGTCTTGCCATTGGTGCCGGTGACGCCGATCAAGTTGAGCTGGCGGCTGGGATCACCGTAAAAACGTCCGGCGATATCCGACAGCTGTGCCGCCAGGCCCTTGACCGGAATCAAGGGCACATCGGTGATCGGCAACACGGTCGCGCCATCCACTTCATAGGCCACGGCGGCCGCGCCGCGCTGCAAGGCGTCGGCGATGTGAGCACGACCGTCGAACTTGCCGCCCGGCACGGCCAGGAACAGATCACCGGCGCGTACGGTACGGCTATCCAGACTCAATTCGCGAATCAGCAGATCACGTCCAGCGTGGGCGAATATCTTGTTCAGGCTAAGAGACATCAGCCGCGCCCTCCATCGGTTTTTGCGACAGCTGCGGGCGGCCCGGCGTTGGCTTGCTGGGTGGGCGGCAGATCATCCGGGGTAATATTCATCAGGCGCAGGGTGCCGGACATCACTTTGCTGAACACCGGCGCTGAAACCAGGCCACCGAAGTAGCCGGCCTTGCTCGGCTCATCAATGACCACCACAACGGCGTAACGCGGATCGCTCATGGGACCGAAACCGGCGAACAGCGAACGGTAGGAGTTTTCTGCGTAGCCCTTGACGCCCACCGAAATTTTACGCGCGGTGCCCGACTTGCCCGCCACGTGATACGCAGGCACCTTGGCTCGGAACACACCGCGCGGCGCTTCGATGACTTGCTGCAACATCGATTGCACGGTCTTGGCGACGTTTTCCGGGATGACCTGCTCGGATTTCGGCGCCTCGTCCAGATGGATCAAGCTCAGCGGCGTCATCCGACCGTTGTTGGCCAGCACCGCAAAAGCGTGGGCCAATTGGATGGCGGTCACGGACAAGCCGTAGCCGTAGGACAGGGTCGCGGTTTCGGCCTTGCGCCAATCGCGGTAGTTCGGCAGGTTTCCGACGCGTTCGCCCGGGAAGTTAAGGCCGGTCGGCTGGCCCAGACCGATTTTCTGCGCCAACTGGTAAATGGATTCGCCGCCAATATCGAAGGCGACCTTGCTCATGCCGACGTTACTCGAGTTGATGAGGATGCCGGTCAAGTCCAGTACCGGACCTTCGCCGCGAGACACGTCACGAATCGTGTATTTGCCTATCTTCAAGGTATAGGGGAACACCTCGACCTTGTCGGCTGGTTTCCAGCGTCCGGTTTCCAGGGCAGCGCTCATGGAGATGGCTTTCATCGTCGAGCCCGGCTCGAACACGTCGATCATGGCGCGGTTGCGCATCATCGCCGGTTGCAGGTTACGACGGTTGTTCGGGTTGTAGGTCGGCTGGTTGACCATGGCGAGGATCTCGCCGGTCTTCACGTCCATGATCACCAGGCTGCCAGCCTTGGCGCCGTTCTCGATGATGGCGTTACGCAGTTCGCGGTTGGCCAGGTACTGCAGGCGCAAGTCAATCGACAACGCCAAGGGCTTTCCAGCCTTGGCGTTTTTGGTGACCTGCACATCCTTGATCAATCTGCCGCGCCGATCCTTGATGACCTGGCGTTTGCCGGGAACCCCAGCGAGCCACTCATCGTAGGCCAGCTCGACCCCTTCACGACCGCGGTCATCGATATCGGTGAAACCCACCATATGCGCGGTAGTTTCGCCAGCCGGATAGAAACGCCGAAACTCCTCGATGCCATAGACACCGGGGATTTTCAGGTCAAGCACATGCTGGCCTTGTTCGGGGGTCAAGCCACGCACCAGATAGATGAACTCTTTACTGGCCTGGGCTTCCAGGCGCGCCTTCAAGGCTTTCGGGTCCTGATCCAGCGCCGTCGCCAATTCCGTCCATTTGTTTTTGGCGACCTGCAGTTCCTTGGGGTTGGCCCACAAGGTGGTTACCGGCGTACTGACAGCCAGGGGCTCGCCATTACGGTCGGTAATCAGGCCGCGATGCGCGGGGATCGGGATATGCCGCAAGCTACGGGCATCGCCCTGGCTGATCAGGAAGTCCCGATCCACCACTTGCAGGTCGATAATGCGCCAGACAATCGCGCCCACCATCAATGCCAGCAAGCCCAGCACCAGACGGAAACGCCACGGGTAGAGCGCGCCTTCAAGTTTCATCATGGCGCCACCATGCGAACTTCTGCAGCGCCCGGGATATGCATCTTCAATTGTTCAGTGGCCAACACCTCGATGCGGCTGTGCGCCGTCCAGGTGCTTTGCTCGAGAATCAGCCGACCCCATTCCGCCTGCGCCTTGTCGCGCACACTCAATTCCCCGTACAGGGAATTGAGCAATTGGCGGTTCCAGTGGGCGCTGTAGGACACGGCAATCGCGGACAGCAGCACGCCAACGAATAACAGCAACATAAAGAAGCTGCCGCCCGGCAGGGGCTTGGCGAAAAGCCTGCTCACCGTAGCTTCTCCGCGACACGCATGACAGCGCTACGGGCGCGTGGGTTGGCCTTGAGCTCGGCTTCGGAAGCGAACTGCGCCTTGCCATGGATTTTGATTTTCGGCGCAAAGGCCTCGAAACGCACCGGCAGGTTACGTGGCAGGTTGTCGGATTCGCCCTTGACCAGGCGTCGCATGAACAATTTGACGATACGGTCTTCCAGGGAGTGGAAGCTGATCACCACCAGACGACCGCCCACTTCCAAGGCTTCCAGCGCGGCTTCGAGGCCGGCCTCCAGATCGCCCAGCTCGTTGTTGACGTGAATGCGCAGGCCTTGAAATGCCCGGGTGGCCGGGTTTTTACCTTTTTCCCACGCAGGATTGGCGACCTTCAGCACTTCGGCGAGGTCGGCAGTGCGTTCAAAGGGCTGGACTTCCCGGCGCTCGACCACGGCACGCGCCATGCGACCGGCGAAACGCTCTTCACCGTATTCCTTGAACACCCGGGCGATTTCTTCCACTGGCGCGGTGGCGATGAACTGCGCGGCACTGACACCCCGCGACGGATCCATGCGCATATCGAGCGGACCGTCGTTCATGAAACTGAAGCCGCGCTCCGGGTCATCCAGCTGCGGCGAGGACACGCCCAGATCGAGCAGGACCCCGGCCACCTTGCCCGCCATGCCGCGCTCGGCCACTTCGGCACCCAGCTCGGCAAAGCTGCGCTGCACAACGACAAAGCGGCCGTCTTCGGCCGCTAGCGCTTGCCCGGTGGCAATCGCTTGAGGGTCTTTGTCAAACCCGAGCAGTTTACCCTCGGGCCCGAGCTGGCTGAGTATCAACCGACTGTGCCCGCCCCTGCCAAAGGTCCCGTCCAAATAGCAGCCATCCGCGCGTACGGCGAGAGCCTCGACGGCTTCGTCAAGCAGTACGGTGATGTGGTTAAAGCCGCTATCAATAGTCACAGGATCAAATCACGCAGTTCGTCAGGCATGGCGCCCGGTTGTTGAATAGCCGCCAGGTCAGCTGCAGAAACAGCATCCCAGGCACCTTCGTCCCACAGTTGGAACTTGTTCAGTTGGCCTACCAGCATCGCGCGCTTATCCAGGTTGGCGTATTCGCGCAAACGCGGCGGGACCAGGAAACGACCACTGCCGTCGAGTTCAAGATCGACGGCATTACCAATCAGCAAGCGTTGCAGGCGGCGGTTTTCTTCACGCAATGAAGGCAAGGCACGCAACTTGGTTTCAATCAGTTCCCACTCATCGAGGGGGTAGACACACAAACAGGGGTCTACGGCATCGATCGTGATGATTAACTGCCCGGAACTTCGCGAAATGAGCTCGTCACGATACCGGCTCGGCATGGCGAGACGGCCTTTTGCATCGAGACTGATAGCGTTAGCTCCGCGAAACACAGCTGCGTTTCTCCAAATTTTAGCGTTTTACGTTCAAAAAACCCACTTTGTGCCACTTTCCGCCACTTGCGCACACTATAGGAATGCGCCCACCACACCGTCAAGGCGCGGATTAAAGGAAAAGCCTTACAGAACGGAGATTTAGGAGCGTAAAAGGAAGAGAAACGAGAGTTTGGCAATGTTTTTGACTCGACAAGCCAAGACAGCTCAAAGAGTTAAAGCCTGAACTTAAAGTAATTTATTAAGAGTAAGATTTTTTTGGTATTACGAAGACGCGTCTGCCATTGATTTGGCAGGGAGGGATTCTTGCGTTACTACCGGTTTTCTACCCGAGACTCGCGTAGAAGGAAAAAGGTGGAGAGTCGATCTATAAGCCGGGTTCTGTCTTGAACAGTCATTCGTCTACGATGGCCATCACTGGACATCTTTAGCAACCTACCCGGTTCCAGCGCGGGCCACGCCTTGGAACCCTATTTGGTCTTGCTCCAAGTGGGGTTTACCTAGCCACGAACTGTTGCCAGTCGTGCGGTGCGCTCTTACCGCACCTTTTCACCCTTACCGGCACCGAAGTGCTTAGGCGGTTATTTTCTGTGGCACTTTCCGTAGGCTCACGCCCCCCAGGCATTACCTGGCACTTCGCCCTATGGAGCCCGGACTTTCCTCCCCCCCCTAATTTTCATAGAGGGCAGCGACTGTCCAATCGACTCTCCGCCGCGAAGGTTAACGGCACGGCGCCCTCAGGACAAGCATTAAAAGACAGCATTGCCATCACCTTCCGACGTCGTGCAGGTCCAGGCGCGGAACTATTTGTCCTTTTGCTTATCCAGCGCGACCTGATACAGCACGTTCTTGCGCACCCCGGTTATTTCCGCCGCCAGCGCAGCGGCGCGCTTGAGCGGCATTTCCTTGAGCAGCAAATCGAGGACGCGCATGGCTTCGCTGCCCACCGCATCTTCGGATTCCGGCGCTGTCCAGCCTGCGACCAGTACCACGCACTCGCCACGCTGCTGGTTGCTGTCAGCCTCGACGAATTCGCGCAGCGCCTCAAGCGGCAGGCCCTTGAGGGTTTCAAAGGTTTTGGTCAGCTCCCGCGCCAGCAAGGCCAGACGCTCGCCGCCGAACACCCGTTCCATGTCTTGCAGGCACTCAAGAATGCGATGCGGGGCTTCGTAGAAGATCAGCGTGCGCGGCTCCTCCTTTAATAGCTCAAGCCGCGCCCGGCGCCCCACGGCCTTGGCGGGCAGAAACCCCTCGAAAATGAAACGGTCCGACGGCAGGCCCGCCGCCGATAATGCGGCGATCAGCGCGCACGCACCTGGAACAGGGACTACTTTGATTCCCGCAGCGCGCGCCTGACGCACCAAGTGGTAGCCCGGATCGGAGATAAGTGGCGTGCCGGCATCAGAAATCAACGCCACGTCATCGCCGGCGAGCAACCGCGTAATAAAGCGACTGCCCTCTTCACGCTCGTTGTGTTCATGGCAGGCAGCCAATGGCGTGGTGATCCCAAAATGCTGGAGCAACCGCAGGGAATGCCGAGTGTCCTCAGCCGCAATCAATTTGGCTTCGCGCAACACTTTCAATGCCCGCGCACTGATATCGTCCAGATTGCCAATGGGCGTCGCCACCACAAAAAGCGAGCCTGCAGTGGAATTCAAAGGACCCGGAGCAGTCAAAGCGCACACCTCAATGATTGGCAAAAGCCACATTGTAACGCGTAGACGCCAAAAAAATGCGTCACCGAACAGGCGCTCGACCCGCGTGTTTGTTGCGCGCCGTGACGTCCCGCAACATTTACACGATCTAAATCGACGGTTTCATGCCAGTAACATCGCGCCCCGGCCAGTGCTTGGGTACAATTCCACGCTAATTTGATCGGTATCAGGAACACTTACATGATCGCTTGCCTGCGGCTGTTCTCTGCCTTCTGCCTCGCTGCCCTGTTGGCGGCTTGCGCCAGCTCGCCCTCGTCAAGCCTTGGCGAACTCCCACGGACCCCGGATGCCAGTATCGAGCAGTTGCTCGAACAGGCGACTTCGGCCAAGACACCGGAAAAAGCCGCACTGTTGCGCCTGAGCGCGGCGGACATGGCATTTCAGCAGAACAACCCCGGACGTTCCGCGCAGATCCTGGCGCAAGTGCCCATGGACAGCCTGAAACCCGCCGCCCAGGTATTTGCCAGTACCTTGACGGCGGAGCTGGCCATGACCCGCAACCAGCCCAAGGCAGCCTTGACGGCACTGCAGCACCCAAGCCTGCAAAACCTTGCAGAGCTGCCGCCGGAGCAACAGATTCGCACCGGCACCGTGCATGCGCGCGCCTACGAGGCCGATGGCCAGATCATGGCCGCGGCTCGCGAGCGTGTCGCCATGGCCCCGCTGCTGACCGGCGAAGCGGCCGCGCGTAATCATGAGGCGATCTGGACCTTGATCGCTGCCGTGCCTGCCGAGCAGTTGCAAGCCACCGGCAATCCGACCCTGGATGGCTGGATCAGCCTGGTCCAGGCGATCAAGAGCGCGGGTACCCTGGAACAGCAGCAAGCCGCGATCGATACCTGGCGCTCGCAAAATCCTGCGCATCCAGCCGCCGTGAACTTGCCGACGCCCTTGGTCAAGCTCAAGGAACTCGCCAGTCAGCCCCTGAACAAGATCGCCCTGCTGTTGCCCCAGGAAGGCCCGCTGGCGAATGTGGCCAAGGCGCTGCGCGAAGGCTTCATGGCCGCGCACTATCAGGCGGAGCAGGCCGGACAGAAACCACCGGTCATCGAGTTTTATGACACCTCGCGCCTGACCTCCATCGACGACTTCTACAGCAAGGCCCAGGCTGCCGGCGTGCAACTGGTGATCGGTCCGCTGGAGAAGCCGCTGGTCAAGCAACTCAGCGCCCGCGCGCAGTTGCCGATTACCACCCTCGCCCTGAACTACAGCGAAACCGAGCAGGGTCCGCCTCAACTGTTCCAGTTCGGCCTGGCCGCGGAAGACGAAGCGCGCGAAGTATCGCGCCGGGCCCGCGCCGACGGCTTGCACCGCGCCGCCGCCATGGTGCCGAAAGGTGAATGGGGCGACCGCGTATTCAACGCCTTCCGCCAGGACTGGGAAGCCCACGGCGGCACCATAATCGGTGTCGAGCACGTCGACCAACCTGTCGCATTGGCCCAGCAGATCGCTGATTTGTTCAAGCTGCGCCAAAGCGAAGGTCGCGCCAAGAGCCTGCAAAGCACGGTCGGAACCGAGGTGGCTGCACAACCGTCGCGCAGCCGCGATATCGAGTTCATCTTCCTTGCCGTAACGCCACAGCAAGCCCAGCAGATCAAGCCGACCCTGAACTTCCAATACGCGGGCGATGTACCGGTGTATGCCACTTCCCACGTGTTCAGCGCCAGTGGCGACATCAACCAGTACAAAGACATGACCGGCGTGATGTTCTGCGAGACGCCGTGGCTGCTCGATACTTCCAACCCACTGCGCAATCAGGTTGCCGCACAATGGCCACAAGCCAATGGCAGCCTGGGCCGTCTTTTTGCGATGGGCGCCGATGCGTACCAACTGGCACCGCGACTGGGCCAACTCAAGGCGCTGCCGGACACTCGCATTGATGGCCTTTCCGGCAGCCTGGGCATGAGCCCGAGCCAACGGATCGAACGTCAGATGCCATGGGCGCAGTTTGTCAGCGGACAGGTTCAACGCCTGCCTGACACGCCGCGCTGATGCCCCAGCGGACCCGTTCTCAAAGCGGCAAGGACGCCGAACGCCAGGCACTTGAACACTTGCAACAACAGGGTCTGCGCCTCCTGGCGCAGAACTGGTTGTGTAAACGCGGCGAGCTTGATCTGGTCATGCTTGACGGCGATACAGTAGTATTCGTCGAAGTCCGCTACAGAAAACACGCACAATGGGGTGGCGCGCTCGCGAGTATCGACGGGCGCAAGCGTCAAAAGCTGATACTCGCCGCGCAGTTTTTCCTGCTCAGTGAACATCGCTGGGCCGACTCTCCCTGCCGTTTCGATGTGGTAGCCATAGAATGCGCCCCGCACGGAACCGCTGACCTGAACTGGTTGCGCAACGCCTTTGACGGCTGAGCAATACCCAGGCCGGCGCGGATATCTTTACCGCACACTTTTGCTCTTTGCTTTGCGGGCTGCACATTTTTGTGCCAAACAGCCGCGCTACTTAAGGTCACACAGATGGACATGCAATCCCGAATTCGCCAGCTTTTCCAGGCCAGTATCGATACCAAGCAACAGGCGATGGACGTACTTGCACCGCACATCGAGCAAGCCAGCCAGGTCATGGTCAACGCCCTGCTCAACGAGGGCAAAATGCTTTCGTGCGGCAATGGCGGTTCGGCCGGCGACGCCCAGCATTTCTCCTCCGAGCTGCTCAACCGTTTCGAGCGTGAGCGCCCGAGCCTGCCGGCCATCGCCCTGACCACCGATTCCTCGACGATCACCTCGATCGCCAACGATTACAGTTACAACGAAATCTTTTCCAAACAAATCCGCGCCCTCGGCCAACCGGGCGACGTGTTGCTGGCGATTTCCACCAGTGGCAACTCGGCGAATATTATTCAAGCGATCCAGGCCGCACATGATCGTGAAATGATTGTCGTAGCATTGACCGGGCGCGATGGCGGCGGCATGGCCTCGCTGCTGTTGCCCGAAGACGTGGAGATACGCGTCCCGGCGAATGTCACCGCACGTATTCAGGAAGTCCATCTGCTGACGATCCATTGCCTGTGTGATCTGATCGACAGCCAACTGTTCGGGAGTGAAGAATGACCGTTAACCGCCTCAGCCTATTGGCCCTCACGCTGTGCCTCGGCATCAGCGGCTGCAGCTCGGTAATCACTGCGAGCCGCGACACGCCGATCCAGGATGATCGAGGTACCCGCACCTTCGGCAGCAAGATCGATGACTCGCTGATCGAAACCAAGGTCTCCGTCAATGTCGCCAAAGCCAGCCCGGACCTGGGCAACGGGGCGTCGCGCATAGTCGTGACCAGCTATAACGGCGTGGTGCTGCTCGCAGGACAAACCCCGCGCGAAGACCTCAAGACCCAGGCCGAACAAGCCGCCTCAACCGTTCAGCGGGTCAAGAAGGTCCACAACGAATTGCAGGTCATGCAACCCATCACGCTGCTGGCAATCAGCAACGATGCCGTGCTGACCACCAAGATCAAGACGCAGATGCTGGCCGATAGCGCGATTCCCGGATCACGGATCAAGGTCATCACCGATAACGGCATCGTTTACATGATGGGTCTGCTGACCCAGCAGGAAGCCACCCGCGCCACTAACCTGGTGCAAGGTGTCTCCGGCGTACAGAAGATTGTGAAGCTGTTCGAATACATCGACTGATGTAACCGGCAGCCACAAAAAAGGGCGCCGCGCATTGACTGCACGGCGCCCTTTTTCACGTCCTGCGTTTACTGGTACTGCTGGTACGGATTGCCCTGGAACTCGTTGTTTTGCTGGGGGGCTTGCTGCTGGCCAGGCTGACCGTACTGCTGACCCGGGATCGGGCCAAGGTTGACCTCGACGCGACGGTTCTGGGCGCGACCATTGACATCTGCATTGCTGGCAATCGGATTATCCGGGCCGGCGCCACGTGCACTCAGGTTGGTCGGGCTGACGCCCTGGGATGTCAGATAGTTGGCGACGCTCTGCGCACGACGCTGGGACAGGTCCATGTTGTGCTGACGGCTACCGGTACTGTCGGTATAACCCACGATCTGAATGGTGTTCTGGTTGAACTGCTTGAGGGAGCCAGCCAGATTGTTCAGCGGTGTATAGAAACTGCTGGCAATCGCGGCCGAGTCAGTGGCGAAGGTGATATTACCCGGCATGATCAACTTGATCTGATCGCCCTGGCGCTGCACCTCGACCCCGGTATTGGCCATGCTTTCACGCAATTTCTTTTCCTGCTGGTCGGCATAATAGCCGTAACCCGCAGCGCCCATCCCGGCGACGGCAGCGCCAATCAGCGCGCCCTTGCCACGGTTGTCATGGTTAATGGCCGCACCCGCCAATGCACCGGCCAATGCACCGAGTCCGCCGTATTTGGCGGTTTTACTCATGCCTTGTGATCCGTTGTTGGCCTGTCCTTGGCTGCCATCGTAAGGATTAGGGGAAGCACAGCCCGACAACAGGGCTACAGCCGTGGCAACAACAAGCAAACGACGCGAAGTGAACATGAAGAAAGCTCCTACTTTTGCATTCTGTGATGCAGAGGACATTGGCAATGGACCTATGCGGGGTTTGGAACGCGACAAACGGTAAAAATTCCGTGACTGTCCCGCACATGCAGCAAAGATGGCAGCGGCGTGCCTACGAAAACCGTAGCAGACGCCTGCAGAACTCGAGCTGTCTTTTTGCAACAACGCGTCTCGCCCCTCGCCCTGTCATCACGCCCGGACAAATGGGTTTTCGCGCATCTCGTCCCCCAGGCGCGTATCCGGGCCATGGCCAGTCACCACGGTCGCCGTCTCATCCAGGGTATACAGCCGCTGCTTGATGGACCGCACAATCGTCGCTTGATCTCCGCCCCACAGATCCGTACGGCCCACACCGCGCCGGAACAATGTATCGCCAGCAATCAGCAACTTGGCGTCGGCGAACCAGAAACTCATGGAACCGGGTGTATGCCCCGGCGTATGCAAGGCCACGCCGCAGCCACAAGCCAGCGCCTCATCATCCGCCAGCCAGCGATCCGGCGCCGGTACTGGCACGTAAGGCACACCAAACATCTGGCACTGCATTTCCAGGTTATCCCAGAGGAACTGGTCTTCCTTGTGCAGGTGCAGGGTGGCTCCAGTCTTTTCCTTCAACTGCCCGGAGGCCAGGAAATGATCAAGATGCGCATGGGTATGGATGATGCTCACCACTTTCAGACCCAGCGCATCGAGTCGCGCCAGGATCAACTCGGGATTGCCACCAGGATCGACCACGATCGCCTTTTTGCTGATGGAGTCGCCAATGATGGTGCAGTTGCACTGCAGCGGGCCGACGGGGAAGGTTTCGCGGATCAGCGCGGGGGTTGCGGGAGTCATGGGTGAGCCTGCGTGGGTCGTTTGCATGGTGTGGACATAGTAGGCCGGAGCGGCGCAACGATGAACCTTTGAATTGACCTTAATCCGGCGCTTGCACAGAAACAGGCGCCGAGGCCGCCAGCTGCTAAGCTTTTCAAGCGCCTTTCACTCAGTTGAAAACGCTCAATGGAACGCCCAGAGAACCTTAGTGTTTCGAGTGGAGCCTATGGCGAACGATAAACCGTTGATCATTTGTGAGCACTGCGACTGCGTGTATGAAAAAGTCACGCTCGCCAGACATCAGAAAACCCTCTGTAGCCGTTGTTCCGGCGTACTCCAGCGCTATAACGGCCTGTCAGTGGAGCAGCGCCTGGCGTTGACGGTGACCGCCTCGGTGTTATGGATCTTTGCCAATTTCTATCCGGTGATGAGCATCAGCCTGCAAGGCTTGAAGAACAGTGCCACGTTATGGGATTCGGTCGTGGCGCTGAGCTTGGGGCCGATCACCTTTATCGCGCTGGTGGCGGCGATATCCATCATCATCGCGCCGGTCTTTCAGTTGCTGTTGCTCATGTGGGTGTTGAGTTTCGCCTTGGCGGGCAAGCGTTCACCCGCCTTCAAGCCCTGCATGCGCTGGCTGGAAGCGCTCAGGCCGTGGAGCATGCTGGAGGTTTGTCTGCTGGGAGCGATGGTGGCCGTGTTCAAACTGGCGGGGATGCTCGATGTGCTGCCGGGGATCGGTCTCTTCGCGCTGGCCGCCCTCAGTCTGCTGCTGATCCGGATTGCCGGGCGGGATGTCCGGGATCTGTGGGAGACCTTATGAACAGGCCGCCGACCGCAGGCGAACTCAACCTCTGCCTGTGCCATGGGTGCGGGCTGGCGTGCGACATGCGCGATGAGCCTGAAGCATGCGAGCGCTGCGGCGCTGCCTTGCATCGGCGCAAGAGCAACTCCCTGACCCGCACCTGGGCCTACCTGCTCACGGCGCTGGTGCTTTACGTGCCCGCCAATCTATTGCCGGTGATGAACACCACGATGCTCGGTTCAGGCGCTGACAGCACTATCATGAGCGGCGTGCTGGAGTTCTGGCAGCACGGCGCCTGGGATATCGCGGTGATCATTTTCATCGCCAGTATTGCGGTGCCGGGAATCAAGTTCGTGGTGCTGAGCCTGCTGCTGGTGACGGTACAACGCAACAGCCAGTGGGCGCGCAAGGAGCGTTCGAAGCTGTATCGCTTCGTCGAACTGATCGGTTACTGGTCAATGCTCGATGTAATCGTGGTCGCCCTGGTTGCTGCGTTGGTGAAGTTTCAGGCGCTGGGCACCATCGAACCGCGCCTGGGCATTCTGTTCTTTGGCCTGGTGGTGGTATTCACCATGTTGTCGGCCATGAGTTTCGACCCGCGCCTTATCTGGGAAAACCCACACCTTGAGGAGATCGCAGATGAAGTCGCAGACCACTGACGGGCCGCAAGCCCCGGGACAAGCCGCGCTCAAGACCCGTCGCTTCAGCGTGTCACTGGTATGGATCGTGCCGATCGTCGCGGTGCTGGTGGGCCTCTCGCTGGTCGTCCATAACATTCTGCAGGAAGGTCCGACCATCACCGTCACCTTCAAGACCGGCAGCGGCCTGACCGCCAACAAAACCGAAGTCAAATACCGCAACGTGGTGATCGGGCAGGTCACTGGCGTCGCCCTGAGCAATGATCAGAAAAGCGTCAACGCCACCATCAAGCTCGCCAAGCAGGCTGAAAGCTTCACCCGGGAAGATTCGCAATTCTGGGTGGTACGTCCACGTATCGGCGCCGGTGGGGTTTCCGGCATCGACACACTGCTCTCCGGCGACTACATCGGTGCGGATATCGGCCAGTCGAACAGCCGCGCCAAGCAGTTCAAGGGCCTGGAAAACCCACCGGCCATCACCTACGGCGAACCGGGCAAGCGTTTCACGCTACACACCGAGGACCTGGGCTCGTTGGATATCGGTTCGCCGGTGTACTACCGCAAGATTCCCGTCGGGCAAGTCGTGGCCTACGCCTTGGACGCTGACGGCAAGGGCGTGGACATCGACGTATTCATCCATGCGCCCAACGACGTCTACGTCACTGAAAACACCCGTTTCTGGAACGCCAGCGGCATCGACGTGAGCGTCGGCGCCAACGGTTTCGCACTCAAGACCGAGTCCTTGTCGACTCTGCTGGTGGGCGGCATCGCTTTCCGGGCGCCGGACTACAGTCCCAACGACAAACCCGCCGCAGAGGAATACGCCTATGAACTGTTCGCCGATCAGCAAAGTGCCCTCGCACCGCCCAACGGCCAGGCGCAATACCTGAGCCTGCGTTTTGACCAGGCGTTGCGCGGCCTCAAGGTCGGTGCCCCGGTGGAGTTCCTGGGCATCGAGTTTGGCAAGGTGGTTGCCATCAACCTGGATTTCGACGCCAGGAAACGCAGCTTCCCGGTGAATGTCGGCATCGTGATCTACCCGCAACGACTCGGCCAGGCCCATACCAAGATGCTCAAGGTGTTGAATCATGACCCCAACGATGAGGCGGCGGGTGTCCGCCTGATCGGCACGTTCATCGAAAACGGCTTACGTGCCCAGGCACGTAGCGGCAACTTGTTGACGGGCCAGTTGTACATCGCCCTGGACTTCTACCCGAAGGCCGAAAAAGTCACGTTTGACGCAAAGGTACGCCCCGTCAGCATTCCAACCGTTCCGGGCAATCTGGAACAACTGCAGGAAAAACTCGAAGGCATCGTGGATAAAATCAACCAATTGCCTATTGAACGTATCGCCGGAAATCTTGACGGCAACCTCGTCGAACTGCGCAAAGGCCTCGCCCAATTCAATGCCAAGACCCTGCCTGGCGTACAAACCACCTTGGGCGACGTCAGCAAGACCTTGCGATCGGCCAGCGCGACGCTGGCCGAAGACTCGCCGCAGCGCGAACAGTTGACCCAGACCCTGAGCGAGCTTGAACGCATGTCGCGCTCGTTGCGCGAACTCTCGGACTACCTGGGAAGACATCCGGAATCGCTGATTCGCGGCCGCCCCGACAATGCCGCGCCGCGGGATCTGCAAGGGCCACCGCGTAACTGACCACAGGAGCAACCACCATGGTTTTCTCGTTAAGAATCGCGCTGGTCACTACCGGGCTATTGCTGCTCGGGGCCTGTCGCAGCGAGCCGATCCAATTCCATACCCTGACTCCCGCCCACGACGTTACGCCCGCGCAGGGCGCGGAGATCCAGATCGAGAGCATCAGCGTTCCGCCCCAGGTCGACCGGCCGCAAGTAGTGATCCGCCAAGGGGACAGTGGCGTGGCGATTCTCGAAACCCAGTGGTGGGCCGCCAGCCTTGTGGATGAACTGCGCAGCGCCCTGGCCGAGCAACTGACCAGCAGCAACCCCGGGCCTCACGTCTCCGTGCGCCTGGACGTACAGCGCTTTGACTCGATTCCCGGCCAGTACGCGCTGCTTGACGTCAAATGGCGCCTGCGCCGAAGCGGCGCAGACGCACGCCCGCTGCAGACCTGCCGCACAGTACTGCAATCGCCCGCTGGCTCGGGCATCGACGAACTGGTGATTGCCCATCAGAACAACATCAAACGGTTGGCCGCGGTGATTAACCAGGCCGCCGACCATGCAGCGGGTGGCTGTCCTGCCTCGCAGTGAGCAGTGAGCCGACGGGGTGAGCCATGCACAAATTCTGGAAACGCTATGTCCAACTGCTGGACAACGACCTGTGCACCAAGGTCTTCGACAACGTAAAGAACCTGTTGGTGTGCGCTCTGCTTTTTGCCGCGGGTACCGACGCACTGAGTGGAAACTATGAGCTTTTCCTCGGCGTCCTGGCGTCGAATCTGGCGGGATGGGGCCTGATCATCGTGTCGACCCTGCTGATGCTGCTGAACATCAGCGATGGCATCCGCAAACTTGCCAGACTGCGTTATCACCTGTTGCTGCAGATACTGCTGTTTCTGATTTATGCGCTGATCGCAGGACGGGTGGTGGAAATCGTCTGGAGCTTCAGGTCCCTGTAAACTTTCCTAGCCCAGCAACCCCATCTCCTGCGCCCGCGCCACCGCCTGGGTACGGCGCTCCACACCCAGCTTGCTGTTGATATGACTGGCGTGAGTCTTGACCGTATGCAGGGAGATAAACAGCTGGTTGCTGATTTCCTGGTTTGAGAAACCCTGCGCGATCAATTGCAACACCGCCAACTCTCGCCCGCTCAACGACTCGCAGGTGTGCGTGACTTCACTCGACACGCGTGGAGCGACGGTCGGTAACAGTACACACAGGCTTTGTCTCAGCAGGTCATTGGGCGCCAGGCTCAATTGCTCCCGCGTCCAGTCGGGATAACCTTCCAAAATGCGCTGGAAGGGTTGCAACGCACCGCCGCAGGCTGCTTGCAGGGCCTGGGCAAAAACCGCGCGGGCCAATGCGGCCTGGCCGCCATCCAGCAACAACGGTACCTGCTGAGTGAGTGCCATCACCGCAACCATCTGCCGGCCATTGTCTGTGGACTGCCGGGCCAGGGTTTCAAGGCGATGCCGTGCAGCTTCGGATTGGCCGCGCATGGCCTCCAACGCCGCTTGTTGCAGTTCGACATGTTGCGGCAGTTGCGGATGAAACTCCGGAGCGGCGGCGGCCTGGTCGCCGTTATAGGTTTGCCCCAGCCTGGTCAGCCAGGCTTCGGCCAGGTCGGTGCGGCCCTGAGCCAGCCACAACTCACATTTGACCAGGGTGATCATGGCCAAGTAGTAAATCGGCGGCACGTCCCAGATGTGCATCAGCCGTTCCGCCTCGGCCAGTTCGGAAAACGCCTTGGGAAAATCACCACGTCGGCCTTCGAGATTGGCGATCACGCAATGCCCAATCAGCACGCTGATGTCCCGGCAGGCACGCGCTTCGGCGATGCCGGCACGCAGACGCAGCATGCCGGCCTCGGGCTGGCTGCGCATCACCAGCAAATACCCTTCGTACAAGGCCAGGCGCGCTCGCACCGCGTAAAGACGCTGGGGCGCCAGGCCTTGCAAGCGTTGCAGGCCTTCACGCACTTCATCCAGCGCGCGCAGCGTTTCACCCCGGGCTTGCAGTACGCGTGCTCGGTCATAATGGGCCAACGCCTCGAACAGCGGGTTGCCGACCCGCTGCGCCAGTTCCAGCGACTCGCGATTCAGCCCGCGTGCGCGCCACAGGTCGGCGTCGACGATGGCCAGGTTGGACAGCGTCGACAAGCACATCAATCGCTGGCCATAACGTTTCTGCGGCAGGCTTTCCAGTGCCTCGCTGCAATACAACTGAGTCAACTCGCGGTTGCCGCGTCCACGGGCAATGATCCCGCTGAGGGCCAACCACTGGGCCAACATGGATTTCTGGGCAGTGGCCGATGGCGCCGGCAAAAAACGGCTGAGATGACTGGATAACTCTTCCGCCGCATCCAACTGACATGCCAGCCCAAGGGCCCAGCTGTAGAGCACGATCAAACGCGGTGTGCTGATCAACAAACTGTCAGGCAAGTCCATCTTCCAGCGCAGCAGCATGCCGACGTTCTGTTCGGCCAACAGTTGCTCTTCGGAGAGGTTTTGCACCAGGTTGGCCGCCACATCCAGATGACCGGCGCGCAGGGCCTGCTCCACCGCTTCATCCAGCAAACCCTGTGCATTGAACCAGCGACAGGCACGCAGATGCAGGCTGGCGGGTGGCAACATGGCGTTTGGCGAGCGCCGGGTACGCAGCAGATCGGAAAACAGGTGGTGATAACGGAACCAGTGGCCCTGCTCATCCAGCGGCACCAGGAAAACCTGATGGGATTGCAGGTAACGCAAGATTTCCGCGCTGTCATGGGCGTCGCGGATAGCGTCACACAGTTCGCTGCAAAAGCGCTCCTGCACAGCAGTGTCGTAGAGAAAACCCTGCACCTCCGGTGGCAGACAGTCGATCACCTCCTCCAGCAGATAATCGCGGATCAACCCTTCCCCGCCGTGCAAGCCTTGCGGCAAGTCGCCCTCACTGCCGGCTTCGGAGACCGCCAGCAACCAGAATCGCAAGCCAGCGACCCAGCCTTCGCTGCGACGAATCAGATTGTCCAGCGCTTCGCCACGCAATGAGCTGCTGTGGCGATCCAGCAGCGCCAGGGACTCTTCGTGGGTCAGGCGCAGGTCCTGCTCATGCAGTTCCAGCAGATGCCGGGACAGACGCAAGCGCGCCAGGTGCCAGTCGGGGCGCTGACGACTGGTGACCAGCACCAGCACGCCGTCGGGCAAATGATTGAGGAAAAATTGCAGGCAGCGGTCCAGGACCGGCCCCTGGGCCAGATGGTAATCATCCAATACCAGCAACAACGGTGCGCCTGGGGACAGGTGGACAGTTAACTCGTCGAGCAAACCATCCAGCCATTCCTCAAAGGCAAACGGTTGATGGCGCTGACGCATTTTCAACAGCCCCAACGCTTGAGCGCCCAACCGTGGAAAATACTGCTGAAGGCCATCGAGCAGGCGCTCCAGGAAGCGTCCAGGGTCGCTGTCCCGAGGACTGAGCCCCAGCCACAGACTTTGCCAATGAACGGGCAAACTCTGGCAAAACTCTACCGCCAACGAACTTTTGCCGAACCCGGCCGGCGCGCTGATCAGCAACAGTCGCCCCTCCAGGCCGGCGCTCAGGCGCTCGCACAGGCGAGGTCGCAACACGTAGCCATCGGGCAGTGGGGGACGATAGAAGCGCCCTTCCAGAGTGGGAGTTACCGCACTGGCAGGCCCTTGAATTCGGGACAGATCAGTCATCGCCGGGCTCTTGTGGAAGGCTGTGGTCGGCATTGCAGATGTCCGCAGACTATCGCTAAAAACGCGTGCTTTGTAGATTTTTGCGGCTTTTGTCGGAAAAAGACTACAACAAAACATCTCCGTGCCCTGTGGGCGGCAGCGTGCCCGCCAGACCGCAAAAAAAAACGCCCCGAGCGGGGCGTTTTTCCGAGGGTGCGGCCTCGTTTACAACGGGTTAGCGGACACCCTGCTGACGCAAGGCCGCCGGCGTAAACTCGCTGGTGGTAGCAGTGAAACCGAAGTCATAGGCTTTTTTCTCTTCGTTCTTCATGCCCAGTGCCAGGTAGCGGCCGGACTGCAAATCGTAGAGGGTTTCCAGGGCGTACCACGGCACTTGCTTATCATAGTAATTTTCGCCATGGGCTTCAGCGACACGCCACAGTTGACCACGACCATCGTAGTGATCGATCACGGCAGCCTGCCAAGTGTCTTCATCAATGTAGAAGTCACGCTTGGCATAAATGTGCCGCTGACCTTCCTTCAGCGTCGCAACCACGTGCCAGACGCGGCGCAACTCATAACGCGCCAGGTCCTGGTTGATGTGGCCCGCCTTGATGATGTCGGCGTACTTGAGCTTCGGATCGTCGAGTTTGTAGCTGTTGGAGGCGATGTAGATTTCCTTCTTGCCTTCCAGTTTCCAGTCGTAGCGATCCGGTGCGCCGTTGTACATGTCGAGGTTGTCGGACGTACGCAGACCATCGGCAGCGGTGCCTGGACCGTCATAGGACACTTGCGGCGCCCGGCGCACACGACGCTGACCGGCGTTGTAGACCCAGGCTGCACGCGGCTCCTTAACCTGGTCCAGGGTTTCGTGTACCAGCAGCACACCACCAGCCAGACGCGCCGGCGCAGTCACTTCCTGCTTGAAGTAAAACAGGATGTTGCCCGGGTTTGCCGGATCGTAGTCCTTCATTTTGTCGCGAAAGACGAACTGATCCTGGAAGTACACCAGGCTGTACGAGCCATTGGCCTGAGGCGTGGCCTGGGTGACCAGACGCTTCACACTGCCACCGCGGTAGCGTGTGATGTGGTTCCAGATGACCTCCACGCCGCTTTTCGGGATGGGGAACGGGACGGCTGTCTCGAAGTTTTCCAGCCCGTTACCGCCACCTACCAGCTTGGTCGCGGTGGCGTTTTTCTTGATCGAAGCGAATACATCCGCCGGCACGGTGGCCCCGCGATGGGTCGGATACACCGGCATCTTGAAGGTGTCAGGGTAGCGCTTGAACATCGCGTACTGCCCTGGCGCCAGCTGGTCTTTGTACTGCTCGACATTCTGCGCGGTGATGGTGAACTGCGGTTGCTCGCTGGCATACGGGTTGGCCAGGAAGCCCTTGTCATCCACGGCGCCAGCGTTGGTCGGCATCGGTTTCCAGGCCGGAATGGTGCCGGCAGCGTTACCGGCCATTTCCGCGCCCATTGGCGTCAATGTAGTGCCCAGCTTGGCGGCTTCATCCGCCGAGACTGCCGCCATGACGCTGCTGGCCATGATCGACAGTCCTAGCACACCCACGTGCAACAGACTTTTGGTTATTTTCATGTTCTGGTCTTCCTGAAAATACGTACTGCTTGAAAGAGTGTGCTCAGAAGTTCACGCCGGCGCTCAAGGCGACGAAATCGCGATCATCCGTCGTGCTGAAGTCGCCACCAAAGAAGTTGGTGTAGTTCAGGCTGACGGTGTAAGTGTTCTGGTATTCCGCATCGACACCCAGGCTGACCGCCTTGCGACCTTCTTCAAAGTTGGCGCCAGGACCTGGCGAGTAGCCTTTGACGTCATGGGACCAGGCCACGCTAGGCTTGAGGTTGACCCCGGCGAAGACGTCCGGATATTCCCAGATGGCACGGCCACGGTAGCCCCAGGAAGTGGAGGTGGTGAAGCCGTCGTTGTTGCAGTTTTTGGTGATATTGCTGGCGTCAGCACCGGGACCTGCACCGCCGATAGTGCCGGTGTTGAGGATCTGCGCGCAGGTGTTGCGACCGAACGTGTCTGGCAATGCACCGGGACCGAAGACCGGATCACGACCGTAACGGGCGTCAGATTTGCTCTCGAGGCCGCCCACATGAGTAACGCCCAATTCGCCTACCAGTGTCAGGCGACTGGCGCCCATGACCTGGTCAAAAAAGTGCGTCAACGTAGTCTGGAACTGGGTGATTTCCTTGCGACGGTAGCCGTTCAGGTCTTGCCCCTTGGCGCCCCGCAGCACGGAAGCATTCTCGTACGCGCCGCCCAGGTCGCGGACGCCTGCATAGAGGATGTCAGTGGTGTTGAGTTGCACCGGCGCGTTCGGGCGATAGCTCACCTCGCCGCTCCATGCCGTACCGGTAGGCAAGGTGGTAGAGAAGCTCAGGCCGTACAGGCGAATATCTTCGGGGTATTCGATGAAGTACTTGGAGTTACCGGCAATGAACACCGGCGCCAGCGAACCGAAAGCCGGGGCGATGGCGTACGCCGAAGCCGGTGCCGCCGTCGCGCTGAAAATCGGCGCGCGGCTGTGGTAGTTCATGAAGTAAGCGCCGAATTCCGTATCCAGCGGTTCGAAGTTGTAGCGCATCGCAACGCCGAACTGGCCGCTGTCGCGTGCGTCCTTGTCGCCGCCACGACGAACCAGCGTGCCCTCTTCGTTAACGTCCATTCCCATCTGCTCGAATGCCGCGAGCGCGCCGCGACCCGGGGCCGAGGCAGCGATGGTCGAGCGCTTGGCAAGCAGGCGCAGGTTGTCGTCGCAACCATCGGATACCACATCCGGCTGGGAGAAGAACGTCCCGCAGTTATCGGTAACGGTCTGGTCCCACTCCAACTGATAAAACGCTTCCGCCGACAGGTTATCGGTCAGCGATTGCGACACATAGAACATGTTGACCGGAATCAGGCCTTCCTTGATCTCGGCCCCCGGACGACGGAATGCGGACACGTCGATCGGGTTCACGGAGTTGATACCGCCACCGATAAAGGTACTTTCACCCCAGCTCACCACTTGTTTACCAAATCGCACCGAACCCGGCGCATCGGCAATGGAGTAGTTGTGGTAAATGAAGGCATCGAGAATTTGCCCGCCGGAGGACTTGGCGCCCTCTTTGCGGTTGCTGTCGCTGATGTCCTTGAACGGACGGCTTTCGTCCTTGAGTTCAAAGTCATACCAATATTTGCCACGCACAAACACACCGGTATCGCCGTATTTCAGCTCCAGGTCATGGATGCCCTTGAAGATCTTCGAAAACGTTTCCCCACGCTTGAAGTTCAAGTGACCGTCATCGGAGGTCTGGGATAAACCGCTGCCGCCGTTGTTGACGCCGATCAGGTCCTTGTTGGGTTTGGATGTCCCCCAACTGGCGCCCACCGACAGGGACGAATCGAAGCTGCCTTCGATTTCACCGATGTTGAAACTGACGCCGAATGCGGGCCCGGCGAGGGTCGAGGCAAGACTGACCGCCAGAGGCAATCTCGCCCGGCGCCAGAACTGGTTTACTGAGGTCATCGACGCTACTCCATGTGCATTTTATTGTTATGGCAGCGAGCCTTTTCAAACATGCTTGTAACGGCCGGGACACAACGGCCCCAATGCCGGACGAGCGTCGAACCACGATGGCCCGCAACGCCGCACTCTTGAAAAACTCTCGGAGGGACTATAGCCAGCAGGGGGTACCGCTTGATCCCTCTAAAGTGTGATTTGTATCACCAACCCGTCTGCCACAGTCCTTTCGCCACGTCAGCAAGGGCTGACGCGAAAGAGGATGGCTGAAAATCCGCAAATGACAAGTCGAAGGCCTGTGATAGAGCGCTGCCGTGCCCCGAAGGACACGACAGGCAGCCTCAGAGAGTGGAGAGGAATGTGCTGTTATTGGCCTGCCATTCAATGATGTCAACGCGGATACGTTTCTTGTCGAGCTTGCCGACGCTGGTCTTGGGAATTTCCGTAACAATGGCAATCTGACTCGGAATGGCCCACTTGCTCAAGTGGCCCAGTTCGACAAATGGCTTGAGGTGATCCTTGAGCTCGCGCGCACCAATTGCCTGGCCTTCACGCACCACCAGCAGCGCAAATGGACGTTCGCCCCACTGCGGATCGGCCATTCCCACCACCGCTACTTCGCGTACCGCCGGGTGACGGCTGATCAAGTCCTCAAGGGCCAGGGAGGAAATCCATTCGCCACCGGTCTTGATCACGTCCTTGATGCGGTCGCGAATGTCGATCACGCCAAACGCATCGAGGGTGGCGACGTCGCCGGTGTGCATCCAGCCACCGTCCCAGAGTTCGGCGCCCTTTTGCGGTTCGTTGAAATAGCCTTCGGTCAGCCATGGCGCACGCAGTACCAGTTCGCCCTGAGACTCGCCGTCGGCCGGAAGGAAATTACCCTCGGTATCAATAATCGCCGCCTCCACCAAAGGCCCCGGCACGCCCGCCTTGATACGGTAGGTGGTGCGCTCATCTTCGGAGCCCGCCATCAGCTCTTCGTTGAGATGCGCGCAAGACACCAGCGGTCCGGTTTCGGACATGCCGTAGGCAGCGGTCAGTTGAATGCCACGCGCCTTGGCGGCTTCGTAGAGCGAGCGGTTGAGCGCGCTGCCACCAATAACGATTTTCCAGCCGCCAAAATCCACGTGTTGCGCAGCCTTTGCGTTAAGCACCATTTGCAGGATGGTCGGCACGCAATGGGAGAATGTGACCTTCTCCTTGCGCCACAGCTCCACCAGGTATTCCGGATCGTAACGCCCGGGATAGACCTGTTTGAGCCCGAGCATGGTGGCCACGTACGGCAGCCCCCAGGCATGTACGTGAAACATCGGCGTGATGGGCATGTAGACGTCGTTGGTGCCCAGCAACCGCACGCTGTCGACACTGCCCATGATGGTCGCTACGCCGATGGTGTGCAGCACCAATTGACGATGAGTGAAATACACACCTTTAGGGTTACCGGTGGTACCCGTGGTGTAGAACGTGGTGGCCACCGAATGCTCGTCGAAATCCTCGAAGCGGTACTGAGGACTGGCGGCGGCCAGTAATTGTTCGTACTCACCCACCAGGTTGGGCAGGTCGGCGGTTTTTTCCTCGCCATCGGTCAACAACAGAGTGTTGTTGACGCTGGTCAACTGACCGGCAATCGCCTGATAGAGCCCGACGAATTCAGCGTTGACCAGCACAAAACGGTCTTCGGCGTGGTTCATCGTGTAGAGAATCTGTTCCGGCGACAGGCGGACGTTGATGGTGTGGATCACCGCGCCAATCATCGGAATGGCGAACATGCATTCCAGGTAGCGATGACTGTCCCAGTCCATCACGGCCACCGTGTCACCGGCCTTGACCCCGGCCTCGGTCAGCACGTTGGCCAGGCGGGCAACACGCTCGATGAGAGTCGGATAGGTGTAGCGCAGCTTGTCGCGGTAGACGATTTCCCGGGTTTTCTCGTAGCGGGCGCCAGACATCAACAGGCGCTTGATCAACAGCGGGTATTGGTAGGCGCCTTCGGCGGGCGGGATAACACGAGTCTGCAACATACGAATCCCTTTTATGACTGCACGGTCTTGGCTAAAGGATTTGCACTTTAGAGAGCTTGTGCGCAGGCCAAATCAGCCGAAGGAATGATTTGCAGCCCCCGACGAATGCTAGCCTTGAGCCAGCATTCGCTGATTCAGACCACGCCTAGCGCTCGGTGAACACCAGTTTCACCCCAATGGCGATCAGCACCGCGCCCATGGTCCGGTCGAACCAATGGCCCATGCGCGCAAACCCGGCGCGAACCCGTTGCTGGCTGAACAGCATGGCCACCAGGCAAAACCAGACCGCGGTGGCCGTGGCCAGATACACCCCATAACCGGCCTGGATCGCCAGCGGCGTGTGCGGATTGATGACCACCGTAAACAGCGACAGGAAAAACAGCGTGGCCTTGGGGTTCAAGCCATTGGTGACAAAGCCTGCGGTAAACGCACCACGCGCGCTGCGCTCACCGACGTCCCGGGGCAGGTCTTCTTCGCCAGCAGGCAGGGCTGGCCGCGCGCGCAAGGCCTTGAAGCCGATGTACAGCAAGTAGGCCGCAGCCGCCCACTTCAAGGCGTTAAACAGCACGATGGACTGGGACACGATCAAGCCGATGCCGAGTAACGAGTAGCCTACGTGCAGGAAAATCGCCGATCCGACCCCTAACGCTGTCCAGGTGCCCGCGCGGCGCCCGTGGGTCACGCTCTCGCGCACGACCACAGCGAAATCCGGCCCAGGACTGGCCACCGCCAGCAGGTGAATCAGAACCACGGTCAAGAACTCGGTGAGGTACATGCACACTCCAGGAAGTAACTGATTATTTCATCTGATAGGCTCGGCAGATTACGCCTTCATACTCCGTCGCAAAAGGTACAGTTGATGACGAACAATCGCCGCGCCGTCTTCCTCGATCACCCTTCCCTGGACCTCGGAGACCTGGACCTGAGCCAGCTTCGGGCGTCCTTCAGTGACTTGCAGTTGTATGAACAAACCCCACCGGATCAAGTAGTCGAACGCCTGCAAGGCGCCCAAGTGGCAATCAGTAACAAGATCCTGCTGGATGCCCGGACCCTCGCGGCCTGCCCCGACCTGAAGCTGATCCTGATTGCCGCTACCGGCACCAACAACGTCGATCTGGCGGCGGCCCGCGCCCAAGGGATTACCGTCAGTAACTGCCAGGGTTACGGCACGCCATCGGTGGCTCAGCACACGATCATGCTGCTGCTGAACCTGGCCACGCGCCTGAAGGACTACCAGAAAGACGTCGACGCCGGCCTTTGGCAGCAATCCCGTCAGTTCTGCCTGCTGGACTACCCGATTATCGAACTGGAAGGCAAAACCCTCGGCTTGCTGGGCCATGGCGAACTGGGTGGGGCCGTGGCACGCCTGGCGGAAGCCTTTGGCATGCGCGTATTACTGGGGGCAATTCCCGGGCGCCCGGCGCGCCCCGATCGCATGCCACTGGATGAGTTGCTGCCGCAGATCGATGCCCTGACGCTGCACTGCCCGCTCAATGAACACACCCGGCACTTCATCGGCGCACGCGAGTTGGCATTGCTCAAGCCGGGCGCTTTCGTGGTCAACACCGCACGCGGTGGCTTGATCGACGAACACGCCTTGGCAGACGCATTGCGCAAGGGTCAGCTGGGCGGCGCGGCGACCGATGTGCTGAGCGTCGAGCCCCCCACCGCCGGCAACCCACTGCTGGCGGCGGACATTCCGAGGTTGATCGTCACGCCCCACAGTGCCTGGGGCAGCCGTGAAGCCCGGCAGCGCATCGTCGGGCAACTGACAGAAAACGCCCAGGGTTTTTTCAGCGGTACACCGCAGCGCGTCGTCAGTTGATAAACTGCGCTCCTTTTTCAGGGAGCAGCCCATGGATCCGCGCAGTGAAGTACTGCTTCGTCAGGCCGAACTTTTTCAAGGCAACCTGCTATTGGCTGGCTTGCCTGCCGACGACCTGCTCGGTCGCCTGCCCAACGCCCACGGCTGGTGCTGGCATGCCGGCGATCAGGCGGTGCTGGACGCACGCTTCGCCGAGCGCAGCCATTTTGGCGTGAATGTGCCAGGACGGGGGTTCGACTCGGCGGTGGTGTTCCTGCCCAAATCCAAGGACCTGGCCGATTACATCCTCAAGGCTGTAGCCGCGCGTCTGCCGGGGGCCGAGGTGTTTCTGGTGGGGGAAAAACGCGCGGGTATCGAAAGCGCCGCCAAGCAATTGAACGCCTTCGGCAAACCGCGCAAGCTCGATAACGCACGGCATTGCCAGCTGTGGCAAGTCACCGTGGGCAATGCTCCGGCGGCGCCCGACCTGCAAAGCCTGGCCCACGTGTTCGAGGTGCCGCTGGCGGATGGGCCGCTCAAGGTGGTCAGCCTGCCCGGCGTGTTCAGCCATGGCCGCCTGGATCGCGGCACTGCGTTGTTGCTCGAGCATCTGGACAGACTGCCCAGCGGCCACGTGCTGGACTTCGGCTGTGGGGCTGGCGTGCTAGGCGCCGCAGTCAAGCGCCGCTATCCGCATAACACCGTCACATTGCTCGATGTGGATGCCTTCGCCACCGCCAGCAGTCGCCTGACCCTGGCCGCCAACGGGCTGGAAGCCGAGGTGCTGACGGGCGACGGTATCGATGCCGCGCCCATGGGCCTGGACTCGATCTTGAGTAACCCGCCGTTCCATGTCGGGGTTCACACGGATTATTTCGCCACGGAAAACCTGTTGCGAAAAGCACGCCAACATCTGAAAAACGGCGGCGAACTTCGGCTTGTTGCGAATAGTTTCCTGAAGTACCAGGCGTTGATCGAAGAGCATCTGGGCATCTGTGCGGTCAAGGCCGAGGGTCAGGGTTTTCGCATCTACCGAGCCAAGCGCGGTTGACGGGGGTTTGAAAAAGAAGGCTTGCCGAATGGATTTCGGCAAGGCAGAATCCGCTCCGTCCTAGGGGAGTAGTCTCCCACGAGCCACCCGCTCGTCCGGCATACGTCAACATACTTGGTCAGCAGACCATGGCGTATGCGACCCAGGAGTCCGCACAGACGGACCGGGGTCTGACAAGACCTATGACACGCACACCTTACCCGGGGCGGGAAGGCTGTACGTGTCATAGCCGTGTCGACCCGCCCCTGGAAACCTATCTGATGCTGGACTCATTCCTCGTTCCGACTGCAATCGTTGCCTTGGCCGAAATCGGCGACAAGACGCAACTGCTCGCACTGGTGCTTGCCGCACGCTTTCGCAAACCCTGGCCGATCATCGCCGGGATTGTCGCCGCGACCCTCGCCAACCACGCCGCCGCCGGTGCCGTGGGCGCCTGGTTCAGCAGTTTTTTTTCGGATGCGGTATTGCACTGGATCCTCGCCGCAAGCTTCTGCGCCACGGCGCTGTGGACGTTGGTGCCGGACAAGCTCGACGATGACGAAACCAGTACCGCGCGCAAATTCGGGCCTTTCCTGACCACGCTGATTGCGTTCTTCATCGCAGAAATCGGCGACAAGACGCAAATCGCCACGGTAATGCTTGCGGCGCAATATCCGGAGCTGTGGCTGGTGATTATCGGTACCACCGTGGGCATGTTGATTGCCAACGTGCCGGTGGTCCTGGCGGGAAATTTCGCGGCGGAAAAACTGCCGTTGACCCTGATTCGACGCCTGGCGGCCTCGGCGTTTTTCATCCTGGCGCTGGTTGCGGTGTACAAGGCAGTTACGCTTTGACAGACAGATGTTTCGAGGCTGTTGAGGGCTGGCGGGGTGGTGGTTTTGTGTTTGGCTTGAGGACCGCCCCTCGCCCTAACCCTCGCCCCTCTGGGGAGAGGGTTAGGGTGAGGGGCGGATCTCAAGGCCGCCACCTACCGCACTACCACCACCGAACATTCAAAACGTCACCCACAGCCTTCATCTCGCAGTTCAAAAACCTTGAAAGAACCGCTTGTACCAGCGACAAGCCATAGCGCTCCTGCCTTGCCTACGACTTGCAGCTTGCCGCTTACAACTCAACGCGGCTTGTAAAGCGGCATCACCTTCGGAATCGCCGCCCGCAATGAGGCGATCCGGCTGTCGGACGCCGGGTGCGTGCTCATGAACTCCGGTGGCGCGCCTTCCGACGCCTTCGCCATCTTGTTCCACAGCGTGATGGCGGCGTTCGGGTCATAGCCGGCGCGGGCCGCCAGCTCAAGGCCGATCAGGTCCGCTTCGTTTTCATTGCTGCGGCTGTTAGGCAGGGTCATGCCGTAGTTGGCCACGGTATCAGCCAACGCCAGACTGTCCTGGCCCAGGCCGAACAGCGCACCGGCGCCTTGCTTGGCCATCTCGATGCCATAGGCCTTGGACATGGCTTCACGGCCGTGCTCGCGCAAGGCATGCGCAATTTCATGGCCCATGACCGCTGCCAGCTCGTCGTCGGTCAACTTGAGATTGGTGATCAAACCGCTGTAGACAAAAATCTTGCCGCCGGGCCCACAGTTGGCATTCATCTCGTCGCTTTTGATCAGGTTCACTTCCCACTTCCATTGCGCGGCATCCGGCCGGAAGGTGGGCGCCTGGGCGATCAGGCGCTTGGCGATAGCCTGGACGCGCTTGGCATTGGCACTGCTCTTGTCCACCAGGCCTTTGCCGCTGGCCTCACCCAGGGTCTGCTGGTAGGACTGCGCATACATCTGGTCGACTTCCTGACTCGACAACATGCTGAACATGTACTGCTTACGTTCCACCCCGACAGCGCCACCGCTGGTGGTGTTGACCGATTGACAACCGGCGAGCAGCAACGCTGCGCTCAATGCACTTACCGCCAAACACTTCTTCATGAACGCTCTCCCTGAAAACATGGTGCGTATCGTAGGCGCTCCGTTGTATCGGCGCCAGATACACGGACGTTTAACCGCAGAATTTCGGATAGCCCTGCGCCGCGAGTCTGTCTGTTTGCGACACCGCCCGGCATTTTTTAGACCCAAGCCCTCATGTCCTCCCAGCCAGCGGCCGATACAAGAAGGTAGACAATGTCCTCTGTGCCCGGAGCTACCATGAAATTCAAGTCGATTCAGTTTTCTGTCGCGGCATTGGCCGGGGCCATTGTCTTAAGCGTAGTCGGCGCCTTGGTGCTGTACGCATTGTTCGCCGGCGCCCGGACCCAGGAGATGGTGCAAGAGCGCACCCAAGGGCAATTCGAACACATCATCGAACAACGCCTCACGGCCTTGGCGCAAACCCAGGCCTCGCTGATCCAGCGCGAACTGGAAGCCCCGTTGCTAACCGCCAAGGGTCTGGCGACGACCAACGCCCTGATGGGCATGAAAGACGCCAATGGCGCGGCGCCCTTGCAGATCAGCCGTGAACAGTTGATCAACCTGCTGCACGAAACCGTGGTGCGCAACACGAAAATCCTCGGTTCCTACATCGCCTGGGAGCCCAACGCCATCGACCATAACGATGCCAACTACGTGAACAGCCCGGTCGTCGGCATGGATCCGAGCAACGGCCGCTTTATACCTTGGTGGTTCCGCAATCAGGACGGCAGCCTGGGCCTGGAAAAACTCGCCGACCTGACCGACCAGAAAATTCTCTCCACCGGCATCCGCGCCAGCGAGTACTACCTCTGCTCCAAGGAAACCCAAAAACCCTGTGTCATCGACCCTGCGCCCTACCGCGTGGGTAATACCACGGTGATGCTGGCCTCGTTCATCGAGCCGATCATGATTGACGGCACCTTCCAGGGCATCGTCGGCGCCGACCTGTCGGTCAATTTCATTCAGGAAATGCTCACCAGCGCCGACCAGAAGCTGTACAACGGCGCGGGCGAAATGGCGCTGATTTCCAACAACGGCCGCCTGGTTGCCTACACCAAGGACCCCAGCAAACTGGGGGAAAAAGCCAGCGACCTGCTGGACAAGAATGAAGTCGAAAACCTCAGCCAACTGAAGCCCGGCGAAGTGCGCTACGACGTTGATCAAGAGCACGACCACATCGAACTGTTTCTGACTTTTAACATCGGTCAGACCGATGCCCGCTGGACCCTGATGCTGCAACTGCCCTGGAGCGCAGTGATGGCCGACTTGCATCAACTGCAAAACGACCTGGACGCCCAGCGCAAGACCGATATTTTCGGCATGACCATGGTTGGCCTGTTGATTGCCGGCATTGGTCTGCTGGTGATCTGGCTGGTGGGCCACGGCATTGCCCGCCCGCTCAAGCAAATGGTGGCAATGCTCAACGATATCGCCCAGGGCGAAGGCGACCTGACGCGTCGCCTGAGCAGTGACCGTGCCGATGAACTGGGCGCGATCGCCACAGGTTTCAATACGTTCCTGATCAAGTTGCAGGGGATGATCAGCCAGGTGGTAAGTTCGGTGCAGAAAGTCAGCGACTCTTCGGAGCACACCGCTGATATCGCGATCCGTACCAACCAGGGCGTGCACAGACAAATGGTGGAGATTGACCAGGTCGCCACCGCGGTGCATGAAATGACCGCCACTGCCCAGGACGTGGCCCGCAATGCCACCCAGGCGGCCCAGGCCGCGAACCACGCCGACCAGGCGGCGAGCCAAGGCATGCAGATTGTGCGCAATACCTCCACTTTCATTGGCGCGTTGGCTCTCGAAATCGGCAAAGCGGTGGGCGTGGTCCAATCACTGGCCAAAGACAGCGAGAACATCAACGCGATCCTGATTGCCATTCGCGGCATCGCCGAACAAACCAACCTGCTGGCCCTCAACGCCGCGATCGAGGCCGCACGGGCGGGGGAACAGGGCCGAGGATTTGCGGTGGTGGCCGATGAGGTGCGCAATCTGGCACAGAAAACCCAGAAGGCCACCGAAGAAATCCAGACCATGATCCAACAGTTGCAGCAAGGCACGCGAGAAGTGGTGCGGGTCATGGAAGACAGTCAGAATCGCACCGACGAAAGCGTGCAACACGCCGCCAAGGCTGCCGAAGCACTGGAGACCATTACTCAGGCGGTCTCGGTGATCAACGACATGAACACCCAGATTGCCAGTGCGGCCGAAGAACAGAGCGCGGTGGCCGAAGACATCAATCGCAACGTGACCAATATCGGGCAAGTGGCCAACGAAATGGCCAGCGGCGCGGATGAGTCGAGCACCGCCAGCGCGGATTTGACCAAGCTGGCGGAACAGCAGCGTCGCTTGATCAATCAGTTCAAGGTCTGAAATCGCCTCTCAACCCGGCGTCAGGCACTCCGGCCCGTTGAGTCTTGGGTCATTCACCAGGTTGGCCAGCACCCGCTCACGCAACACGGCGGGTTCACTGGCCAACAGTGCCTGCAACGTCTGCAGTGGCGTCTCGGGGTCAAGCCAGGCTTGCTGCCCCGCCGCGTCCAGAATCAACGGTCGACGTTGGTTCTGCGCCGCCTGGGTCACCACCGCCGTGCTCAACCACACCTGTTCCTGTACCGGATAAGCCTCCCAGATCGCCGCGAAGAACAGCGTCGAACCTTCCCCTGGCGTCAACCAGTAAGGCCTTTTACGCTGGGTGCCGCGCCACTCATAAAACCCGTTGGCCGGCAGCAGGCAGCGGCGCAGGCGAAAGGCCTCGCGAAACATCGGTTGCTCGGCCAGGGTTTCGGCGCGGGCGTGGGCCGGCGTGCGGGACAAGTCGGTGAGCCATGGCGGCGTCAGCCCCCAACGCGCCCGCGCCAGGGTGCGCTGGCCCTCGTCCTGACGCTGGATCAACACCGAATCATTCGGAGAAATGTTCCATTGGGCCTGTTGATCCGTCGGAAAGCCCGGCAGGGCGGCAAAGGCAGGATTCCAGCGAAACAGGGCATAACGTCCACACATGGGGCAACATAACTCTTGGATAAACCGGCCGACAGCCTAACAGACCAATACGTCGGGGACGTTGTCAGGGTCGTCGCCTGGCATGGGTTGTGCGCCGATGTAGGCGGTAACCAGCTCACGGGCACAGCTGGCCTGGTGGTTTTCCACCTCTAACCCCAACAGGCCAAAGATCGGCAGCTCGCCGGTGCCGCCGAGCAAATGCCGCCCGACCAAATGCGCCTCGATGCCCTCACTGGCGAGCATCTGTTGCAGCAATTCGCCTTCCATCAGGTTTTCCGGTTCGTAGATTCGCTGCATGGACGCACCCTATTCGTTCTCACTGCGCACGTTAAGCATCCATTCGTCACCGTGCACCTGCAGCTCGAAATTAATCGGCCGGCAACACACAGGACAGTCTTCTATATAGTCCTGATCGCCAGCGGACAGGTCCAATACCGCCTCCGCCAGCTCACCGCAATAAGGACATGTGTACGGCTCGGTTTCCAGCATCGCGGTCTCCCAAGTGACTTGTGCGTATAATCGCCGGTCTATTTGCAGGGCTATTTTCGTTTGATGCCATTTGTTCAGACCGCGCCCTGTCACTTATCGATCCAAACCTTTACTTACCCTAGCCGTTTCTAACAAGAGAGCATGATGGGCGAATTCGATACCATCCGACCTTACAACGACAGCGAAGTCCCGGCAGTGCTGGCCCGTCTGTTCAGTGACAAGGCCTTTCTGGACATCCTGACCCACTTTCGCTTCCCGCGTTTTGCCGGCACCTTCGGCTGGCTGCTCAAGCCGCTGATCGCGCAGAAGCTGCGCCGAGAGTTCGCCGGCGTGACCACCGTCGCCACCTTGCAAGACAAAGTCGAGTTCTACGTCGACCACACGATTGACCGCGCGACCGACGGCGTCACCTACACCGGCGTCGAACAACTCAAATCGGGCATGGCCTACCTGTTTTTGGCCAACCATCGCGACATCGTAATGGACCCGGCCTTCGTCAACTACGCGGTGTACCACGCGGGCTTGCCGACGCCACGCATTGCCATCGGCGACAACCTGCTGCAAAAACCGTTTGTCAGCGACCTGATGCGCCTCAACAAGAGTTTTATCGTACACCGCTCCATTACCGGTCGGCGCGAGAAGATGGCGGCGTATCAGCTGTTGTCGGCCTACATCAACCATTCGATTCGCAACGACGGCCAGTCGATCTGGATCGCCCAGGCCGAAGGTCGCGCCAAGGACGGGGATGATCGCACCGAGTCGGCGATCCTCAAGATGTTCCACATGAGTCGCAAGGATGAGCCGTTCGCTGACGTTATCCAGTCATTGAACCTGACCCCGGTATCCATCAGCTACGAGTACGACCCATGCGATTCGGCCAAGGCACGTGAGCTGTATATCCGCGCCACCACCGGCACCTACAGCAAGGCACCCGGTGAAGATGACGTGAGCATCGCGCTGGGGATTACCGGCTACAAAGGCCGGGTCCACGTCAACTTTGCCCCGCCGATCACCGAGCGTTTCGACGATACCAAGCAGCTCGCGCTCGAGATGGATCGGCAGATTCTCGGCGGTTACCGGCTGTTTCCCGTGCATTACCTAGCGTATGCCCAGTGGAACGACGCCGACCCGCAATTGCAGGTGCCAACGGCCGCCGAGGTGTTCCCGGCGGATGAGTTGGCCAAGGCGAAAGCGGAATGGGAGCGGCGCTTGAATGCGTGCCCGGCCGAGCATCGACCGTATCTGGTGCTGCAATATGCGACGCCGGTGAGGAATCAGTATCGGGTCAAGGCTGGAATCCCCCTGTAATCCAGGGGTTGAACCAGCAAGTCAGCAATGCCTGGTCGATCGCCCACCCGGCGCTCAATGCCGCGAGGTGGGCCGGCGCTCGTCGCGCCCTGGCCCATTGACCGCACATGCAGCGAGTAATTTACCTCGTCACCGGAACGTCACCTTAACAAGCCACTCTGTTGCCCTTCGAACGCCCAGGAGCTTGTCATGCTGCATGCGCAAAACCAGGATCGGCTGTACCTGATCACCCCAAGCGATGAACAAGAAGCGCTGATCGGCGGCCTCGCATTTAATGTTCAGGACCGCCACTGGCTGGTGTATTGCGCCCTCGGCGGACATCAACATGCCGACCTGCCGGAGCTGGACCTGCTGACCGGGGTGAGCATGCTGGATTTCTATATCGAAGCGGCTTGAAACCCGCCGAACAAACGCAAATGGTGCATGGCGTAGCCGCTGACGAGCCCGGCGAGGCTGCGTCGGCGGTGTGTCAGATGTAACGCTACGCAAGGTTTACGGGGATAGCGTGGGGAGATCCCACGTCCCCCGTAAGCCGGATTATTGCGAGCTGAGCAAGCGGCCGATGCTTGGATCCTTGAACAGGCGCGTCAGCGCATCACTCAGCACATCACTGACCAGCTTGGTGTTGGTTTCCTGGTTCGGTGACATGCCGAAACGCTGATTGAGGGAGGCAGCGTAGCGGCCACTGTAGCGACGGGTACCGGCGTTCACGTCGGAACGGAATGTCGCGCCAATCGAGGCTTCAGTCACATACAGCCCATCCTTGGGCGACTGGTATTTCAACTCGGCCAGCGTGATCGTCAGTTGCGGAGCGCCCGGCGAGTTGCCCGGGGTAAAGCCCAGCAGACGCACGGCGGCTTCAGCCTGGGCCTGCAGCTTCGGCAGCAGATCCTCGCCGGTCACCGAAATCAGAGCGGTCTCGGGGTACAAGCCGCCGCGCGAACCCAGGGTCGGCGACGGACGACCATCGACCACCCGCACCGACACCGGTTGACCTTGTCCCACCGGGGCCAACTGCGCGGTGACCTTCGGTTGCGGGCTGAGCTGTTGCGGGCTGTTGGCACAGCCAACCAGGGTCAAGCAGGACACAGTGATCAAACCGAACAGCAGGCGTTGCAACATGCGCTTATCTCCAGAATTCAGGTACCGACAGCCCAGCAGTATAGCGGTGCGCCAGGGCCGGGAACTAGCCACAGTTACAACCTCGGACCCCGGCACGCCGGCAGCGGTTCAGTGTCACCGATATGTCACAGCTATTACACCGTGGTGTCATCCTTGGAAGGCAACCTTGCCTCAATTATCAGGAGGCCAACCATCATGAATTTTCTCTGGAACCTGTTCGCCGCAAAACCTGCCCTCCGGCACTTTGCCTTGCTCGACCCACAAGGCCGCTGCCAGGCATTCAAGCAATGCAACCTGCCACCGGTGGGCGAAGGTTGGGTCGAAGTCGAAGAGATCCGCCTGAGCTGGATGCACCATCCGCTGCCTGCCCGGGCTCGCGTAAGCCCCCGCGCGCCACGGTCAATCAAGCACCAGGCGTTGGCCGCCTGACCGAAAGGCTAATAAAAGTCATAAAACCCGACCATTTACCCAGCGTTCTTCGCTACAATCTCCCCCCGATTATAAGGACGTCTCCTGATCGGGCCTCGCAGCATCGCTAATGCCCCGGTATTAGCTCCCCCGCACCGCCCACAGAGAGCCGCCCACACAGATCGAGTGAAGCTGGCGCGCTGGCTGTTTTTCTGCAAAACCGCCGCCTTTACCGAATCTGCCAGAGCTGCCATTCGCTCGGCCACTTGAGTTTTTGCCCGTCAAGCCGTCTGTCGGCTGTGATGTCGGGCCAGGTGCCAGGCCGGGGCAGCCCTTTTTTGAGGTTCACGTCTTCAAAAGAGCGTGAAAAAACGGGTTTTCACAACTTCACAAGAGTGTGGCGAGCAAATGAATAGTTTTGCGTTTGTACAAGCACCATCAGCGTCTGGCACTGCACCACCACACAGGACCGAGTACTCCCCAGATACCTGGGTTTGAAGCCTGTCCGCTACGGATTTGGTTGCACAATCGGACGCACTTGACCATAAGTCGAATTGCCACAGGCGCCCTTAAATGCGTTCATACGCAGATCAGGCCCGGTCGGCAGCGTCCGCTGAAGTTGCAAAAAATTGCGAAGAATCGGACATGGCGATCCTGGCCATGGGTAACCTGGGGCATTACGTGAATCGCCCCGTCACTCCTGGCAGCCATGCCGTCAATTGGGTGCTGCAGATTTTGGAGACGCGTTAAATGGCGCATAACGAAGCAGTCGACGTAGTACTGGTAGGTGCGGGCATCATGAGTGCCACCCTGGCCGTACTGCTCAAAGAGCTCGACCCCGGCCTCAAGCTGGAAGTCGTTGAGCTGATGGATTCGGGTGCCGCGGAGAGTTCCAACCCGTGGAACAACGCCGGTACCGGCCACGCCGGGTTGTGTGAGTTGAATTACACGCCGCAGGCGGATGATGGCTCCATCGACATCAAGAAAGCCGTGCACATCAACACCCAGTTCGAGGTGTCGAAACAGTTTTGGGCCTACCTGACCAAGAAAGGCACCTTTGGCTCGTCCAAATCCTTTATCAGCGCGGTGCCGCACCTGAGTTTCGTACAGGGCGAAAAGGGTGTTTCGTTCCTCAGGAAGCGCTTTGAAACCCTTAGCCAGCACCATGCGTTCTCGGACATGCACTACACCGAAGACCGTGCGCAAATGGCCGAGTGGATGCCACTGATGATGCCGGGGCGCCCCGCCGACGAAAAAATCGCCGCCACCCGCGTGATGAACGGCACCGACGTCAACTTTGGCGCCCTGACCAATCAGTTGCTCAGTCACCTGACCAGCTCGGCGGATGCCCAGGTCAAGTACTGCAAGCGTGTCACCGGCCTCAAGCGTAATGGCGCGGGCTGGACCGTAAGCATCAAGGACGTCAACAGCGGCAACAGCCGTGATGTGGACGCCAAATTCGTCTTCCTCGGTGCCGGCGGCGCGGCCCTGCCGCTGCTCCAGGCCTCGGGCATCGAAGAAAGCAAAGGTTTCGGCGGCTTCCCGGTCAGCGGCCAATGGCTGCGCTGCGACAACCCGGAAGTGGTCAAGCGGCACCAGGCCAAGGTCTACAGCCAGGCTGCAGTGGGTTCGCCACCGATGTCGGTGCCGCACCTGGATACCCGCGTGGTCGAAGGCAAGAAGTCCCTGCTGTTCGGGCCTTACGCCGGTTTCACCACCAAATTCCTCAAACACGGCTCGTTCCTCGACCTGCCGCTGTCGATCCGTGCCGGCAACATCGGCCCGATGCTGGCCGTGGCGCGGGACAACATGGACCTGACCAAGTACCTGGTCAGCGAAGTGCGGCAGTCCATGGAACAGCGCCTGGAAGCCCTGCGCCGTTTCTACCCTGAGGCGAAAGCCGAGGACTGGCGCCTGGAAGTGGCCGGCCAACGGGTACAGATCATCAAGAAAGACCCGAAAAAAGGCGGCGTGCTGCAATTCGGCACCGAACTGGTGGCGGCGCAGGATGGTTCGCTGGCTGCGCTGCTCGGCGCCTCGCCGGGCGCGTCGGTCACCGTGTCGATCATGCTCGACTTGATCGAGCGCTGCTTCCCGGCCAAGACCAACGGTGAATGGGCGGCCAAGTTGCACGAGATCTTCCCGGCCCGGGAGAACGTCCTGGAGACGGACGCCGAGCTGTACCGCAAGATCAACACGCAAAACAACATCAGCCTGGAGCTGGTTGCCCCTGTAGGAGCGAGCTCGCTTGCGAAAAACGTTAACGATGATGCAGCGCACCTGATTTAACGCGTTGCTCTCAGGTGCTTCGCGAGCAAGCTCGCGCCTACAGTGAAAAGCCAAACGCCCCGGTCTCTTACGAGAACGGGGCGTTTTTTTGGGCTCGGGAAATCAGCCGCGGGCGTTGTCGATCAGTTCGATGTACTCGGCGGCGTTGCGCTGATCCTTGATCACCTCGACGAAGGTCTGGCCATGTTCATCCTTGCCATCCAGGTCCAGGCCGGCTTCCTTGAAAAAACCCAGGAACCGCTCGAAATCGTCGATACGCAAGCCGCGATAGGCCTTGATCAGTTTGTGCAGGGACGGCGAAGTGGCGTCGACAGGCTCGAAATCCAGGAACAGCTTGATCTGCTCGTCACCGATCTCATCACCAATCACCTGTTTCTTATCTTTGCGCATTTCCGACTCCAGCCTGCAGACATTTACACGGGAGAGGAAGTCTACCTGTGAGCCGAAGGCGAGGAAACAGGTGGTTCAAACGAACTGGGCAAGCATCCAGCGTTGATACTCGGCCACTCCGGCATCACCTTCACGCGGCGCCCAACTGGCCAGTTCGCCCTCACCCACCGGACGATACGGCCCGGCCTTGCATTCAAACATCACGGTATCGGGCTCCAGCACCACCAGGCCATGAAATACGCCGGGCGGCAGATCGACACCCTGGCACTCCCCGCCCGCTTGCATCACGCGCTTGGCGAGCACCTCGCCGGTCTCGCTGAAGATCAGCAAACCCAGGCGTCCCTTGAGCACCAGCAAGGTTTCTGCCTTGTCTGCGCTCAGGTGCCGATGGGGCGGCACATAGGTCGCGGGTTGCAGCCCCACGGCCATCCGGTGGCACGGCTCGTCCATTTGATGGAAGTTGTGATGGTGCCGGCCACGGGGGCTGGTTGCGGCTTTCTCGGCCAACTCGGCAAACAGCGATTGATCAAGAAAGCTGGCCATTCATTACATTCCTTTAACCGCGAAAATACCATTGGCGTTGCGCCAGTAGCCTTTATAGTCCATGCCATAACCGAAGATATAACGGTCAATGCACGGCAGGCCGACGAAATCGGCTTTCAACTCCGGGCGGGCCTTGCGGTCGTGGTCTTTGTCGATCAGCACCGCAGTGTGGACCTTGCGCGCGCCAGCGTGTTTGCAGAAGTCGATGATCGCGCCCAGGGTGTGTCCTTCATCCAGGATGTCGTCGATGATCAACACATCGCGGTCGATGAACGACACTTCCGGCTTGGCCTTCCAGAACAGATCGCCGCCACTGGTCTCATTGCGATAGCGGGTGGCGTGCAAATACGAGGCCTCCAGTGGGAACTGCAAATACGTCAGCAATTTGCCGGCAAAAATCAGACCGCCATTCATCACACAGAACACCACCGGATTGGTGTCGGCCATTTCGCGGGTGATGTGCGCGCCCACCTTGGCGATCGCCTCTTCGACTTGCGCTTCGGTGTACAGGCAGTCAGCCTCGTGCATGATTTGACGGATATGCTCGAGATCAGCGGACATGGCGCTCTCCAGGGGTACTGTGGCAAGAAAAGCGGGCGAAGGTACGCTTCTGGGACGCAACGTTCAAGCCTTTATGGACTAACGTACTTGATGTCTATAGGACAACACCCCGAGATAGATTAATCTAGGCCGGTTTTTTTGCCCGCCGCCGGAGCCTTTCCCATGCCCACTCGCGAGATCCGCCACCCGCTGATCCGACACAAGCTCGGCCTTATGCGCCGCGCCGACATTAGCACGAAGAACTTCCGTGAGCTTGCTCAGGAAGTCGGAGCGTTGCTGACATACGAAGCCACTAAAGATTTGCCCCTGGAAAACTACGAGATCCCCGGTTGGGCCGGTCCCGTCCAGGTGGAAAAGATCGCTGGCAAGAAAATTACCGTGGTGCCGATCCTGCGCGCCGGTATCGGCATGCTTGAAGGCGTACTGAGCCTGATCCCGGGCGCCAAGGTCAGTGCCGTGGGCGTAGCCCGCAACGAAGAGACGCTGCAGGCCCACACCTACCTGGAAAAGCTGGTCCCGGAAATCGACGAGCGCCTGGCCATGATCATCGACCCGATGCTCGCCACCGGCAGTTCCATGGTTGCAACCATCGACCTGCTGAAGAAAGCCGGCTGCAAGGACATCCGCGCCATGGTGCTGGTCGCCGCCCCCGAAGGCATCGCCGCCGTCGAGCAGGCTCATCCGGACGTGCAGATTTACACCGCGTCCATCGATGAGCGCCTCAACGAACATGGCTACATCATCCCGGGCCTGGGCGATGCCGGTGACAAGATCTTCGGCACCAAGCAGAAGGACGCGTAAGCATGCAGGATGAATTCAACGACCCGCTTTGGCGCCAGGTTCTGTCTGGCGCACAAATGCTCTTCGTGGCATTTGGCGCGCTGGTGTTGATGCCGCTGATCACCGGTCTTGATCCAAACGTCGCACTGTTTACCGCGGGCCTGGGCACGTTACTGTTCCAGATCGTGACCGGCCGACAAGTGCCGGTGTTCCTGGCGTCGAGTTTTGCCTTTATCACACCGATCATTCTTGCCAAGGGCCAGTTCGGCCTCGCGGCAACCATGGGCGGTGTGATGGCGGCAGGTTTCGTCTACACCTTCCTCGGCCTGGCGGTGAAGATCAAAGGCACCGGATTCATCGACCGTCTGCTGCCGCCCGTGGTGATCGGGCCAGTGATTATCTCGATCGGCCTGGCCATGGCACCGATCGCCGCGAACATGGCGATGGGCAAGTCCGGGGATGGCGCAGAGCTGATTCATTACCAGACCGCGATGATGATCTCGATGCCGGCGCTGCTGACCACGCTGATCGTCGCCGTGTTCGGCAAAGGCATCTTCCGTCTCGTGCCGATCATTGCCGGGGTGCTGGTGGGATTTGCCATGGCGTTCTACTTCGGCGTGGTGGACACGGCGAAAATCGCGGCTGCGCCGTGGTTGGCCCTGCCCCACTTCACCGCACCGGAATTCAACTGGCAGGCGATTCTGTTTATCGTCCCGGTAGCCCTGGCGCCGGCCATCGAGCATATCGGCGGGGTGATTGCCGTCGGCAGCGTGACCGGTCGCGATTACCTGAAAAAGCCCGGCCTGCATCGCACGTTGCTGGGTGACGGGATCGCCACGACCGCCGCAGGCATGTTCGGCGGTCCGCCCAATACCACCTACGCCGAAGTCACTGGCGCGGTGATGCTGACCAAAAGCTACAACCCGAAGATCATGACCTGGGCCGCCGTGTTTGCGATCGGCCTGGCGTTTATCGGCAAGTTCGGCGCACTGCTGCAAAGCATCCCGGTGCCGGTGATGGGCGGGATCCTGTGCCTGCTGTTCGGCTCGATTGCCGCGGTGGGGATGAACACGCTGATTCGCCACAAGATCGACCTGGGAGAAGCGCGCAATCTGGTGATTGTCTCGGTGACCCTGGTGTTCGGGATTGGCGGTGTGCTGATCGGCACCGGGACCGGTCCGGACGACTTCGGCCTGAAAGGCATCGCGCTGTGCGCGGTGGTGGCGATTGGCTTGAATCTGCTGCTGCCGGGCAATGATGGCTGGAAACACAAAAAGCCGGATGAGCCCTTGCTCTGACGAGCAACATCCCTTGTAGGAGCGAGCTTGCTCGCGAAGAACTTGAGGGCGCCGCGTTTATCCCGACTAAACGCGTCATCGTTAACGTTCTTCGCGAGCAAGCTCGCTCCTACAGTAGCTCGGTTATAACTGACCTAAGCCATCGATCAGCGCCTGGTTCTGCTCCGGCGTACCGATGCTGATCCGCAGGAACTGGGCAATCCGCTCCTGTTTGAAGTGCCGCACAATCACTCCTTGCTCGCGCAACTTCGCCGCCAGCCCGGCCGCATCGTGCCGTGGGTGACGGGCAAAGATGAAGTTAGCGGCTGACGGCAAGACCTCAAAACCTTTGTCTTGCAACTGCGCAGTGACTTTCTCACGACTCTCGATGACCCGCTTGCAGGTCTGCTCGAAGTACGCACGGTCGTCGAACGCCGCCGCCGCGCCCGCTATCGCCAGGCGGTCCAGCGGATAGGAGTTGAAGCTGTTCTTGACCCGCTCCAGCGCCTCGATCAGGTCCGGATGACCCACCGCCAGCCCCACGCGCAAACCAGCCAGGGAGCGCGATTTGGAGAGCGTCTGCGTCACCAGCAGGTTCGGGTAACGATCCACCAGGCTGATCGCGGTTTCGCCACCGAAGTCGATATAGGCTTCATCGACCACCACCACCGAATCCGGGCTGGCCTTGAGTATCTGTTCGACCGCCTCCAGCGCCAGCACGCAACCGGTGGGTGCGTTCGGGTTGGGGAAGATGATCCCACCGTTGGGCTTGGCGTAGTCCGCGACGCGGATCTGGAACTGCGGGTCCAGCGGCACCGCATCGAACTGGATGCCGTAGAGGCCGCAGTACACCGGGTAGAAGCTGTAGCTGATATCCGGGAACAGCAGCGGTAGATCGTGCTGGAACAAAGCGTGAAAAATGTGCGCCAGGACTTCGTCGGAACCGTTGCCAAGGAACACCTTGGCCGCGTCGATCGAGTAAAACCTGGCCACGGCCTGCTTCAGCAGGTCGCTGTTGGGATCCGGATACAGGCGCAAGTTGTCGTTCAACTCGGCCTGCATCGCCGCCAGCGCCTTGGGTGAAGGGCCGTAGGGGTTTTCATTGGTGTTGAGCTTGACCAGCTTGGTCAGCCTTGGCTGTTCGCCGGGCACGTAAGGCACCAGGTCCTTGACGAAGGGGCTCCAGAATCTGCTCATCTCAATTACCTTTCTTGTCGTCAAGGATGCGGTATTCGGCACTGCGGGCGTGCGCACTCAGGGATTCACCACGGGCCAGCACCGAAGCGGTCTTGCCCAGTTCCGAAGCACCTTGTGGCGAGCAGAAGATGATCGACGAACGCTTCTGGAAGTCATACACCCCCAGCGGCGACGAGAAGCGCGCGGTGCCGGAAGTCGGCAGCACGTGGTTGGGACCGGCACAGTAGTCGCCCAAGGCTTCGCTGGTGTGGCGCCCCATGAAGATCGCGCCGGCATGGCGAATCAACGGCAGCCAGGCCTGCGGATCAGCCACCGACAACTCAAGGTGTTCCGGGGCGATGCGGTTGGCCACCTCAATCGCCTGCTCCATGTCACGCACCAGGATCAGCGCACCGCGGCCATTGATCGACTTCTCGATGATCGCGGCACGCTCCATGGTCGGCAGCAGCTTGGCGATGCTCGCGGCCACTTTGTCGAGGAACCCGGCGTCGGGGCTGACCAGGATGGCCTGGGCGTCTTCATCGTGTTCGGCTTGGGAGAACAGGTCCATGGCGATCCAGTCCGGATCGGTCTGACCGTCGCACACCACGAGGATCTCCGACGGACCGGCAATCATGTCGATGCCGACCTGGCCAAACACATGACGCTTGGCGGTGGCCACGTAGATGTTGCCGGGGCCGACGACCTTATCGACCTTCGGCACGCTTTCGGTGCCATAGGCCAGCGCTGCCACCGCCTGGGCCCCACCAATGGTGAAGACCCGATCAACCCCGGCAATGCAGGCCGCGGCCAGCACCAGTTCATTGATTTCACCGCGCGGCGTCGGCACCACCATGACCACCTCGGTCACCCCCGCGACTTTGGCCGGGATCGCGTTCATCAGCACCGAAGACGGATACGAGGCCTTGCCGCCCGGCACGTACAAGCCAGCGCGGTCCAGCGGCGTGACCTTCTGGCCGAGCAGCGTGCCGTCGGCCTCGGTGTAGCTCCAGGAGTCCTGTTTCTGTTTTTCGTGGTAACTGCGCACCCGCGCAGCCGCCACTTCCAGGGCTTCTCGCTGGGGCACGGTAATCCGCGTCAACGCCAGCTCCAGGCGCTCGCGCGGCAGGATCAAGTCAGCCATGGAGGCGACATCGAGGCCATCGAACTGACGGGTGAAATCCACCAGCGCCGCGTCTCCGCGCTCGCGCACGGCCTTGATGATATCGAGGACCCGCTGGTTGACCGAGTCGTCGGACACGCTTTCCCAGCTCAGCAGATGATCCAGATGATGGGCGAAATCCGGGTCGGCAGCGTTGAGTCGGGCAATTGCAGTGGACGTGGTCATAGCGAGGGCCTCATAGGATTGGCAAAAACTCAGGCGCCCTGAACTACCGTTCGCTCCGCTTGGGCACCTGAGAATTCTGGCTATGAGGCGGATAGACGGGCGCGACTAAGGCCGCGCGAATGAGTCAACCGCGGTGTCGAGACTCCACTGCCTTGCGCAGGGTGTCGATCAACGCCTGGATTCGGGCGTGTTGCATTTTCATCGAAGCTTTGTTGACGATCAGCCGCGAGCTGATGTCGGCGATGAATTCCTGGGGTTCCAGGCCGTTGGCACGCAGGGTGTTACCGGTGTCCACCACGTCGATGATCTTGTCGGCCAGACCGATCAACGGCGCCAGCTCCATCGAACCGTAGAGCTTGATGATGTCGACCTGACGCCCCTGCTCGGCGTAGTAACGCTTGGCCACATTGACGAACTTGGTGGCCACTCGCAGGCGGCCCTTGGGCTCGACATCACCGACGCGCCCGGCAGTCATCAACTTGCACAGTGCAATGCGCAGATCCAGCGGTTCGTACAGCCCCTGGCCACCGTATTCCATCAACACGTCTTTCCCCGCGACGCCGAGGTCGGCGGCGCCATGTTCAACGTAGGTCGGCACATCAGTGGCACGCACGATCAGCAGACGCACATCGTCCTGGGTCGTGGGGATGATCAGTTTGCGGCTCTTGTCCGGATTCTCGGTCGGCACGATGCCCGCTTCAGCCAGAAGCGGCAACGTGTCGTCAAGGATGCGGCCCTTGGACAGTGCGATAGTCAACATGGGTGTTGTCAGTCCTTCATCAGGCTATTGCTGTCGGGTCGCAATCGGCGCCAGACACAGATCGAGGCCCTTCCAGCCTCGATTTGAAACAAATTCAGCATACCGCTCAGTTAACCGTAAACCCCGACCCGTGGCGAGCGGGCTTGCCCCGCTTTGGGTTGCGTAGCGCCCCCAAAAACAGGACTGCTGCGCAGTCCAACGCGGGACAAGCCCGCTCGCCACAGTGACGGTGCTGCCAGTTCCGGGGACTAGCCCGGTACGCGGCGGATTTTCGCGCCGAGCATCTGCAGTTTCTCTTCGATGCATTCGTAGCCACGGTCGATGTGGTAGATGCGATCGATCAGGGTATCGCCTTCGGCCACCAGCGCCGAAATCACCAGGCTCGCCGAAGCACGCAAGTCGGTGGCCATGACGGGCGCGCCCTTGAGCTTCTCGGTACCGGTGACAATCGCAGTGTTGCCTTCGACCTGGATCTTGGCGCCCATGCGGTGCAGCTCGTACACGTGCATGAATCGGTTTTCGAAGATGGTCTCGATAACCGCGCCGGTGCCTTCGGCAATCGCGTTCAGGGAGATGAACTGCGCTTGCATGTCGGTCGGGAACGCCGGATACGGAGCGGTACGCACGTTCACGGCCTTTGGCCGCTTGCCGTGCATGTTCAACTCGATCCAGTCTTCACCGGTGGTGATTTGTGCACCGGCTTCCTTGAGTTTTTCCAGGACCGCTTCAAGGATCGTCGGATCAGTGTCCTTGACCTTGACGCGACCACCGGTCACGGCAGCGGCGACCAGGTAGGTACCGGTCTCGATACGGTCCGGCATCACCTTGTAGACAGCAGAGTGCAGGCGCTTTACACCGTCGATGGTGATGGTGTCGGTGCCGGCGCCAGTGATATTGGCGCCCATGGCGATCAGGAAGTTGGCCAGATCGACCACCTCCGGCTCGCGTGCGGCGTTTTGCAGGACGCTGCGGCCATTGGCCAGGGCAGCCGCCATCATGATGTTCTCGGTACCGGTCACACTGACGGTATCAAAGAAGAAGTTGGCGCCACGCAGCCCACCTTCAGGCGCCTTGGCCTTGATGTAGCCGCCTTCGACGTCGATGGTTGCGCCCATGGCTTCCAAGCCACGGATGTGCAGGTCCACCGGACGCGAACCGATGGCGCAACCGCCTGGCAATGCCACTTCAGCTTCGCCGAAACGGGCAACCATCGGACCCAGCACCAGGATCGAAGCACGCATGGTTTTCACCAGTTCGTACGGTGCGATCAGGGTCTTGATGGTACGCGGGTCGATTTCGACCGCCAGTTTCTCGTCGATCACCGGTTCGATGCCCATGCGTCCGAACAGCTCGATCATGGTGGTGATGTCGTGCAGGTGCGGCAGGTTGGCCACGGTCACCGGGCCATCGCACAGCAGGGTCGCCGCCAGGATCGGCAGGGCAGAGTTCTTCGCCCCGGAAATGCGGATCTCGCCATCAAGGCGGGCACCGCCGGTAATAATCAATTTATCCATAAGAATCTCGACGCCTTGGGGGCTCAGGTGCGCTCGGCCCAGGCCGCGCGGCTGAAAAATTTCATAGTGACCGCATGGATGCTGCCATCGGTGATCCATGGGTTCAAATGGGCATAGATCTGCTGCTGACGCTTGACCGGGCTCAACGCCGCCAGTTCATCGCTAATCACGTTCAGCTGGAAGTTGCAGCCTTCGCCTTCAACTTCTACGTTCGTTTTAGGCAGCTTTCCTTCAAGGAAGCTCTTAACTTCTAGGGCCTGCATGCTCAACCTCTATCGGCGCCCAGTGCGCACGGGTCGCACATCATACAAAAAAGCCCCGCGCCTGCGAACCCCGCATAGCAGGACTCTGACGGGGGGCTTTTGCACTGATGTGTACTAGGGATGGGCCAGCAACTCGGTCAAACCACTCACCTGAGCGATTTCACGCATGTCATCGGGCAATGCACGAATACTGACAGGTTTGTTGACGGCCGCGGCATCTCGCATGAAACACAGCAGCAACGACAGGCCAACGCTGCTGGATTTCGCCACCGCCGAACAATCCAGCACCAGCGCCGACGCGGTACTGGCGTTGATCAGCGCCTGGCCCTGCTTGCGCAAGGCGGGTCCGCTGCGGTAATCCAGCACGCCGCTCAGGAGCAACTCGCCAGCCTCGCCTTGACGAATAGCCGACTCGGTCATTGCGCCTGCTTCTCTGCGGCGTCTTCGGTCACTTCCTTGGCCTTGGCGACTTCACCGGCCCAACCATCGATGGTTTTGTCCAGGTCGTTGCCATTGCGCTGCATTGCGTCAGAAAACTGGTCACGGAACAACTTGCCGATATTGATGCCGTTGATGATCACGTTGCGCACTTTCCACTCACCGTTGATCTTCTCAAGGGTGTAGGAAACCGGATAAACCGAACCGTTATTGCCCTTGACCTGCATATCGACGCTGGTGCGGTTGCCGGACTCGTCCTTGGCCGGGGAAACCGTGATGCCCTGGTTGTTATATTCCAGCAAGGCATTGCCGTAGAACTGCATCAGGCTGCGCTTGAAGTTCTCCTGGAAACGCTGCATTTGCTCAGGCGTGGCCTTTCGCGAGTACTTGACGGTCATGATGCTGCGGGAAATGCCGTCGGCGTCGACCACCGGGCCCACGATACCGTTGAGGGCGTCGTAGAACTCGCCAGGGCTCTGCTTGTACTTTTCCTTGTTGGCGGCAAGGTCTGCCAGCAACTCTTTGGTGGTTCTATCAATAATGTCATGCGCCGAAGGCGCCGCCACGGCGTTAGCCATCAAGGGCAAGGCTGCCAGCAGCACCAACAGGCCACGTCGCAAGGTAGAGATCATGAACAAACTCCTCATTTGGCGTCTTTGCTAACCGTATTAAGCAGGAATTTACCGATCAGGTCTTCCAGCACCAACGACGACTGTGTGTCATGAATGGTCGAACCATCCTTGAGCAAGCCCTCTTCGCCGCCCACGCTGATACCAATGTACTTTTCACCCAGCAGACCCGCCGTGAGAATGGATGCAGTGGAGTCAGTCGGCAGATTGTCCACCTTCTTGTCCAGTTGCAGAGTCACTCGGCCGGTAAAGCTGTCGCGGTCCAGATCGATTGCCGTGACCTTGCCGATGGTCACACCGGCCATGGTCACTTTAGCTCTGACCGTCAAACCGGCGATATTGTCAAAGTAGGCGTAAAGTTTATAAGTATCGGTAGTCGGGCTGGCCGAAAGGCCGCTAACGCGCAGGGCGAGCAACAGTAAAGCCAGGATGCCAGCCAGCAAGAAAAGGCCGACACCGATTTCCACAGTGCGGTTTTGCATCAGAAATCTCCAAACATCAAGGCGGTCAAAATGAAGTCAAGGCCCAGTACCGCCAGCGAGGCGTACACAACGGTCTTGGTGGTGGCGCGACTGATCCCTTCTGAAGTGGGTTCACAGTCGTAGCCTTGGAATACGGCAATCCAGGTCACTACAAAAGCGAAGACAATGCTCTTGATGATGCCGTTGAGCACGTCACCGCTGAAGGTCACGCTGTTCTGCATGTTGGCCCAGTAGGAGCCTTCGTAGACCCCCAACCAGTCCACCGCCACCCAGGAACCACCCCAGATCCCGACCACGCTGAAAATCATCGCCAGCAGTGGCAGGGAAATGAAACCGGCCCACAGGCGCGGGGCAACAATATACTTGAGCGGGTCCACACCGATCATTTCCAGGCTGGACAACTGCTCGGTGGCTTTCATGTTGCCAATCTCGGCGGTCAGCGCAGAACCGGCCCGACCGGCGAACAACAACGCCGTCACGACCGGCCCGAGTTCGCGCAGCAATGTCAGGGCAACCATCTGCCCGACAGCCTGCTCCGAACCGTAGCTGGAAAGGATATTGAACCCCTGCAAGGCCAGCACCATGCCGATGAACACCCCGGAGACCACGATGATCACCAGGGACATCACGCCCACCGAATGCAGCTGCTTGATCAGCAAGCCAAAGCCACCGCCGATACCGCCGCGCCCCAGCAAGGCATGGAACAGGAAAATCGTCGAACGCCCGAGTACTTCGACAATGTCGATACCGGAACGACCGAAAAGGCGAACCTTCTCGATTAAAGATGTCTTGCGCATCAGCGCTTCCCCAGAAGATCTGAGCGGTAGTCCGCTGCCGGAAAATGAAAAGGCACCGGGCCGTCGGGATCGCCGGTCATGAATTGACGAATGCGCGGGTTGTCCGCGTTCATCAGTTCTTCAGGCGTACCCTGCCCCAGCACCTGGCCATCGCCGACAACATACAGGTAGTCGGCAATGCTCGCGGTTTCCGCCAGGTCGTGGGAAACCACGATACTGGTGATGCCCAGCGCATCGTTGAGCAAACGGATCAGGCGTACCAGCACCCCCATGGCGATCGGGTCCTGGCCGACGAACGGCTCGTCATACATCAGGATCTGCGGATCGAGGGCAATCGCGCGCGCCAACGCGACACGACGCTTCATGCCACCGGAAAGCTCGTCCGGCATCAGCTCGATGGCACCGCGCAGCCCGACGGCTTGCAGCTTCAGCAAGACGATATCGCGGATCATTTCATCAGGCAGCTGGGTATGCACCCGCAGCGGAAACGCCACGTTTTCAAAGACGTCGAGGTCGGTGAACAGGGCGCCGCTCTGGAACAGCACGCCCATCTGCTTGCGCGCATCGAACAGATCACTGCGCGACAGTTGCGGCAGATTCTGGCCATTGACCCACACTTCACCGGCGCTTGGACGCAATTGCATGCCCATCAGGCGCAGCAACGTCGTCTTGCCACTGCCGGAAGGCCCCATGATGCCGGTTACCTTGCCACGGGGAATGCGAATATCGACATTATTGAAAATGCTGCGCGTACCGCGCTTGAAGGACAGGCCCTTCAGCTCGACCGCGTAGGCGTTATCGGCACTCATCTAAACTCCTTGGGATGCAGCCTCTCACTCAGACACCATGCTTGAGACAATTGCTTGCGACAGTTAGACACATGGGCTTCGCGGACCGAACTGGCGGCGAACTATATCACTGCTGACATAAAGCGCCCAAGGCCGGAGCAGAGCTTGTTCAGAAACAGGACAGGTGAAAAAGCGTATTTGCGACGCATCCCGCAGCCCGTGCGAACGAAGCCTGACGAACTTGCGTGAGGGTTTTGATCATTACCGCTATAATCGCCGACTTTTCGTCAGGCTATCCGATTTCACACATGAGCCAATCCAGCGATCTTATCCAATCCGCACAGCGCACCATCCGCCTCGAGCTTGAAGCCGTAGAAGGCTTGCTGGCCCGCATCGACGCAGATTTCGTACGCGCCTGCGAGATGATTCTGGCCAGCAAGGGCCGCGTTGTCGTGGTCGGCATGGGCAAATCCGGCCACATTGGCAACAAGATTGCCGCAACGTTGGCGAGCACCGGAACCACTGCGTTTTTCGTGCACCCGGCCGAGGCCAGCCATGGCGACATGGGCATGATCACCCGCGACGACATCATTCTGGCCCTGTCGAACTCCGGCACCACCAATGAAATCGTCACCCTGCTGCCCCTGATCAAGCGCCTGGGCATCAAGTTGATCAGCCTGACCGGCAATCCGGACTCGACGCTGGCCAAGGCCGCCGAGGTCAACCTGAATGTCAACGTGGCCCATGAAGCCTGTCCACTGAACCTGGCGCCAACCTCCTCGACCACCGCCGCCCTGGTCATGGGCGACGCCCTGGCCGTGGCGCTGCTGGATGCGCGCGGCTTCACTGCCGAAGATTTCGCTTTTTCCCATCCGGGCGGCGCCCTGGGTCGTCGCCTGCTGCTGAAAGTGGAAAACGTCATGCACTCCGGCACCGAACTGCCCAGCGTGCCGCGCGGCACCCTGCTCAAGGATGCGCTGATGGAAATGACCCGCAAGGGCCTGGGCATGACGGCGATCCTGGAAGCCGATGGACGCCTGGCCGGGATTTTCACCGACGGCGACCTGCGGCGTACCCTTGACCGCCCTATTGATATCCACACCGCGACCATCGACGATGTGATGACCCCTCACGGCAAGACCGCCCGCGCCGAAATGCTCGCGGCCGAAGCCTTGAAAATCATGGAAGACCACCGCATCAGCGCGCTGGTGGTGGTCGACACCGATGATCGACCGATCGGAGCCCTTAACCTTGGCGATCTGCTGCGCGCAGGAGTGATGTAAATGAGCACCGACCTGTTGCAACGGGGCAAGGCCATCAAACTGGCAATTTTCGATGTCGACGGCGTACTGACCGACGGTCGCCTGTACTTTCTCGAAGACGGCAGCGAATTCAAGACCTTCAATACGCTCGACGGCCAGGGCATCAAGATGTTGATGGCTTCGGGGGTGCAAACAGCCATCATCAGCGGCAGAAAGACGTCGGTTGTGGAACGTCGCGCACAAAACCTGGGGATTCCTCACCTCTATCAAGGCCGCGAGGATAAACTGGTGGTTCTGGACGAGCTTCTTGGCCAACTGAATCTAAGCTATGAGCAGGTCGCTTATCTGGGCGATGACTTGCCTGACCTGCCAGTGATCCGCCGTGTCGGTTTGGGCATGGCGGTGGCCAATGCCGCGGCGTTCGTGCGCGAGCATGCCCACGGCATTACCCAGGCCCGCGGCGGCGAAGGCGCCGCTCGTGAGTTCTGCGAGTTGATCCTGCGCGCGCAGGGCAGCCTTGAAGCGGCCCACGCCGCCTACTTATAGAGCTATCTATGCTGAGTAAAAAGATCCGTAATTTCCTGATATTCGGGACTATCGCCGTACTGTTCCTGGCGGTCGGCTACTGGAATATCAGCCCGGAACGCTTCCTCGACCAGCCTGTGGCGCAAGTCGACGGCGGCGCCATCGACTATTACGCCACCAACGCCTACAGCGTGCAGTTCCTGCCCGATGGCAAGGTGCAATACGAGATGACTTCGGACAAGGTCGAACACTTGAAGGCCTCGGAGATCACACTGTTGACCAATCCGGACCTGAATCTTTATCGCGGTACCGAGTACCCTTGGCACGTCACCAGCAAGCGTGGCGAAGTCAATCCGGACGGTACCGAAGTGGAGTTGATCGACTCGGTGCGTATCGCGCGCACCGATGCCGAGAATCGCCAGACCGTGATCACCAGCAGTCGCATGACCGTATTCCCGCAGAAGCAATATGCGCAGACCGAGCAAGACGTTAGAATCGACGGCGCTGGCGGTGTATCGACTGGCAAGGGAATGAAAGCGTATTTGAAAGAAAGCAGGATACACCTGCTATCGAACGTAAGAGGACAGTATGAGGCTCGTTAAAACCCTCCCTATTTTGCTCGGTCTGGGCGCAGCACTGGGAAGCGTGAGCGCCTGGGCTCTGCCGAACGATAGCCAGCAGCCGATCCACATCTCGGCTGACGATGCGCAACTGGATGACAAGCGAGGCATCGCGACCTACACCGGTGACGTCGTCATCACCCAGGGCTCGATGAAGATCACCGGCAGCAAGGTGACATTGACCCGCACCGCGGCGGGCGATATCGACGTGGTGACCTCGGTGGGCAACCTGGCGTATTTCGAGCAGCAGCAAGCCGCCTCCGATCCAGGCCCGATGAAAGGCTATGGCCGGACCATTCAGTACCATGCGCAGCAAAACCGCATCGTCCTGATTGACCAGGCCAAGGTGGTCAGCACCGACGGCAACTCCACGGAAGGTGAAAAGATCACCTATGACACCGTGAAGCAGGTCGCCAACGCCGGCCGCGCCAACGGCAGCAACGTCACCACGCCACGTCCACGCATCGACATGGTTATCCAGCCGAAGAAGAAGGCCGAGTAATGGCAACCCTGAAAGCCCAGCATCTGGCCAAGGCCTATAAAAGCCGTCAGGTCGTGCGCGACGTCAGCCTGTCCATCGACAGCGGCCAGATCGTCGGCCTGCTTGGCCCCAACGGTGCCGGCAAGACCACCTGTTTCTACATGATTGTCGGCCTGGTCCAGGCGGATCAGGGCCGTGTACTGATCGACGACCTGGATGTCAGCCACCAGCCCATGCACGGCCGTGCCCGGGCCGGGATCGGCTATCTTCCCCAGGAAGCGTCGATCTTCCGCAAACTGTCGGTGTCCGACAACATCATGGCGATCCTCGAAACCCGCAAGGAACTGGATCGTGACGGCCGTCGCCAGGAGCTGGAAAGCCTGCTGCAGGAATTCCACATCAACCACATTCGCGACAACCTCGGCATGAGCCTTTCCGGTGGCGAGCGGCGCCGCGTGGAAATCGCCCGCGCCTTGGCCACCGCCCCGAAATTCATCCTGCTGGACGAGCCCTTCGCCGGTGTCGACCCGATCTCGGTGGGCGATATCAAGCAGATCATCCATCACCTCAAGGCCAAGGGAATCGGTGTATTGATCACCGACCACAACGTACGCGAGACGCTCGATATCTGCGAAACCGCTTATATCGTGAATGATGGCCAACTGATCGCCGAAGGTGACGCCGCGACGATTCTGGCCAACGATCTGGTCAAGGAAGTTTACCTGGGTCACGAGTTCCGCTTGTAAACACCTTGGTGTCATAGCGCAGCGCCACGGAGCGCGCGAGTCAATAAAAACCTTATTATTTTTATTGTTACCGCGCTCTAGGCAAAGCAACCGACATCAGGCATATAATTTGCTTATGTTTGGCGCTCACGCGCCCTGTCGTGGATGGCGCACTGCGCCGGCGAATAAGGTGTTAAGCCCCTGCCATGAAACCATCGCTAGTCCTGAGAATGGGCCAGCAGCTGACGATGACACCGCAGCTGCAACAGGCCATCCGCCTGCTCCAATTGTCGACCCTGGACCTGCAACAGGAAATCCAGGAGGCCCTGGAGTCCAACCCGATGCTCGAACGCCAGGAAGAAGGCGACGACTTCGATAACGCAGATCCGTTGGCCGACAACATCGAGCAAAAACCCAACGCCGACGTGCAGGAACCGTCCTATCAGGAAACCGCCCCGACGGTGGATAACCTTGAGGAAGGCGAATGGAACGAGCGCATTCCCAATGACCTGCCCGTGGACACTGCCTGGGAAGACGTCTACCAGACCAGCGCCAGCAGCCTGCCCAGCAACGACGATGACGAATGGGACTTCACCACCCGCACCTCCGTCGGCGAGAGCCTGCAGAGCCACTTGCTGTGGCAACTGAACCTGGCACCGATGTCCGACACCGATCGCCTGATCGCCGTGACCCTGATCGATTGCATCAATAACCAGGGCTACCTTGACGAGACCCTCGAGGAAATTCTCGACGCTTTCGACCCGGAACTGGACATCGAGCTGGACGAAATCGAAGCCGTCCTGCACCGCATCCAGCAATTTGAACCGGCGGGCATCGGCGCCCGCAACCTCAGCGAATGCCTGTTGCTGCAACTGCGCCAACTGCCCGCCAAGACGCCATGGCTCACCGAAGCACAGCGCCTGGTCACTGATTACATCGACTTGCTGGGCGGCCGCGACTACAGCCAACTGATGCGCCGCATGAAGCTCAAGGAAGATGACCTGCGCCAGATCATCGAACTGGTGCAAAGCCTCAACCCGCGCCCTGGCTCGCAAATCGAGTCCAGCGAGGCGGAATACGTGGTGCCCGACGTGATCGTGCGCAAGCACAACGAACGCTGGCTGGTGGAGCTTAACCAGGAGTCAGTGCCGCGCCTGCGGGTCAATCCGCAATACGCCGGTTTCGTTCGCCGGGCGGATACCAGCGCCGACAACACCTTCATGCGCAACCAGTTGCAAGAGGCCCGCTGGTTCATCAAGAGCCTGCAAAGCCGCAACGAGACGCTGATGAAAGTCGCCACGCAGATCGTCGAGCACCAGCGCGGCTTCCTGGAGTACGGCGACGAAGCGATGAAACCGCTGGTGCTGCATGACATTGCCGAAGCGGTAGGCATGCACGAATCGACCATTTCCCGCGTGACCACCCAGAAATTCATGCATACCCCCCGGGGTATTTATGAGTTGAAATACTTTTTTTCCAGCCACGTCAGCACCTCCGAAGGCGGCGAATGCTCGTCCACGGCGATCCGCGCAATCATCAAAAAACTGGTTGCCGCGGAAAATCAGAAAAAGCCGTTGAGTGACAGCAAGATCGCTGGTTTACTGGAGGCACAAGGCATTCAGGTCGCCCGCCGAACCGTTGCCAAATACCGCGAATCCCTTGGGATTGCGCCTTCCAGCGAGCGCAAGCGGTTGATGTGACGGGCGGGCCACAGCGTTCCAGTGGCAGGCATTTGCCTGCCGCTTTATGCACTGGCAACGAAGGAGAAGCTGTATGCAAGTCAACATCAGTGGACACCAGCTGGAAGTCACCAAGCCCCTGCGTGAGTACACCGAGAGCAAGCTGAACAAGCTTGCGGGGCATTTTGACAAGATCACCAACGTGCAGGTCATCATGGAGGTCGATAAGCTCAAGCAGAAAATCGAGGCCACCTTGCACGTACCGAACGCCAAACTCGTCGCCAACGCGGAACATGAAGACATGTACGCGGCAATTGACTCGCTGTACGACAAGCTGGACCGCCAACTCATAAAGCATAAGGAAAAGAATCTGCACCTGATGCAAGGTACAGGTCGTTAACTCTCCCCCCATGATCCGACTTGAAACCATCCTGACCCCCGGCCGTTCCCTCGTGAACGCGCCGGGCGGCAGTAAAAAGAAAGCCCTCGAACAAATTGCCAACCTGATCAGTCGCGAAGTGCCTGAGCTGGAGATGCAAGATGTTTACGAGGCCCTGATCGCCCGTGAAAAACTTGGCTCCACCGGTTTTGGCAACGGCATCGCCATCCCTCACTGCCGACTGAAAAGCTGCGAGCTGCCAGTCAGCGCCCTGCTGCACCTGGACGCTCCGATCGAATTCGACGCGATTGATGGTGCCCCGGTAGACCTGCTGTTCGTATTGCTGGTCCCGGAAGCCGCCACCGATGCGCACCTGGAACTGCTCCGGCAGATCGCCAGCATGCTCGACCGCAAGGATGTACGCGACAAATTGCGCAGTGCCGAGACCAATCAGGCGCTGTATCAGGTTGTCCTGGATGAACAAAACGGGCAGTAATCATGCGTTTGATCATCGTCAGCGGGCGTTCCGGCTCGGGTAAAAGCACCGCTCTCAACGTCCTCGAGGACAACGGTTTTTACTGCATCGACAACCTGCCCGCCGGCTTGCTGCCCGAGCTCGCCGAGCGTGCGCTGATCCACACCGAACTGGCGCAACCGCTGGTCGCCGTGTCGATCGACGCCCGCAACCTGCCGAGTCACTTGTCACGCTTCCCGGAACTGCTTGAAGAGGTGCGCGGCAAGCACATTCATTGCGATGTGCTGTACCTGGACGCGGATGAAGAAACCCTGCTCAAGCGCTTCTCGGAAACCCGTCGTCGTCACCCCTTGAGCAGTGCAAATCGCTCGCTGGCCGAAGCCATCGAAGACGAAACCAACCTGCTGGGGCCAATCATTGACTTGGCCGACCTCAAGATCAACACCACCAGCCTGAACCTTTATCAGCTGCGTGATGCCATCAAACTACGCCTGCTGAACCAGCCGGAATCGGGCACCGCCTTTCTGGTTGAGTCCTTTGGCTTCAAGCGCGGCATGCCCGTCGACGCCGACCTGGTATTCGATGTGCGCTGCTTGCCCAATCCCTACTGGAAACCGGAACTGCGCGAGCAGTCCGGCCTTGACCAGCCGGTGGCCGAGTACCTGGCCGCACAGCCGGATGTCGAAGAGATGTTCCAGGACATTTCCAGTTACCTGCTTAAATGGTTGCCACGCTTTGCCGCCAGCAATCGGGCCTATGTCACTATCGCCGTTGGCTGCACCGGTGGGCACCACCGCTCCGTCTACCTGACCGAACGCCTGGGCCAGGTTCTGCAAAAAACTCTCAAGAATGTCCAGGTCCGCCACCGCGACCTTAGCTGAAAGGAACACACCCGCGATGCCCGCTCTGGAAATTGAAATCATCAACAAACTGGGCTTGCATGCCCGGGCGTCGGCTAAGTTTGTCGGAGTCGCGGGTCAGTTTCCTTGCCAGATTCGTGCAGGACGAACCCCCGAATCCATGGTTGATGGCAAGAGCATCATGGCGATGATGATGCTCGCCGCGGGCAAAGGCACCAGGATTCATCTGAAAACGGAAGGCGAGCAGGAAGAAGAAGCAATGGCAGCCTTGGTGGAGTTGATCAATAACTACTTCGACGAGGGTGAGTAACCTCACCCTGGCCGCATCGGCTTCACCCCAACGCCGTATCCATTGTCATCATCAGACAAAACCCGATGCACAACCCCAGGCTCGCGAGCTTGTCATGGCCATTGCGCCGTGATTCGGGGATGACTTCATGCGTGACCACCAAGAGCATCGCCCCGGCAGCCAGCGCAAGGCCCAACGGCAATAACATTTGCGCCAGGCTCACCAGCCAGGCACAGAGAATGGCAAAGACCGGCTCTACCAGCCCGGATGCCGCCCCGATCAGGAACGCCTTGAACCGCGACATCCCCGCCCCTGCCAGCACCAGTGCGATCACCAAGCCTTCGGGCACGTCCTGCAACGCAATCCCCATGGCCAGACTGTCCGCATCAGGCATGCCGCCGCCTGCCGACACGCCCACAGCCATGCCTTCAGGGATGTTATGCGCGATGATCGCAAACACAAATAACCAAATGCGCGGTGGAACCACCGGGTTTTCGGCGGTGCCTACCAGCGTATCCGGACTGGCTCCCGACACCTTGCGATCCACCAGAAACAACCCGAACGCTCCCAGCATGATGCCGAAGCTGATCAGGCCACTGGAGGCCCAGGGCGTCAGCCCCAGTTTTTCGGCGGCGGCAATCCCCGGCACGATCAGTGAAAACGCAGTTGCCGCCAGCATCACGCCAGCACCGAAGCCGAGCAACGTATCACTCACCGCCAACGGCATTCGGCGGATCACCAATACCGGCACCGCGCCGAGTGCGGTGCCCAAGGCACACAGGGCGCCGCCCTGCAGGGCACGCAGCATGCGCGGCTCCAGGTCCAACCAGGCCAGCCCTTGAGCCACCAGCAGTGCGGTGCCTGCCAATAGCAGCAGAGTTCCAAGCATATTTCGAAACATTCGCACGCGGCCGTCGGCCAGTATTTCAGTGCCCATAGTCGACCTTAGGTCTGGTTCCAAGAGAGCTTAAGCAAGGGCCGCCTGATAGCGCTCGGCGACTTCCGGCCAGTTGATGACGCTATAGAACGCGTTGATGTACTCGGGGCGACGGTTTTGATAGCGCAGGTAATAAGCATGCTCCCAGACGTCCAGACCGAGGATCGGTGTATTCCCGCTCATCAATGGGCTGTCCTGGTTGCCGCTGCTTTCAACGACCAAGGTCTTTTGCGGGGTGACGCTCAACCAGGCCCAGCCACTGCCGAAACGGGTCAGCGCGGCCTTGGTGAAGGCCTCCTTGAACGCTTCATAGCCCGCCAACTGTTCGTCGATGGCCTTACCCAGCGCGCCGTCCGGCTTACCGCCGCCGGAGGGCGACATCACCGACCAGAACAGCGAGTGATTGGCATGGCCACCACCTTGATTGATCACCGCCGCCCGCAATCGTTCCGGCAACTGCTGGACGCTGGAGACCAGTTTTTCCACTGGCCAGCCGGCAAACTCGGTGCCCTCGACGGCGGCGTTGAGGTTATTGATATAGGTCTGGTGGTGTTTAGTGTAGTGAATCTCCATGGTTTGCGCGTCGATATGCGGTTCCAGCGCATCGTAGGCATAAGGCAAGGCGGGCAAGGTGTAAGTCATCTCAATGTGCTCCATAGGTAGGGCTGCTGCGGGTCGGCGCAGTCGTTTGCGCCGCGTGATTGCCCAGCAAGCGATAGGTGCGCGGGTATTCGCCGTGCTCACTGATGAAGTTCAACAATTCGACGTAGGTCTTGCTGCTCTGGCGCAACGCCGCTTCGCGCAATGCCGGCTTCAATCGGACGTCCTGCAGGGTGTGCAGCAAACGCTGATGAATGGCACAGAGGTATTCCGCACTTTCTTCCGGCTGATTCAGCCGCAGGTGCAGATCCGCCAGGTTATGGTGCGAAATGACGCAAGCCGCGACGGCTTCGTCGGCATCGCTCCAACGCTCGAATAACACTTGGGCCAAGGCCAACGCCTGCAAGTAATGCTCGCGGGCATCCACCAGTTCGCCTTGCATAAAGCAGTGATTGGCCCTTTCGATCGTGCGTTTCCAGTGCTCCATGGTGAGCCTCCAAAGCAGGGTCGGTGATTACACGCCGCCGGCCGTCAGTTTTTCCGGATCCAGGAGTACTTCCAGCTGGCTGCGGGGTAGATCGGTGTGCTCAAGCGCTACATCAATTACCGGGCGCCCTTGCTGGTAGGCTTTCTTGGCGATTTCGGCGGCTTTTTGGTAACCGATGATCGGGTTGAGCGCGGTGACCAGGATCGGGTTACGCGACAGCGCTTCCTTGAGCTTGGGCTCGTTGACCTTGAAGCTGGCGATCGCCTTGTCGGCCAGCAGACGGCTGACGTTGGCCAGCAACTCCAGACTGCCCAGCAGGTTCTGGGCAATGATCGGCAGCATCACATTCAATTCAAAATTACCCGACTGCCCGGCAACAGTGATCACCGTGTCATTGCCGATCACCTGCGCCGCGACCATGGCGGTAGCTTCGGGAATCACCGGATTGACCTTGCCCGGCATGATCGAGGAACCGGGCTGCAGGCCTTCCAGCTCAATTTCACCAAGCCCGGCAAGCGGGCCCGAGTTCATCCAGCGCAGGTCGTTGGCAATCTTCATCAACGATACCGCGGTGGCCTTGAGCTGGCCGGAGACGGCAACGGCAGTGTCTTGCGAGCCAATCAACGCAAACAGGTTCTTGCCCGGCGTGAATTGCACATGGGTCAAATCGCTCAGCTGCTGGCTGAACCGCGCGGCGAACTCAGGGTGCGCGTTGATCCCGGTGCCCACCGCCGTACCGCCCTGTGCCAGGGCTTGCAAACTCGGCAGCAAGTCCTGCAAATGACCGATATTGGCCTTGAGCTGCTGTGCCCAGCCGTTGAGCACCTGACTCATGCGTACCGGCATGGCATCCATCAGGTGAGTACGGCCGGTCTTGATGAACGGATGCACCTCCTGCGCCTTGCGCTCGATGACCCGCACCAGGTGCAACAAAGCCGGCAGGGTTTGCTCGTGCAGCACCAGTGCCGCACTGACATGGATGGTCGTGGGAATGATGTCGTTGCTGCTCTGCCCACAGTTGACATGATCGTTGGGATTGATCGGTTCGCCCAGCAGGCGGCTGGCCAACGTCGCAATCACTTCATTGGCGTTCATGTTGGAACTGGTGCCGGAACCGGTCTGGAAGATATCCACCGGGAAGTGCTGCACGAAATCACCTTCCAGCAGCCCCTGGGCGGCATCGACAATGGCTTTGCCCTGCGCTTCGCCAATCTGCTTGAGGTCGACGTTGGCCTTGGCCGCCGCGGTTTTTGCCAGGATCAGGGCACGGATGAATTGCGCCGGCATACGTTGATGACTGATGGGAAAGTTGTTCACCGCGCGTTGCGTTTGAGCGCCATACAGCGCGTCAGCGGGTACTTGCAGTTCGCCCATGCTGTCGCGTTCGAGACGGTTAATCATCAGAAGATCCTTGCACCAGGTCAGAGTGGGAAATCGTGGGCAGCAACTCACACGTCGCAAGCTGCCAGGCAAAGGTCTGCCAGCGCTTGAGGCGGCAGGCACAGCGAGAGAGCGCCTCCAGGTCGCGCAGCGGGCGCCAGGCCTGATCCAGGCACAGGGAGCGCCAATGCCAGGGCAACGCCACATCCGTCGCGGTATCGAGCAGCAAGCGGAACGAAGTCTCGGCGATGGTCCACGGATGGGTCGCCGTGCAGCAGGCCAAATAGCGACCTTCGTTCAAATAGTGTTCGATCAGGCGCGGTTCGTCAGGATCGAGCCCACAGCGAATCTGGCGACTCATCCAGCGCCAGCTTTCCAGGTAGGGATCCTCGTGCAGGACAGAACTCATGATCCGCGCTCATTCAGTAATGATATTCATTATTAAATGATATTGAGAATCAAAACAAGCCTGAACTCTGCACGCTTGTCTGTCCTGCGGAATTTCAAACAAAAAAAGCGCGCCACCCAACTGGGTGGCGCGCTTGTAGCTATCGCGTCGAGGTTCAGCTGCCGGCGACGGTCATTCGCTCAATCAATACTGAGCCGGTGCGGATGTTGCTGCGCAGCTCGAGGTCGTTGCCGACCGCAATGATCTGCTTGAACATGTCGCGCATATTCCCGGCGATGGTCACTTCCTGGACGGCGAACTGGATTTCGCCGTTTTCCACCCAGAAGCCGGCCGCGCCACGGGAATAATCGCCCGTCACCATATTCAGGCCGTGCCCCATCAATTCGGTCACCAGCAAGCCGCGCCCCATGCGTCGCAGCAGCGCTGCCTGGTCTTCCTCGCCGTGGGTCACGAACAGGTTGTGCACGCCACCCGCGTTGGCGGTGCTCGGTAAACCAAGCTTGCGCCCGGCGTAAGTGCCCAGCACGTAGGACACCAACTCACCGTTCTCGACGAATGGCTTGGCGTAGGTCGCCAGGCCATCACCGTCAAATGCCGAACTGCCCATGGCACGCATCAAGTGCGGGCGCTCATCAATGGTCAGCCACTCGGGAAACAGCCTTTCACCCAGCGCGCCTTCAAGGAAAGACGACTTGCGATAAAGATTGCCCCCGGAGATCGCCCCCAGGAAGCTGCCGAACAAGCCGCCGGCCAATTCCGCCGAAAACAGCACCGGCACCTCACACGTCGGCACCGGACGCGCGCCCAGGCGACTGGCTGCGCGTTGTGCCGCCCGCTGGCCAATACTCACAGGATCAGCCAGCAATTCACCCTGGCGGCTGACGTCATACCAGTAATCACGCTGCATCTGGCCATTGGCCTCGGCGATCATTACGCAGCTCAAGCTATGGCGCGTCGACGCGTAGCCACCGATAAACCCATGGCTGTTGCCATACACGCGGCAGCCTTGATGGGTACTCAGTGTCGTGCCGTCGGCATTCTTGATCCGGCTATCGGCATCGAACGCAGCCGCTTCACAGGTCAGCGCCTGCTCGATCGCCTGCTCCGGAGTGATGTCCCAGGCGTGAAACAGATCGAAATCCTTCAAGTCGCGCGCCATCAAGGCAGCGTCCGCCAAACCGGATGCAGCGTCTTCAGAGGTGTGCTTGGCAATCGCCAGGGCCGCCGCGACGGTTTCGCGAATCGCTTCCGGACCGCTGGCCGACGTGCTGGCAGACCCCTTGCGTTGCCCCACATACAGGGTGATACCGAACCCCTGGTCACGATTGAACTCAACGGTTTCCACTTCCCGCTGGCGGACCGACGTCGACAACCCTTGCTCAAGGGACACCGCCACTTCACAGGCACTGGCGCCCTGGCGCTTGGCCTCGGCCAGGATCTGCTCGACTTGTTCCTGCAGTGCCGGTAATGCTTGCGGACCGACGCTTTGGGTTGCACTCATGGTTTTCTCCACTCAAATTCTGCTTTCGGTTAAGGCCTTCGAGCGACCGGGCCGGACAAGCGGCCCCCGACTGGTTATCATGGCGGCGTTTCTTTGCGGACTGCCACCATGGTTGATTCTTACGACGACTCCCTCGATGGGGAGAAAAGCAAATCCCAGGTCAAACGAGAGCTGCATGCTCTGGTTGACCTCGGCGAGCGCCTTACAACACTCAAGCCTGACTTGCGTGCAAAACTGCCATTGACCGACGCCTTGCGCCGGGCGCTGGACGATGCGCCCAAGCACACCGCGAATATCGCGCGTAAACGGCACCTGCAATTTATCGGCAAGCTGATGCGCGACCAGGACACTGACGCCATTTTGACCTTGCTCGACCAACTGGATGCCTCCACTCGCCAGTACAACGAACGCTTCCATAACCTGGAGCGTTGGCGTGACCGCCTGATCTCGGGTGATGACGCGGTACTGGAGAAATTCGTCATGGACTACCCGGATACCGATCGCCAGCAACTGCGCTCGATGATCCGTCAGGCCCAGCACGAACTGGCGCAAAACAAGGCGCCGGCCTCCAGCCGTAAACTCTTCAAGTACATCCGTGAGCTGGACGAGACTCAACGCGGCCTGCGCTGATGCTCTTCCCCGGGTGGCGATCTTCGCCACCCGAAGCTCCCTGCCCTACGACCCCGTGCCACCCACGGTGATCGCATCAATCTTCAGGGTTGGCTGGCCGACGCCCACCGGCACCGACTGACCATCCTTGCCGCACGTGCCCACGCCACTGTCCAACGACAGGTCGTTACCGACCATCGACACCTTGCTCATGGCTTCCGGGCCATTGCCAATCAGCGTTGCCCCCTTGACCGGCGCCGTGATCTTGCCGTCTTCGATCAGATACGCCTCGCTGGTGGAGAACACGAACTTGCCGCTGGTGATGTCCACCTGGCCACCGCCGAGGTTGGCGCAGTAGATGCCACGCTTCACCGAGGCAATGATTTCCGCCGGATCGCTTTCGCCACCGAGCATGTAGGTGTTGGTCATGCGCGGCATCGGCAGATGCGCGTAGGACTCACGACGACCATTGCCGGTGCGCGCCACGCCCATCAAGCGGGCGTTGAGTTTGTCTTGCATGTAACCCTTGAGTACACCGTTTTCAATCAAGGTGGTGCATTCGGTCGGCGTGCCTTCATCGTCCACACTCAAGGAGCCTCGACGACCGGCCAGGGTGCCGTCATCGACGATGGTGCAGAGCTTGGACGCAACGCTTTCACCCATGCGACCGCTGTAGGCCGAACTGCCTTTGCGGTTGAAGTCACCCTCCAGGCCATGACCTACCGCTTCGTGGAGCAGGACGCCGGACCAACCGGACCCCAACACCACCGGCAACGTCCCCGCCGGCGCGGGAATCGCTTCCAGGTTGACCAACGCCTGACGCAGCGCCTCACGGGCATACCCCATGGCGCGGTCGTCGGCGAGGAAATAACGATAATCCGTGCGCCCGCCGCCGCCATGCCCGCCACGCTCGCGCCGACCGTTCTGCTCGACAATCACGCTGACATTGAAACGCACCAGCGGCCGCACATCCGCCGACAGGCCACCATCGGTCGAGGCCACCAGGATGCGCTCCCAGACGCCAGCCATGCTCACGCTCACCTGCTGAATACGCGGGTCAAGGGCGCGGGTCGCGGCGTCCACACGCTTGAGCAACTCGACCTTTTCCGCACGGCTGATCACCTCCAGCGGGTTGTCGGCGCCGTACAACTGCGTCACATCCTGGGTACTGAATGCCTGCACGGTACCGTTCTGCCCGGCGCGGGAGATCGAACGCGCGGCGCGGGCGGCCAGCCCCAGGGCTTCAAGGGTGATAGCGTTGCTGTAGGCAAATCCGGTCTTCTCGCCCGATTGCGCACGCACGCCCACCCCTTGGTCGAGGTTGAAACTGCCTTCCTTGACGATCCCGTCTTCCAGGGACCAGGACTCGGAAATCTGCCCCTGGAAATACAGGTCTGCCGCATCGATACCGGGACCGGCCAGGTCACCCAGCACGCTTTGCAGGTTTTCGATGGTCACGCCACCGGGCGCCAGGAGGTGTTCACTGACTGAGGACAACAACTCGCTCATAGGTTTGGCCTTAAATTCATCGTTCTGAAGCAGGCCGCTGTGCGCCCTGCGAGAAAAAGCGCCGGTGGTCCGCCACCGGCATGCGCGCCCGTATCGACGCCTGTTCATTGCTATCGCGTTCGGCCAACAACACCGCTTCGCCCTGATCCTGTTGCGCCAGCACGCGTCCCCAAGGGTCGATGATCGCGCCATGCCCGTAGGTTTCCCGTGGCCCTGGGTGGACGCCACCTTGAGCGGCCGCCAGCACGTAACACTGAGTCTCGATGGCGCGGGCCCGAATCAGCACATCCCAATGCGCCGCTCCCGTTACCGCGGTAAACGCCGACGGCGCGCTAATCAATTCAGCACCCGCGGCACGCAGTTCGCCGTACAGCTCCGGGAAGCGCAGGTCGTAGCAGACCGTCAGGCCCAAGCGCCCTACCGGCGTGTCCGCCACCACCACGCGAGCGCCGTAAGCATAGTCGTCGGATTCACGGTAGCGACCTCGCGCATCCGCCACGTCGACATCGAACAAGTGCAGCTTGTCATAGCGGGCAACCGTCTGGCCTTGCGCGTCGATCAACAACGAGCAGGCATTGGGCTTGGCGTGCGGCTGATCCCATGGTGGCAGCGGCAACGTGCCGGCCACTATCCATAAGTTGAGGTCGCGAGCGGTCTGTTTCAACCACGGCAGGACAGGACCCTCGCCCAAGGCTTCGGCACGCCCGATATCGGCCACATCGCGACGGCCCATCGCGGCAAAGTTCTCCGGCAACACCGCCAGTCGCGCGCCAGCGGCTGCCGCGTGTTCCAGCAGCCGCCAGGCCTGAGCCAGGTTGGCCGGCACATCGCTCTGGCTGACCATCTGAATGACTGCGAAGGTCATGGATCGGCACTCCCTAGAAGGCATGAGGCCATGCTACTCCACAGGCGCTCAGCGTGGTTTTTCAAATGGCTTGTCGAACGTGATTTTCGGGTCTTTCCATGGACCTTCCACCTTGTACTGAACGCTGGCGAAACGCGAAACCCGATCACCGATCAGCTTATCGATCAGGAACAACGCACCGCCAATGGCGGGCGCGCCGACGATCAGCGCCGCAATCGGCAAGTTATTCGTGACCGGCAACGTCACCAACAATTTGGCATCGACGCGATCAGCCACCATATCCAGGGTGCCGTTAAGCTCGAGATTGCTCGAGGGTCCAGTCAGCGTGATGGGTTCACGGGTCACAAACACACCGTCACTCGCGGCCAGCAGTCCTTTGACCCGGTCGTAACTCAAGCCTTTACCCAACAGGTCGGAGAAGTCCAGGCGCAAGCGCCGGCCGATCGAATTGAAGTTCAGCAAGCCAAACACTCGCAACGCCTGGGCGCCGCCCTCCACTTCGACGAACTGACCTTTGCGGAAACTCGCATCCAGACTCCCGGAGAAGCGCTTGGGCCCCACCCAGGCAGGCGATCCCGGCCAGCGCCCGTCGACGTCCAGACGGAAACTCTCACTGGTCACGGTAGGCGCAAAGCCCCAGCCCTTGAGCACATCGGCGATGTTCTTGCCGTTCAGGCGCCCCTTGTACCAACTGCTGCTGGCGCCCGGCGCACCTTCCCAGCCCCCGGCGCCTTTAAGCTGCATGCCCTTGAGACCCAAGTCGAGATTACTGAACGCCAGTCCTTTGGCGGTGGGTCGAACCTTGAGTGACCAGGCTCCGATCAAGTCAGGTCCCTGGAACAACTGATCAACCGCGATATCCAGTGCCGGAATGCCCTTGGGATCAATGTCCGCCAACGGATCTGGCGCATTTTCGTCGGTCTGTACGGTGGGATCGACCGCCGGCAGCTTCACGTACTGCAAATCGACCGCAATCGGCGCGCCCTTGGCATCCGGCAGCCCGACGGTGCCCTTGGCTTGCCGACTGTCGACTCGCAGGCCCCAGGCAGCGGGTTTACGCTCCAGTTGCAGAGTGACCTGATCAAGCTCGGTGCCAAATCCCGTCAACTTGCCGACCTTGAAATCAGCGCCGCTGAGCAGTTGCTTGGCGTCACCGCCCGGGTCATTGCCGGCATAGCGATCCACCAATTTCTTCCAGGGATCGATGTCCAGCTCGGACAAAACACCCCGGATGCGCAGTCCCTTGCCGCCAGGCAGCAAGGCATCGCCATCACCGAGGAACAACTCACCACGCCCCTGGGCAAAATTATCCGCAGGCGCCGCGAAGGTAAAGTTCGCCAGTTCGCCATAATCGAACCAGTAACGCCGTTCTGCGCCTTGCAGGGTCATGCGAAATACGCTGTCGCGGCCTTGATTGGCGGCCACGCCGAAAGGCGCCGGCAAGTCCACCGCCACCCCCTTGAGGCTGGAACTGACCATCAATTGGCTGTCGGCGCCGTCCAGGTCGAGTTGCAGCTGATACGGAATATCGCCGGAGACCGGCAGCGGCTGGCTGACCTTCAGCCAATCGGTGAGGCGCTTGACCGTCACCTGGCCCTTGGCAGCGACCCGGGTGCTGATATGACCGGGTTTGCCATCGGCGAAAATCTGCGCCGTAATCGGACGCTCAAACGCTTGGGCGCTGATGTTCTTGCCGCTCAAGCCCTTGGCACTGTCGAAGCGGAACTCACCCTTGAGCTGGCTCAGGTCCAGCGTCGGCTCGGCCAGTTGCAGCCGCGCCTTGTCGGTCTTGAAGTCGACCACGATCTTCGGATCGGCGCCCTTTTCCAATGGCACATCCAGATTGAGGGCGCCTTGCAGGTTGCCCTCGCCTTTCCAACCGGCAAAGGTCGAAGCCGTGCCTATCGGGGCTTCCTGCAGGATTTTCAGGCCATCTCCCAGCCCACCGGAAAACCCACCGGTAAGCAATAAATGGCTGTCTTGGCCGGCGGGCGCGTGAGGAATATTGACGTAGATATCCTTGACCCGGGTGTCGAGCAATTGGCCTTTGCTGGCCAGAATGCGCACGCCGCTCTCTTCGACGAACACTTCGCCGTCGACCTTGCGGACATGCGGCCAGCCTGGCTGGAACGCCAACTCGGCATCGTGCACGTTGAAGAACAGACTGATATTGCGCGCGGCCGTCACTGCGTCATGGTTCAGTGAGCCCTGATACTGGAAGAAACCTTCGTCGACCGCACCTTTCAGAATCGCAGTGCGCAGCCACTCATCCAGCGCCGGGCTCAACACCGCCGGCAGGTATTTGGAGGTGAAACGTCCGTCGCCATCGACCATGCCGACCCGCAGGTCCATATAGTCTTCCTGGCTATGATCGAAATGCAGGCGAATCAGGAAGTCAGCGGCAATCTTGCCCTCCTCCCCCAGCACCTTGATGTACGGCGCAATCAGCGTGAAACCTTGCTTGTCGAGTTTCCAGGTCAAGCGGGCGTTGGCCTGGATGTATTGCCACGGCTTGGCGAAAATCGGAAACAGATGCAAGGAAAAATCCTTGCTGTCCATGCGCAACTCGCCCTGACCCAGATCGCCACTGATGCTGCCGCTGACGTTGCGGGCGGCGGGCGCGCCGAAATAAGCATCAAACCCCACCCGCTCGAGGTTGGCGGCAAAGCTGACCCGCTGATCGCTGGTGTCCTGAGGACGGTAATCGACCACCACGTTGCGCAGCATGCCGCTGGCCTTGAGGTGTTCGACCGCCGTCGCCGCAGCGTCCGGCAAGGGTGCCAGAGCGTTGAGCAACGGGGTAATCGGGGTCAGGTCCAGGCGATCAGCCTGCAAGCGCCAGGTTTCCTGCGCCGTATCCGTGGCCAGGGTTTGCTGCAACTGTAGGCGCGTCTCCCAACGGGTTTCGCCCAGGTTCATGGCCAGCGAATCGAATAGCACCTTGAGCCCACCTTCGCTGCGCTGCAGGTAAGCGGTCAGGGCCAGATTCTCAATATGTGCGGGTTTGCGCTGGGCATAACGGCCTTTCAGTTGCGCCGCGTTGAGGCGCACAGCGGCGCTTTGGACGGTGCCTTGCCCCCAGGTCAGCCAGAACTCGCCGCCGGCTTTCAGTTCCGTGAGTTTCCACTGTCGGGTCAGTTTCGCCGGAATCCATTGCGCCCAATTACTCTGGGGCATACTCAGGTAAGCCTGGATTTCAGCGTCTTTCCATTGGCTGGCGCGAATCCGGCTGCGTACATTGAGGGCCACAGGCTGACCGTCGGGTAAGGTCATGCGCGCATCGAGGCGCTGTCGCGCAGCACCGGTTTTCAGGCTCAGGCCCACATAGGTCAGGGTCAATGAAGGCTGTTCGAACGGCAGCAAGGTCACTTGGCTGTCGAGCACCGAAACCTGCGCAACCTGCTGCATCCGCTGCAGCAATTGCTCGGGGTCCAGAGGCTGCTCGTCCTGGATTGGCAGGCCTTGCAAGGCCCAATGGCCGTCCTGGTCTTCCTTGACGCTGACCTGCAGGCCGCTGACCTGCAGATGCGCGATACGCACATCCCGCGCCAGCAGGCTGGCCCACAGGTCCGGCACCACTTGCACCTGGTCCAGCCGCAGCGCGCTGCTGCCCTCGCCGATCATCACGTCATGGGCCAACAACAGCGGGGTAAAACCGCTCCAGCGCCCTTCCAGGCTGCCGATGTTCACCGGCATACCGACCGCGGCCTGCGCCTTGCTCTCGATTTCCGCGCGGTATTCAGCCACCAGTGGTGTCAGCTCACGGCCCAGGCTGACATAGACCGCCGCCAATACCAGCAGCAGCGCACAGAGGCCAAGGCCCCAACGGGTCAGTGCGGCAAAAAAGCGTATCAGACGCTCCATGTCAGGCGACCCTCAAGGTAATAGGCGGACGGCAGATCAAGGTCTGCCGGTCTCGTTGAAAAGGACGGATGCGAATCAGAGCAGCACCACGTCGTATTGTTCCTGGGAATACATGGTTTCGACCTGAAAACGAATGGTTCGTCCAATAAAACCTTCCAGCTCCGCGACGTTGCCCGACTCCTCATCGAGCAATCGATCAACCACCTTCTGGTTAGCCAAAACTCTATAGCCCTCGGCCTGATAGGCGCGCGCCTCGCGCAAGATTTCCCGGAAAATCTCGTAGCACACCGTTTCCGGGGTTTTCAACTTGCCGCGCCCCTGGCAACTGCTGCAGGGTTCACACAGCACTTGCTCCAGGCTTTCGCGCGTGCGCTTGCGGGTCATCTGCACCAGGCCCAACTCGGTGATGCCAATGATGTTGGTCTTGGCGTGATCACGCTCCAGTTGTTTCTCGAGCGTGCGCAGTACCTGCCGCTGGTGATCTTCATCTTCCATGTCGATGAAGTCGATGATGATGATCCCACCCAGATTGCGCAGGCGCAGTTGGCGGGCGATGGCCGTGGCGGCCTCGAGATTGGTCTTGAAGATGGTTTCTTCAAGGTTGCGATGACCGACGAAAGCGCCGGTATTCACATCGATCGTGCTCATGGCTTCCGCCGGGTCCACCACCAGGTAGCCACCGGACTTGAGCGGCACCTTGCGTTCCAGGGCTTTCTGGATCTCATCCTCGACGCCATACAGGTCAAAGATCGGCCGCTCGCCTGGATAATGTTCGAGGCGGTCGGCAATTTCCGGCATCAGCTCGGCAACAAATTGCGTCGTGCGCTGAAAGGTTTCCCGCGAGTCGATGCGAATTTTCTCGATCTTGGGGCTGACCAGATCCCGCAGGGTACGCAGGGCCAGGCCGAGGTCTTCATAAATGACGCTCGGCGCGCCGACGGTCTTGATCTGGGCGCCGATCTGGTCCCAAAGACGACGCAGGTAGCGAATGTCCATCAGGATTTCATCGGCGCCGGCGCCTTCGGCGGCCGTGCGCAGGATAAAACCACCGGCTTCTTTGATGCCTTCCGCCGCCACGCAGTCGCTGACCACCTTTTTCAGGCGCTCACGCTCGGCTTCATCTTCGATTTTCAATGAAATGCCGACATGGGCGGTGCGCGGCATGTACACCAGGTAGCGCGAGGGAATCGAGAGTTGCGTGGTCAGCCGTGCGCCTTTGGAACCGATCGGGTCCTTGGTGACTTGCACCACCAGGCTCTGCCCTTCGTGGACCAGGGCGCTGATGCTCTCGACCGCCGAGCCTTCACGCAGGGATATTTCGGAGGCATGGATAAACGCCGCGCGGTCCAGGCCGATATCGACAAACGCGGCCTGCATCCCCGGCAGCACCCGCACGACCTTGCCTTTATAAATATTGCCGACGATCCCGCGCTTCTGGGTACGCTCGACATGCACTTCCTGCAAAACGCCGTTTTCTACCACCGCCACGCGCGATTCCATCGGCGTGATATTGATCAGAATCTCTTCACTCATGGCTGGGTCTCGTTCAGGCGTTTTCACAATAGTGGCCGATCGCTTGGGTGTGGCGCTGAAATACGGCGTTTAGCGCATGGAAAGGTGTTGCCAACAGGGTATGCCGAAATCGGCCAGCAGTTCTGCTGTTTCGCAAATCGGCAGACCGACCACCGCAGAGTAACTACCGTTGAGCCCAGCGACGAACACCGCCGCCAAGCCCTGGATAGCATAGCTTCCGGCCTTGTCCTGAGGCTCCCCGCTGTGCCAATACGTGGTGGCTTCCTGCGCCGAAATCGAGCGAAAGCGCACGCGACTGCTGACCAGGCGCGTCACGCATCGCTGGTCATTCAGCACGGCAATCGCCGTCAGGACTTCATGTTCACGATCAGAAAGGGCCAGCAACATGGCTTGGGCGTCAGCTTGATCCAGAGGTTTGCCGAGGATCTGTCCGTCGAGGATGACCGCGGTATCAGCGCCCAGCACACAAGCTCCGGAAATCTCGGCAAGCGTTGCCAGGCCCGCCTTCGCCTTGCCGCAAGCGAGGCGTTCGACATAGGAAGCAGGCGATTCGCCTATCAACGGTGCCTCATCGATCGGGGCGCTGACCACGCTAAAAGGGACACCGATCTGCGTCAGCAGCTCACGCCGCCGAGGTGAGCCAGAAGCCAGATAAAGCGAACTCATTGCAGACTCTCCCTGTGGGGTTCGATAACCAGGCAGAGCCTCGCAATCCACTCAGTTTATTTTATAGCGACGGCACAGACCACGCAGGCCAAAGCTGATCCAGGGCCACAGCAGCGCACTGACCAAGGCGGGCAAGACCAGCGCCAGCGTCGGTTGGCGGTTGCCGGTCAACGCGCTTAGCCACAGTTGCACCAGTTGGGCCAGACCGAAGATGACCAGGATCACCAGCGACTGTTGCCACATCGGGAACATGCGCAAACGTTGCTGCAACGACAGCACCAGAAAAGTAATCAGGGTCAGGATCAACGCATTCTGCCCCAGCAGCGTGCCATACAGCACGTCCTCCGCCAGCCCGAGACACATGGCGGTAACCATGCCGACCTTGTGAGGCAACGCCAGGGACCAGAACGCCAACAGCAAGGCGAGCCACAGCGGACGCAGGATTTCCATGAATTGCGGCAGCGGCGAGACACTGAGCAGCAGGCCGATGAGGAAGGTCAGCCAGACGATCCAGCCATTGCGCGAATGAGTACCGGCCATTATTCCTCCCTCTGCCGAGTGGTTGCCGGTGCAGGCGCGGCAGATCGGGTGGCGGCTGGCGCGGCTGCGGGCGTAGCCGTTGCGGAGCTGGCCGGGCGGGCGCTGCGCACTTCAGGCCCGGCCGGAGCGGTGCCCGGAGCCGCGGGCGCGGCGGGTGTCACAGGCACAGCAGCAGGCGCCGTCGGTACAGCCGAATCAGCGGCGCTGGCCGGGACTGCAGGCACAATCCCGTTCTGGCGATCTTCCGCTTCCTGGGCCACCGCCGCTTCATTGGCGCGTTCCTCGGGAGTGCGGCTGTCGCTGAACACCAGCAGCAGATAACGGCTGCGATTCAACGCGGCGGTGGGTACGGCGCGCACAATCGCAAACGGCTGGCCGGAATCGTGGACCACTTCCCTGACCGTTGCCACCGGATAACCCGCCGGGAAGCGCTGGCCAAGGCCGGAACTGACCAGCAGGTCGCCTACCTTGATGTCGGCGGTGTCGGCCACGTGACGCAACTCCAGGCGCTCAGGATTACCGGTGCCGCTGGCAATCGCGCGCAGACCGTTGCGATTGACCTGTACCGGAATGCTGTGGGTGGTATCGGTGAGCAACAGGACGCGGGAGGTGTAAGGCATCAGCTCCACCACCTGGCCCATCAGGCCACGGGCATCGAGCACCGGCTGGCCGAGGACCACGCCGTCGCGCTCACCCTTGTTGATGATGATGCGATGGGTAAAGGGGTTGGGGTCCATGCCGATCAGCTCGGCCACCTCGACCTTCTCGTTGACCAGTGCCGACGAATTGAGCAGCTCGCGCAGCCGTACGTTCTGCTCGGTCAGGGCCGCCAGCTTTTGCATGCGTCCCTGCAACAGCAGGTTTTCAGTCTTGAGCTTTTCGTTCTCGGCAACCAACTCGGTACGGCTGCCAAACTGGCTGGCCACGCCTTGCCATAGCCGCTGCGGCAGATCGGTGATCCAGTAGGACTCCATCAGCACCAGCGACATCTGACTACGCACTGGCTTGAGCAGCGTGAAGCGGGCGTCGACCACCATCAGCGCGACCGATAGCACGACCAGCACCAACAGGCGCACGCCCAGCGAAGGACCCTTGGTGAAAAGCGGTTTAATAGGCCGCTCCTCCCAGGCAATTGTTCATGTTATTCATACGGCATCAAACCGGCCTGGATGCAGATTGAAGAAGATAAACGCCAACAGGCAGCACTGCAAAGTGCTGCCTGCGCGCGAAGCATGGGTCAAACCAGGGAATCTTATTCGCTGGAGAGCAGATCCATGGTGTGTTTATCCATCATTTCCAGTGCACGACCACCGCCACGGGCCACACAGGTCAGCGGATCTTCGGCGACGATCACCGGCAGACCGGTTTCCTGGGCCAGCAACTTGTCGAGGTCACGCAGCAAGGCGCCACCACCGGTCAGTACCAGGCCACGCTCGGCGATATCGGAAGCCAGTTCCGGCGGCGATTGCTCAAGGGCGCTCTTCACTGCCTGAACGATGGTGGCCAGGGACTCTTGCAGAGCTTCCAGCACTTCATTGGAGTTCAGGGTGAAGGCACGTGGCACGCCTTCGGCCAGGTTACGACCGCGAACATCGACTTCGCGAACTTCGCCACCCGGGTAGGCGGTGCCGATTTCCTGCTTGATGCGCTCGGCGGTGGATTCACCGATCAGGCTGCCGTAGTTACGACGCACATAGGTGATGATCGCTTCGTCGAAACGGTCGCCGCCCACACGCACGGACTCGGCGTACACCACGCCATTCAGGGAAATCAGCGCGATCTCGGTAGTACCACCACCGATATCCACCACCATCGAGCCGCGAGCCTCTTCAACCGGCAGGCCGGCACCGATAGCGGCGGCCATTGGCTCTTCGATCAGGAACACTTCACGGGCACCGGCGCCCAGCGCCGATTCACGGATGGCACGCCGCTCCACCTGGGTGGACTTGCACGGAACGCAGATCAGCACCCGAGGGCTGGGCTGCAGAAAACTGTTTTCGTGAACTTTGTTGATGAAGTACTGCAGCATCTTTTCGCAGACGCTGAAGTCGGCAATCACGCCGTCTTTCATCGGACGAATGGCAGCAATATTGCCAGGTGTACGACCGAGCATCCGCTTGGCCTCGGTGCCCACGGCAACGACACTTTTCTGATTACCATGGGTCCGAATAGCCACAACCGATGGCTCATTCAGGACGATACCGCGCTCGCGCACGTAAATAAGGGTGTTGGCAGTGCCCAGGTCAATGGAAAGATCGCTGGAAAACATGCCACGCAGTTTCTTGAACATGGGGAAAGGACCCTAGGCAACGCGTGGGTAAAAAAGTGCGGCAAACTCTAACAACGACAGGGATTTTGGGCAAGGCGCCAATATGTTAAATTGGCCGACTTTCTGTGCACCTAACCCCACAATCGCGGCCATATGACCGTAGAAATGCGGTAGTGTTCCGACAATCTAACACACGGACAGCCTCCGTTCTGTTTTCCACTGGAGAATCCCATGGCGCTTGAACGCTCCGACGTGGAAAAAATCGCTCATCTGGCCTCGCTTGGCCTGAATGATGCCGATCTTCCACAGACCACCGCAGCCCTGAACAGCATTCTCGGGCTGGTCGACCAAATGCAGGCCGTGAATACCGACGGCATCGAGCCCTTGGCTCACCCACTGGAAGCCAGCCAGCGCCTGCGCGCAGACGTCGTGACCGAACGCAATAATCGCGAGGCTTACCAGTCCATCGCGCCAGCGGTCGAAAACGGCCTGTACCTGGTTCCGAAAGTCATCGACTAAAGGGAAAGAGCCTGCAATGCATCAATTGACTCTGGCCGAGATCGCCCGCGGTCTCGCCGACAAAAAGTTTTCTTCCGAAGAACTGACCAAGACCCTGCTGGCGCGTATCGCCGAGCTGGACCCCAAGGTCAACAGCTTCATCAGTCTCACCGAAGAGCTGGCCCTGAGCCAGGCCAAGGCCGCCGACACCCGTCGCGCCAACGGTGAGAACGGCGCCCTGCTGGGTGCGCCGATCGCCCACAAGGACTTGTTCTGCACCCAGGGCATTCGTACCAGCTGCGGTTCGAAGATGCTCGACAACTTCAAGGCGCCTTACGACGCCACGGTTGTCGCCAAGCTGGCTGAAGCCGGGGCCGTGACCCTGGGCAAGACCAACATGGACGAGTTCGCCATGGGTTCGGCCAACGAGTCGAGCTACTACGGCGCGGTGAAAAACCCGTGGAACCTGGAGCACGTGCCAGGCGGTTCGTCCGGTGGTTCGGCGGCGGCCGTTGCCGCGCGCCTGCTGCCAGCAGCCACCGCCACCGATACCGGCGGCTCGATCCGCCAGCCCGCCGCGTTCACCAACCTCACCGGCTTGAAACCGACCTACGGTCGCGTCTCCCGCTGGGGCATGATTGCCTACGCCTCCAGCCTCGACCAGGGTGGCCCGCTGGCACGCACGGCCGAAGACTGCGCGATATTGTTACAAGGCATGGCAGGCTTCGATTCGAAGGACTCCACCAGCATCGATGAGCCGGTGCCGGACTACAGCGCCAGTCTCAATACTCCGATCAAAGGCCTGCGCATCGGCCTGCCGAAAGAGTATTTCAGCGCCGGCCTCGACCCGCGTATCGCCGAGCTGGTCCACAACAGTGTCAAGGAACTGGAAAAGCTCGGTGCGGTGATCAAGGAAATCAGCCTGCCGAACAATCAGCACGCGATTCCGGCCTATTACGTGATCGCCCCGGCGGAAGCCTCATCCAACCTGTCGCGGTTCGACGGCGTGCGCTTCGGCTATCGCTGCGAAGACCCGAAGGACCTTACCGACCTGTACAAGCGTTCCCGTGGCGAAGGTTTCGGCCCCGAAGTACAGCGCCGGATCATGGTTGGCGCCTACGCCTTGTCAGCCGGTTATTACGACGCGTACTACCTCAAGGCGCAAAAAATCCGTCGCTTGGTAAAGAACGATTTCATGGCGGCGTTTAATGAAGTCGACGTGATCATTGGCCCTACCACGCCGAACCCGGCCTGGAAGATTGGCGCCAAGAACAACGACCCGATTGCCGAATACCTGGAAGACTTCTACACCATCACCGCCAACCTCGCGGGTCTGCCGGGCCTGTCCATGCCCGCGGGTTTCGTCGACGGCATGCCGGTGGGCGTGCAACTGCTCGCCCCGTATTTCCAGGAAGGCCGCCTGCTCAATGTGGCGCACCAGTACCAGTTGAACACTGACTGGCACACTCGCACCCCTACCGGCTTCTGAGGACAACACTATGCAATGGGAAGTTGTGATCGGGCTGGAGATTCATACCCAGCTCGCCACCCAATCGAAGATTTTCTCCGGTAGCGCCACCACCTTCGGCTCCGAACCGAACACCCAGGCCAGCCTGGTCGACCTGGGCATGCCCGGCGTACTGCCGGTGCTGAACCAGGAAGCGGTGCGCATGGCGGTGATGTTCGGCCTGGCGATTGACGCCGAGATCGGCCAGCACAACGTGTTCGCCCGCAAGAACTACTTCTACCCGGACCTGCCCAAGGGCTACCAGATCAGCCAGATGGAATTGCCGATTGTCGGCAAGGGCCACCTGGACATCCCGCTGGAAGACGGCACGGTCAAACGTGTCGGCATCACCCGCGCGCACCTGGAAGAAGACGCCGGCAAAAGCCTGCATGAAGAGTTCAACGGCGCCACCGGCATCGACCTGAACCGTGCCGGCACGCCGCTGCTGGAAATCGTTTCCGAACCGGACATGCGCAGTGCCAAGGAAGCCGTGGCTTACGTCAAGGCGATCCACGCGCTGGTGCGCTACCTGGGTATTTGCGACGGCAACATGGCCGAAGGCTCCCTGCGTTGCGACTGCAACGTGTCGATCCGGCCAAAGGGCCAGGTCGAGTTCGGCACCCGCTGCGAAATCAAGAACGTCAACTCGTTCCGTTTCATCGAGAAGGCGATCAACACCGAAGTGCGTCGCCAGATCGAACTGATCGAAGACGGCGGCAAGGTGATCCAGCAGACCCGCCTGTACGACCCGAACAAAGACGAAACCCGGGCCATGCGCAGCAAGGAGGAAGCCAACGACTACCGTTACTTCCCCGACCCGGATCTGTTGCCAGTGGTCATCGAGGACGCATTCCTCAATGATATCCGTGCCACCTTGCCCGAGTTGCCGCCGCAGAAACGCGAGCGCTTCCAGGCGCAATTCGGCCTGTCGGTCTACGACGCAAGCGTATTGGCCTCGAGTCGTGAACAAGCGAACTATTTCGAGAAAGTAGTGAGCATTGCCGGCGACGCCAAACTCGCGGCCAACTGGGTCATGGTCGAACTGGGCAGCCTGTTGAACAAACAGGGCCTGGAAATCGACGAAGCCCCGGTCTCGGCCGAGCAGTTGGGCGGCATGTTGCTGCGGATCAAGGACAACACCATCTCCGGCAAGATCGCCAAGACCGTGTTTGAAGCCATGGCCAGCGGTGAAGGCAATGCCGACGAGATCATCGAGAAGCGCGGTCTCAAGCAAGTCACCGACAGCGGCGCGATCTCGGCCGTGCTCGATGAGATGCTCGCGGCGAATGCCGAGCAGGTCGAACAATACCGTGCGGCAGATGAGGCCAAGCGCGGCAAGATGTTCGGTTTCTTCGTCGGCCAGGCGATGAAAGCCTCCAAAGGCAAGGCCAACCCGCAACAGGTCAACGAACTGCTGAAAAGCAAGCTCGAGGGCTGATAACGATGAATGGTCCGGGCGGAATCTCTCTTCCGACCCAGACCCCATGTGGGAGCAGGCTTGTGTGGGAGCGGGCTTGCTCGCGAAGGCGGAGTGTCAGTCGACAGATGTGCTGACTGACTCACCGATTTCGCGAGCAAGCCCGCTCCCACCCAAGCTGCTCCCACATGTGTAATGGGGATATCTTGATAATGAAGCGTCTGCTCGGCCTCTGTGCCCTGTTTTCTCTGTTGACCGGCTGCGCCAGCGGAGTGATCGACCCCGACGGTTACGACCAGACCGGCACCGCGTCCTACTACGGCGCCAGGCACCACGGCAAGAAAACCGCCAGCGGTGAACGCTTCAACCAGCATGCCCTGACCGCCGCCCACCGCCGCCTGCCCTTCGGTACGCGCGTGCGGGTCACTAACCTGACCAACGACAGAACCGTCGTGGTCCGAATCAATGATCGCGGCCCGTACACCCGTGGCCGCCTGATCGATGTTTCCCGCAAAGCCGCTGAACAGTTGGGTATGCTGCGCAGCGGTACTGCGCGTGTACGCGTGCAAGCCCTGAGCAACTGACTGACGGAGCCCTGACCATTTTCGGATTAAACGCCCTCTCGCCGTGGAGCCTGATCGAACTGGCCGGCGGCCTGCTCATGCTGATTGTCGGCGCCGAAGTATTGGTCCGCGCCGCCGTGCGCCTGGCCGCCAGCCTTAAGGTCAGGCCACTGATCATTGGCTTGAGCATCGTTGCATTCGGCAGCAGCGCCCCGCAAATCGTGGTCAGCCTGCAAGCGACCCTGGCCGGCAGCACCGACATTGCGGTCGGCAGTGTGATCGGCAGCAGTATCTTCAACATCCTCGTGATCCTTGGCCTGTCCGCGCTGATCATTCCTCTGCGGGTGTCCCGGCAACTGGTGCGCCTGGATATTCCGCTGATGATCTTCGCCGGCCTGCTGGTCTTCACCCTCGCCAGCAATAAAGAACTGACGCCGGTGGACGGTTTGATCCTGTTGCTGGCCCTGATCGCCTACCTCGGCCTGTTGCTGTACCAGACCCGCCACTCTCGCCGCCCGCGTACGCGCGACACGCTGGTCCAGGCACCGTGGCTGAGCAGTTTGCTGTGGATGATCGGCGGACTGGGGCTGCTGATGCTCGCCGGCCACCTGGTGCTCGGCGCCGCGGTGGAAGTGGCCAGCGACCTGGGCCTGTCCGAACGGGTCATCGGCCTGACCGTGGTTGCCGTCAGCACCTCCCTGCCCTGTCTGGCCACGTCGTTGATCGCCGCCCTGCGCGGCGAGCGGGAGATTGCGGTGGGCAACGTGATCGGCAGCAATTTGTTCAACCTGCTGGGCGTACTGGGTTTCACCGCCCTGGTCGCGCCGTCGGCGCTATCGGTTTCCCCGAATGCCCTGGCCTTCGACCTGCCGGTCCTGCTCGGCGTCATCCTGCTGTGCTTGCCAGTGTTCTATACCGGCTACCGGATTACCCGGGCCGAAGGTTTGCTGCTGCTGGGCCTGTACCTGGCGTATGGGCTGCACGTGATGTCGTTCACCACCGGCATGCCGCTGGCCAACCAGCTGGAAAAGTTGATGCTGTATTACGTCCTGCCGGCGCTGGTGGCGTTCTTGCTGTGCAATTCGCTGCGAGCCTGGTATCGCCACCACAAGAGGGATTCGCAATGACCGAGCAACGGAAATCCGGCGTTGAAATGCGCCGCCAGGTAATGGGTGACGTGTTTGTCGATCGCGCCCTGGGCAACGCCACCGAATTCACCCAACCGCTGCAGGACTTCGTCAACGAACACGCCTGGGGCGGCGTGTGGAACCGGGAAGGCCTGCCGCTGAAAACCCGCAGCCTGATCACGCTCGCCGCCTTGACCGCGCTCAAATGCCCGCAAGAGCTGAAAGGCCATGTGCGTGGCGCGCTGAACAATGGCTGCACGGTCGAGGAGATTCGCGAGGCGCTGCTGCATTGCGCGGTGTATGCCGGCGTGCCGGCGGCGATCGATGCGTTCCGCGCGGCCCAGGAAGTGATCGACAGCTACCAGCCACAAGCCTAGATCCAGCCACCCGCCTGCAATACAAAAATCCCGATATTCGTGGTCACCGCCGCCATCAAGGTGGTGATCACAATAATCGCCGCCGCCAACTCGTGGTTACCCTGTGCCGCACGCGCCATGACGAAACTGGCTGCCGCCGTCGGCGAACCGAAGTACAGAAACAGAATCCCCAATTCCGCCCCGCGAAACCCGAACAACCAGGCGCCGAACGTGGCCAGTACCGGCAGCCAAAGCATCTTCATCAAGCTGGCGCTCAATGCCATGTTGCCGCTTTTGCGCAGGGCCGCCAGGGACAAGGTTCCGCCGATGCAGATCAATGCCAATGGCAATGTGGTATCCGCCAGGTACTGCGCGGACTTTTCCAGCCAACCGGGCAACCCGATCTGGAAATAGGCAAAGGGCGTTGCCACAAGCACACTGATGATCAGTGGATTGGCGAATACACTTTTGCAGATGCTCCACGGGTCGGACTTGATCACCGGGCTGTAGACCGCCAGCACAATGGTCGACAGGGTGTTGTAGAACAGGATCACCAGTGCCGCGAGGATCGCGCCGAGGGAAATGCCGTAATCGCCGTACATGCTGGCCGCCAGCGCCAGGCCGATCACTCCGTTGTTGCCGCGAAAGGCGCCCTGGGCATAAATGCCACGGTCTTCACGCGGGCAACGAACGATCGCCCAGCCCCACGCCACGGCGAAACTCAGCAGAGTGGCAAAGCAAAAGTAGATCAGCAGATCGGGCTGGAGCGCCGAGTGCAGGTCCGCATGGAGAATACCGAGAAACAGCAGCGCCGGCATCGTGACGTTGAACACCAGGGCCGAGGCGGTGTGGATAAAATTGTCATTGATCCAGTTGATGCGCTTGAGCAGCACACCGAGGAACAGCATGGCAAATACCGGCGCGGTGATGGTGAGGGTTTGCAGGAAGATAGCCAGCATGCCGCGGAGAACCTTGGTGAGCGTCGTCAGGTGGCTAATGATAAGCCAGTGGAGGCCGCTGCGTCTGGTCTAGCGCATTCGCGAGCAAGCCCGCTCCCACATTGACCACATTTCTACAGGATGAATACCGTCGAATGTGGGAGCTGGCTTGCTCGCGAATCCAGTCAACCCGGTCTCAAGTAATAGGCGCCGGATTGAACAAGGTGATGTCGTTATACAGCTTGTGCTGCTCGGCCCAGGTCTGCTTCTTGCCGCTGGCGACGTCCAGGTAGTAGTGGAACAACTCCCAGCCCAGTTCCTCGATCGTCGCACGCCCGGTGGCGATCCGTCCGGCATCGATATCGATCAGGTCCGGCCAGCGTTGCGCCAGTTCCGTGCGGGTCGAAACCTTCACCACCGGAGCCATCGCCAAACCATACGGCGTACCACGACCGGTAGTGAACACATGCAGGTTCATTCCCGCCGCCAGTTGCAAGGTGCCACAGACAAAGTCGCTGGCCGGCGTCGCACAGAAGATCAGGCCCTTGCCCTTGACGCGCTCGCCCGGCCCCAGCACGCCATTGATCGCGCTGCTGCCGGACTTGACGATGGAGCCCAGCGACTTCTCGACAATATTAGACAACCCGCCCTTCTTGTTGCCCGGCGTGGTGTTGGCACTGCGGTCGGCCTCGCCCTTGGCCAGATAACGGTCGTACCAGTCCATCTCCCGCACCAGCTCGCGGGCGACGTGCTGATTCTCGGCCCGCGATGTCAGCAGGTAGATGGCATCCCGCACTTCGGTGACTTCTGAAAACATCACCGTCGCGCCTGCCCGCAGCAACAGGTCCGAGGCGTAGCCCAATGCCGGGTTGGCGGTGATGCCGGAGAACGCATCACTGCCACCGCATTGCATCCCCAGGATCAACTCGGACGCCGGCACCGTCTCGCGGCGGCGTTGATCGAGCTTCTTCAGGCGGATTTCGGCCAGTTCCATGATCTGTTCGATCATCTCGGTAAAGCCGTGACTGGAATCCTGCAACCGGTACAACCACGGCTCACTCAGGTCGACGGAGCTGTCGTTGTCGTGCATGACCTGCCCGGCCTGCAATTTCTCGCACCCCAGGCTGATCACCAGGGCTTCGCCGCCCAGGTTCGGGTTGCGCGCCAGATTGCGCACGGTGCGGATCGGGATATAGGCATCCGTTGCCGTAATCGCCACGCCGCAGCCGTAGCTGTGGGTCAGCGCCACCACGTCGTCGACATGCGGATAGTTAGGCAGCAATTCATCCTTGATGCGCTTGACCGCATGATCCAGCACGCCGGTCACGCACTGCACCGTGGTGGTAATCCCCAGGATATTGCGCGTCCCGACGGTGCCATCCGTGTTGCGATAACCCTCGAAGGTGAACCCCTGCAACGGCGCCTGGGCCTCGGGCACCGCGGTAGACAGCGGCAAGCTGTCCAGCGGCGGCGCCGTCGGCATGCGCAGTTGATCTTCCTGGACCCAACTGCCCCGGGGTATCGGCTGCAACGCGTAACCAATGGTCTGGCCGTAGCGAATAATCTCACCGCCTTCGGGGATATCTTCCAGGGTCACTTTATGGCTCTGGGGGATGAAATCCACGGTAACCAGGCCGTCCGGGAACTCGGTTCCGGCCGGAACCCCCTGATCATTGACCACAATCACCACGTTATCGCGCTCGTGCAAACGAATGGAGCGCGGCGAATCGGCATGTTCAATCAACTGCATCACACGGCCCCCTTCAGGAATGCGCTTGGGAAAGATTCGTCACGGCGGCGCCGTTGCTCGGCGGTTCCTTGAGCACCACGCGCTTGATCGGGCCGACGATCACCAGGTAGCTGAACACCGCCACCAGCGCGTTGGCGCCGACAAATACCAACGCCCACTTGAACGAGCCGGTGGTGCTGATGATGTAGCCGATGACAATCGGCGTGGTAATCGACGCCAGGTTACCGAAGGTGTTGAACAAACCACCGCTCAAGCCGGCGATTTGTTTCGGCGAGGTGTCGGAAACCACCGCCCAACCCAGCGCGCCAACGCCCTTGCCGAAGAAGGCCAAGGCCATGAAGCCCACCACCATCCATTCAACATCGACGTAGTTGCAGGCAATGATGCTACTGGAGACCAGCAGCCCGGCAATGATCGGCGCCTTGCGCGCAAACGTCAGGGAATGACCTTTGCGCAACAGATAATCGGAAATCACTCCACCGAGTACACCACCGATAAACCCGCAGATGGCCGGCAGCGAGGCGATGAAGCCGGCCTTGAGGATGGTCATGCCACGGTCCTGCACCAGGTACACCGGGAACCAGGTCAAGAAGAAGTAGGTGATGCCATTGATGCAATACTGGCCCAGGTACACGCCGAGCATCATGCGATTGGTCAGCAACTGGCGGATGTAATCCCATTTCGGTCCGTCGGATTTCTTGCCCCGGGCCTTGTCCTGATCCATGTCGACCATCGCGCCGTTCTCGGCGATGTGCTTGAACTCGGCTTCGTTGATCATCGGGTGTTGGCGCGGACTGTAGATGACTTTCAGCCAGATCATCGAGAACACGATGCCAATCACCCCCATCACGATAAACACGTGCTGCCAGCCGTAGCTATAAACGATCCAACCCATCAGCGGCGCGAACAACACGGTAGCGAAGTACTGCGCCGAGTTGAAGATTGCCGACGCCGTACCGCGCTCGGCAGTCGGAAACCACGCAGCCACGATGCGCGCGTTGCCGGGAAAGGACGGCGCTTCCGCCAAACCCACCAGAAAGCGCAGCATGAACAGCGCCACCACGGCGGTGGAAATGCCGAACTCACCCACATAGCCTTGCAGCACGGTGAACAGCGACCAGGTGAAGATGCTCAGGGCGTAGACTTTTTTCGAACCGAAACGATCCAGCAGCCAGCCACCGGGAATTTGCCCGGCCACGTAGGCCCATCCGAATGCAGAGAAAATGTAACCGAGGGTGACCGCGTCGATGCCGAGGTCTTTTTGCAGGCTGGAACCCGCAATCGCGATAGTCGCGCGGTCGGCATAATTGATCGTAGTCACCAGGAACAGCATGAGCAGGATCAAATAACGCACGTGCGTGGGCTTGGTCGCTTGCATGTAGAGGTACTCCCACTAATTATTTTTTTTGCGGGTAATCGTTATGTGTGGCTTGGTGCCGCCCCCGTAGGAGCGAGCTTGCTCGCTCCTACAGAGAGAAAGCCCCCATGACAGGGGCAATGCGTGTTACGAACCGATGTAGCTGGTTTTCACCACGGTGTAGAACTCTTGCGCATAGCGACCTTGCTCACGCGAACCGTAGGATGAGCCTTTGCGACCACCGAACGGAACGTGATAATCCACACCGGCCGTTGGCAGGTTGACCATCACCATCCCGGCCTGGGAGTGGCGCTTGAAGTGGTTGGCGTACTTCAGCGAGGTGGTGGCAATGCCTGCCGACAGGCCAAACTCGGTGTCGTTGGCCATCGCCAGTGCCGCGTCGTAATCCGCCACCCGCACCACGTTGGCGACCGGGCCGAAAATCTCTTCACGGCTGATTCGCATGGCGGCTTCGCTGTCGGCAAACAGCGTCGGCGCCAGGTAGTAACCTTCGGTGTCGCACGTCAGCACACCACCACCGCTCACCAGCCGCGCACCTTCGCTCTGGCCGATGTCGATGTATTTCAGGTCCTGCTCCAATTGCGCCTGGGAAACCACCGGGCCGATATCGGTGCCGCTTCTCAAGGCGTGACCGACCTTGATCGACTTCATCCGCTGCGCCATGGCCTCGACGAACCGGTCATGAATCCCGGCCGTCACGATAAAGCGACTGGACGCCGTGCAACGCTGGCCGGTGGAGTAGAACGCACTCTGTACCGACAGCTCGACAGCCAGTTTGAGGTCGGCATCATCGAGGATGATCTGCGGGTTTTTGCCGCCCATTTCCAGTTGCACCTTGGCCTGGCGCGACACACAGCTGACAGCGATCTGGCGGCCGACACCGACAGAGCCGGTAAAGCTGATGCCATCGACCTTCGGGCTCTGGACCAGCGCATCGCCGACAACGCGCCCGCTGCCCATCACCAGGTTGAACACACCGTCGGGGAAACCGGCGCGCGAGATGATCTCCGCCAGCGCCCAGGCACAGCCGGGCACCAGGTCGGCGGGCTTGAGCACCACGCAGTTGCCGTAGGCCAGGGCGGGGGCGATTTTCCAGGCAGGGATCGCAATCGGGAAATTCCACGGGGTGATCAAGCCAACGACACCCAAGGCTTCGCGGGTGACTTCGACGTTAACGCCCGGACGCACTGACGGCAGATAGTCGCCGGACAAGCGCAGGCATTCGCCGGCAAAGAACTTGAAGATGTTACCGGCGCGAGTCACCTCACCGATGGCTTCGGGCAAGGTCTTGCCTTCTTCCCGGGCCAGCAGGGTTCCGAGCTCTTCGCGGCGGGCGAGGATTTCGCTGCCGACTTTATCCAGCGAATCATGGCGAGCCTGGATACCAGAGGTCGACCAGGCCGCAAAGGCGGCGCGGGCCGCATCGATGGCGGCGTTGACCTGGGCGACGTCGGCCTTGGCGTATTCACCAATGACATCGGACAACTCCGACGGATTGAGATTGACGCAATAGTCAGCGCCGGCCACCCATTGGCCATTGATGTAGTTTTCGTAACGTTGGACTTGGGACACGAATCTTCTCCTGACGCAAAAGGCCGCTGATTTCTCAGCGGCCTTGTAGGTAAGTTATTGCGGGCCTTGCTTGTCGATCAGCGCGGCCAGGGCTTCGTACTCTTCCGGCAGCAGATCGGTCAGCGGCGTGCGCACTGGACCGGCGTCGTAGCCAACGATTTTCGCGCCAGCCTTGACGATGCTCACTGCATAACCGGCTTTGCGGTTACGAATGTCGAGGTAAGGCAGGAAGAAGTCGTCGATGATCTTGTCGACCGTGGCGTAATCTTCCCGGGCAATGGCGTGGTAGAAATCCATCGCGGTTTTTGGAATGAAGTTGAATACCGCCGAGGAGTACACCGGCACACCCAGTGCCTTGTAGGCAGCGGCGTAAACCTCTGCGGTCGGCAGGCCGCCCAAGTAGCTGAAACGATCACCGAGACGACGGCGGATCGAAACCATCAGTTCGATATCGCCCAGGCCATCTTTGTAGCCGATCAGGTTCGGGCACGTTTCGGCCAGGCGCTCCAGCAGCGGCGCGGTCAGGCGGCAGACATTGCGGTTGTAGACCACCACACCGATGTTGACCGATTTGCATACCGCCTCGACGTGGGCGGCAACGCCGTCCTGGCTGGCTTCAGTCAAGTAATGCGGCAGCAGTAACAGACCTTTGGCGCCCAGACGCTCGGCCTCCTGCGCATACTCGATAGCCTGGCGCGTGGAACCGCCGACACCGGCGAGGATTGGCACGCTGGTGGCACAGGTGTCGACTGCGGTCTTTACCACCTGGGAATATTCACTGGCCGCCAGGGAGAAAAACTCACCGGTGCCGCCAGCGGCGAACAAGGCCGAGGCGCCGTAAGGTGCCAGCCACTCCAGACGCTTGATATAACCCGCCTGGTGGAAATCACCTTGCGCATTGAAATCGGTCACGGGGAAAGACAGCAGGCCGTGAGAGAGGATGGACTTCAGTTCTTGTGGATTCATTATTCGAACACCCTGGATAAAGACAATCAGTCATTGATTGATCATGTCGTACGTCATCGTACAACTATAAAAATATTCGTCAACTGTCTTTCGCTCTGTGGGGCAAATTTTGCTGAACGGCGACGCCTGCGCCGCACTGTTGATCAGTCAGGATCGAGCAACTCTCTGTGGGAGCGCCCTCTCCAGGACTGTATTTGGAGCACTGCGGTGCCGCCAGGAGGTGAATGAGTTGGACGCATGATGGGGGAAGATGGAGTACGTATTGGTTGCTTAAGGACTACACGCCCGATACGCCTTTGCCGGGAAGCGAAGCCGGGGACCGTTTGTCGAAACTGTTATTTCTGACAGTTCAAGACAAGATCGGAGCGGGGGATAAATCTGCTCAGGAACCAGAAGCCTGGCTCCTGAGTTGAACCTCTACCGCTACGGCGGCAACCACAGGAAATTTCATCATGAAAAATCCAGTTCCCGACCTCAATATCCCTATCAGCGGGCCCTTTGATCAGGCAGAGATCAGCCTTGCCGCTTTCACTGGGCCGCTGATACTCCGTATCCCCGACACCGCCAAGCTGTTTCCCGAGGGCTCGGTGTACGCGATCCTGGGACCAGACCCGGAAGATCCGACCTGGTCTGGCGCAGAGGAGAACGGGGTTATGGCGGGCGAGTGGCGTAGCGCTCCACCGCCGGCGGAGGAAGATGAAGGGCAATACGAGCAATTGAAGAACCTTGAAGTCAAGGTGCCTAAATCGGCCTTGGCGCCGTTCGCGAACCAGACGACGCTGCTGCGCTATCAAAGCATCGGAGAGTCCGGCGTGCCGAGCAGCTCGGAGCCGATTTCGCTGACGATCAACCGATGACTCAACTGCCCTGCGCTTGCGCCTCTTCATGGGCCTGACGCAGTCGCTCCCGGCTGTTTGTCAGGTGCAAGCGCATCGCCGCCCGCGCCGCGTCCGAATCCTGACGCTCGATCGCTTCGTAGATTTCTTCGTGTTCGCGGCTCAGGCGCTGCATGTAGTGTTGCTGGTCATCATGCGCCAGGCGCGCCGAGTTCAAGCGCGTACGCGGAATGATGCTGGTGCCCAGGTGGGTCATGATGTCTGTGAAATAACGATTACCGGTCGACAGGGCAATCTGCAAATGGAACTGGAAGTCCGACGCTACCGCATCACTGGCATGCGTCGCGCTTTCGTGCAGCGCATCGAGGGCGGCACGCATGCCGGCCAGTTGCTCATCGCTGCGGCGCGAGGCCGCCAGGCCGGCGGACTCCACTTCCAGGCTGATGCGCAGTTCGAGAATCGCCAGCACATCACGCAAGGTCACCACTGTGGCCGGATCAATGCGGAACCCGCTGGGGCTGGGTGTATCCAGTACGAAGGTGCCAATGCCGTGGCGGGTTTCGACCTGCCCCGCCGCCTGCAATCGCGAGATCGCTTCACGCACGACCGTGCGACTGACCCCATGAGCCTCCATGATCGCCGACTCGGTGGGCAACTTGTCGCCGCGCTTGAGCTGTCCATCACGGATCTGCTCGGACAACACCGTGACCAGTTCCTGGGCAAGGCTGCGACGCTTGCGGGGCATACGCGGGACAGTGTTGGAGTTTTCCATGGGCAGTCAGCTATCTCAGCGATCATAAATGAGCATCATAGCCCAAGGCGGTTGTACGATCACCGTTGGTTATCACTTTAGTCTGCACGATTTGTTTCGCGCAAAAAAATGCCCCGGCACAGCCGAGGCATTTTCAACACGTCGCCACAGGCTCGTGTTCTATCACTTGACCACTTTCAGACTCGGCCGGCCGGTTGGACGCGGAGGCTCGGAATCCGGCGGTGGCCGATCATCGTCATTTTCGAGTTCGATCGCTTCGTCATCTTCAAGAGACGCCTCCAGATCAAACACCATGCCCTGCCCATTCTCACGGGCATAAATCCCCAGGATGGCGCCAACAGGCACATAGAGCGTGTGCGGCACACCGCCAAAACGCCCTTCAAAACTGACCGCTTCATTGTCCATGTGCAGTTGTCGCACGGCACTGGGTGAAACGTTCAGGACAATCTGTCCATCGCTGGCAAAACCTTGTGGCACCTGCACCGCAGGAAACTCGGAATTGACCAGCATGTGCGGGGTGCAATCGTTATCCACAATCCACTCGTAGAGCGCGCGGACCAGATAAGGTCGACTGGAGTTCATCAACGGCTCCTTAAGCCTTAGCGCATGTCGCGTTCGACGCCAGACAGACTCGCCTGGAAAGCCTCACGCGCAAACTGGCGCTCCATGTAGTCAAGCAGCGGCTTGGCAGGCCGCGGCAGTTCAATGCCCAGAATCGGCAAACGCCAGAGTATGGGTAATAGGCAGCAATCCACCAGGCTTTGTTCCTCACTGAGGAAAAAAGGTTTATCCGCAAACAATGGCGAAACCCCGGTCAGGCTTTCACGCAATTCCTTGCGCGCCTGAACCCGGGCAGCTTCTTTGCTGCGTGAATCCAGTATCACATCCACCAGGCCACACCAGTCACGCTGGATCCGATGGATCAGCAGGCGGCTGTTGGCACGCGCCACCGGATACACCGGCAGCAAAGGCGGATGCGGGTAACGCTCATCCAGATATTCCATCACCACGGTCGACTCCCACAACGCCAGGTCACGATCGACCAGGGTGGGCAAGCTGCCGTAAGGGTTCACTTCGATCAGTTTCGGCGGCTGTCGACCGGCCTCCACGCTGATGATCTCGGCGCTGACACCCTTCTCGGCCAGTACGATACGTACTCGGTGGGAATAGTGGTCGGCGGGGTCGGAGTAACAGGCCAACCGGTTGGTCACGCCCATGGCGGTCCTCCTCGCTTGTTGAAATTATGGAAAGCTCAAAAACGAGCGCGCCCAGTGAGCATCTCCCGTAACACCTGGATCAACCAGAGCGTTACCTGTTCAGAGATGTCGCTGGGCGCGCAAGATTAACAGCAATTGCCTACGCTTGGATCAATGCACATCCTTCCAGTATTCACGCTTGAGCAAATAGGCGAATACGAAGAAGAAAGCCAGGTACAGCAACACGTAGGTACCGATGCGCTGATGCTGCAGCTTCACCGGGTTGGCCGAATAGGCCAGGAAGGTCACCAGGTTCTTGACCTTCTCGTCGAACTGCTCTTCGTTCAGCGCACCGGACTTGGGCACGATGGTCAGTTGATCACACGCTTCATGGGTCAGAGGCGTGCCGGTCAACGGGTCATATTGCTTCTTGCCGTCTTCAACGACCTGCACCTGTTTGCAGCCTATTACCTGGCGACCTTGCAGGCCGACCAGCACGTTAGGCATGCCGACGTTCGGGAACACCTTGTTGTTCACACCCCAGGGACGCGTCGGATCTTCGTAGAACGACTTCAGGTAGCCATACAGCCAATCGGTGCCACGCACACGCGCCACCAGGGTCAGGTCAGGCGGCGCCGCGCCGAACCAGGCCTTGGCATCGGCGGATTGCATTCCGATGTTCATGTGGTCGCCGATCTTGGCCCCGGTAAACACCAGGTTCTCGAGCATCAGCTCATGGGGAATTCCCAAGTCATCGGCGACACGCTCGTAACGCTGGAACTTGGCGCTGTGGCAGCCCATGCAGTAGTTGGCGAACGTACGGGCGCCGTCTTGCATGGCAGCCTTGTCAGAAACGTCGATGTCGACTTTTTCCAGTTCCACGCCTGAACCGGCGGCAAGCGACAGGGCCGGCAGGGCAGCAAGAATCAATGCAGCGAATAATTTTTTCATCAGCCAGTCACCCTTTCCGGAACCGGTTTTGTCTTCTCGAGCCGGGTGTAGAACGGCATCAGAATGAAGTAGGCGAAGTACAGGAAGGTGCAGACCTGCGACAGCAGCGTGCGACCCGGAGTCGGCGCCAATACGCCCAGCACGCCGAGGATCACGAACGAAATGCAGAATACCCACAACCAGATCTTGCTCATCCAGCCTTTGTAACGCATCGACTTGACCGGACTCCGGTCAAGCCACGGCAACACGAACAGCACGGCAATGGCCGCACCCATCGCGATTACGCCCAGGAGCTTGTCGGGGATTGCCCGCAAAATCGCGTAGAACGGCGTGAAGTACCAGACCGGGGCGATGTGTTCCGGCGTCTTGAAGGCGTTCGCCTGTTCAAAGTTTGGTTTTTCGAGGAAATAGCCGCCCATTTCCGGGAAGAAAAACACAATCGAGCAGAACACGAACAAGAACACCACCACGCCGACGATATCTTTCACGGTGTAGTACGGATGGAAAGGAATGCCGTCCAGCGGAATCCCGTTCTCGTCCTTGTGCTTCTTGATGTCCACGCCGTCCGGGTTGTTCGAGCCGACTTCGTGGAGCGCCAGGATATGCAGCACCACCAGGCCCAGGATCACGATCGGCAGGGCCACCACATGCAAGGCAAAGAAGCGGTTCAGGGTGATCCCGGAAATCAGGTAGTCACCACGGATCCATTGGGTCAGGTCATTGCCGATGACCGGGATCGCACCGAACAGCGAGATGATCACCTGTGCTCCCCAGTAGGACATCTGGCCCCACGGCAGCAGGTAGCCCATGAAGGCTTCGGCCATCAGCGCCAGGTAGATCAGCATGCCGAACACCCACACCAGCTCACGCGGTTTCTGGTACGACCCGTAGAGCAGACCACGGAACATGTGCAGATAGACCACGATGAAAAACGCCGAAGCGCCCGTGGAGTGCAGCAGGCGCAGGATCGAACCGTACTCGACGTCGCGCATGATGTATTCGACGGAGGCGAAGGCCTCTTCCGCCGACGGCGTATAGCTCATGGTCAGCCAGACACCGGTAACGATCTGGTTGACCAGCACCAGCAAGGCCAGCGAGCCAAAAAAGTAGAAGAAGTTGAAGTTCTTCGGTGCGTAATACTTGCTGAGATGGTCTTCCCACATCTTGGTGGCGGGGAAGCGCGCATCCACCCAATCCATGAACTTGCTCATCACGCGCTCTCCTTATCGACACCAATGACAATAACGTCGTCAGATTCGTAGTTGTGCGGCGGGACTGGCAGGTTCAGGGGAGCAGGCTGGGCCTTGTAGACGCGGCCAGCCAGGTCGTAGTGAGAACCGTGGCATGGGCAGAAATAGCCGCCGACCCAGTCTTTGCCCAGGTCCACGGGCGCCACTTCCGGGCGGAAGGTAGGCGAACAACCGAGGTGGGTACACAGCCCGACCAGCAGCAGAATCTCTGGCTTGATCGAACGCACTTCGTTTTGGGCGTAGGCGGGCTGGTCGGAATTCTTAGACTCGGGGTCAGACAACTGGCCTTCGATCTTCTTCAGATTCCCCAGGATTTCCTCGGTACGACGAACGATGAAGACTGGCTGGCCGCGCCACTCAGCAATCATCTGCTGGCCTGGCTCGATCTTGCTGACATTCACCTTCACCGGTGCACCTGCGGCTTTCGCCTTGGCACTGGGAAACCATGACCCCACGAACGGGACCGCAGCCCCCACCGCTCCTGCAGCACCCACCACGGATGTGGCTGCTACCAAGAAGCGACGCCGGCCTGCATTCACGCCGTCATTGCTCATTCAGTCCTCTCCCATCAGCTTTTTGGCCTGTTAAATCAGGCGTCTACTAAGTATTAAATCTGAACTTATAAAAATTTTGCCGAATGGTAATGAAAAGCCCCACCTCTGACAAGGTAATTACCCGGAGCCCAAGCTCCAAGCCTTGTAGTATAGGGGGTCTACAGATGTGGCAAGTTGTCACAGCGAAAAAACCTGGATAAATCGCAGGCAATAAAAAACGCCCAGCTCCGTGAGGAGGCTGGGCGTTTTCTGGAACGTAAAAGCGAATTAACGCTTCGAGTACTGCGGACGCTTACGCGCTTTACGCAGACCGACTTTCTTACGTTCAACTTCACGAGCATCGCGAGTCACGAAGCCAGCTTTGCGCAGAGCGCCACGCAGGGTTTCGTCGTACTGCATCAGAGCGCGAGTGATACCGTGGCGGATTGCGCCAGCCTGACCACTTACACCGCCACCGATAACAGTGACGTAGATGTCGAACTTTTCAACGGTCTCGGTCAATTCCAGCGGCTGACGAACTACCATGCGGGCAGTTTCGCGACCGAAGAAGTTGTCCAGGGAGCGGTTGTTGATCGAGATGTTACCAGTGCCCGGACGCAGGAAAACGCGTGCGGTTGCGGTTTTGCGACGGCCAGTGCCGTAATTTTGAGTCGCCGACATAATGAACTATTCCGTTAAAACTTCAGTTCTTGGGGCTGCTGAGCAGCATGAGGGTGAGCAGCGCCCGCATAGACTTTCAGCTTGCGATACATGTCGCGACCCAGTGGGCCCTTCGGCAGCATACCTTTGACCGCGATCTCGATCGGGGCTTCAGGCTTCTTGGCAATCAGGCCTTCAAAGTTGGAAGACTTGATACCGCCTGGGAAACCGGAGTGACGGTAGTACATTTTGTCGCTGGCTTTGTTGCCGGTTACACGAACCTGCTCAGCGTTGATGATCACGATGTAGTCACCGGTATCAACGTGAGGGGTGTACTCAGGCTTGTGCTTGCCACGCAGACGGCTGGCGACTTCAGTGGCCAGACGACCCAGGGTCTGACCAGCGGCGTCGACGACAAACCAGTCGCGCTGAACTGTTTCTGGTTTTGCAGTAAAAGTTGTCATTCTTTAATAGCCTCAGGGGCCGCCCTGTAAATTAGACGGCGGATCTTACTGAATAGTGCGTACTTTGACAAGTCAAAGGCAGCCGGATACAGACGCTATCGGGGGCTCGGGTCGGCGCGTCCGTTCAACGGCAAGATTCTTCGGCAGACGGCGCATCACTTCCACTGCAGAAAGAGGTGGGCAATTATGCAGATTGCGAAAAAAAATTCAACCTGCTTTTATGATTGTTTTCCCCGAAGGAGCACCCGATGGATTATCGACAGCTGGGCCGGACCGATCTGAATGTAAGCGCGATCTGTCTCGGAACCATGACCTGGGGTGAGCAGAACAGCGAGGCAGAGGCCTTTGCCCAGATTGAACGGGCCAAAGCCGCAGGCATCAACTTCCTCGACACCGCCGAAATGTACCCGGTACCGCCCAAGCCGGAGACCTACGCCACCACCGAGCGTTATATCGGCAACTACTTCAAAAGCCGTGGCGACCGTGCCGACTGGGTCCTCGCCAGCAAGATCGCGGGCCCCGGCAATACCATCGACCATATTCGCGACGGCCACCTCAAGCACAATCGCAAGCATATCGTCGACGCCCTGGACGCCAGCCTCAAGCGTCTGCAAACCGACTGGATCGACCTTTACCAGTTGCACTGGCCGGAGCGCAGCACCAATTTCTTCGGACAACTGAGCTACAGGCACAAGGACGAACCGGACCTGACGCCACTGGAGGAAACCCTCGAAGCCCTCGACGAACAGGTCAAGGCCGGCAAGATCCGCCACATCGGCCTGTCCAACGAAACCCCGTGGGGCACCATGAAGTTCCTCGCGCTGGCCGAAGCCCGAGGCTGGACCCGCGCCGTGTCGATCCAGAACCCCTACAACCTGCTCAACCGCAGCTTTGAGGTCGGCCTGGCGGAAATCGCCATTCGCGAACAGTGTGGCCTGCTGGCCTATTCGCCGCTGGCGTTCGGCATGCTCAGTGGCAAGTACGAAGGGGGCGCGCGCCCTGCGGGTGGACGCTTGAGCCTGTACAGTCGCTTCAGCCGTTACTTCAATCCGCAGTCAGAAGCAGCGTGCAGCCGCTATGTCGCCCTGGCCCGGGAACACGGCCTGGACCCGGCGCAAATGGCCCTGGCGTTCGTGACGCAACAACCGTTCGTGACCAGCAATATCATCGGCGCCACCACGCTGGAGCAACTCGACAGCAATATCGCCAGCGTTGATCTGAAGCTGTCGAAAGAAGTGCTGGAAGGGATTGAAGCGATTCAGAAGGCTCATCCGAATCCGGCGCCTTGATTGATCTGTAAGCCCCATCGCGAGTAAGCCCGCTCCCACATTTGACGGTATTCACAAATCAAAATGTGGGAGCGGGCTTGCTCGCGATGGCGCCCTCAAAAACACTGAAGATTCAAAGCGCCCGCGCAATGATCTCCTTCATGATTTCGTTGGTCCCCGCATAAATCCGCTGCACCCGTGCATCCGCCCACGCCCGCGCAATCGGGTATTCCCACATGAAACCGTAGCCGCCGTGCAACTGCACGCACTCATCCAGCACCTTGCATTGCAGGTCAGTGGTCCAGTACTTGGCCATCGCCGCCGTGGGCACATCCAGCTTGCCTTGCAGGTGCAGCTCCAGACACTTGTCGACAAACACTCGACCAATCTGCACTTCGGTGGCTATCTCCGCCAGCTTGAAGCGAGTGTTCTGGAAATCGGCGATCGCCTTGCCAAACGCCTTGCGCTCGCGGGTGTAGTCCAGGGTCCATTGCAAGGCCGCTTCGGCCGAAGCCAAGGCCCCGATCGCCACCGTCAAACGCTCCTGGGGCAACTCCTGCATGAGGTAAGCGAAGCCCATGCCGGCCTGCCCCAACAGATTTTCCTTGGGCACGCGCACATCCTGGAAGAACAGTTCGGAGGTGTCCTGGGCCTTCATTCCGACCTTCTCCAGGCGCTTGCCCTTGGCGAAGCCCGGTGTATCGGCCTCAACCAGAAACAGGCTGGTGCCCTTGGCGCCAGCCTTGGGATCGGTCTTGGCCACCACAATCACCAGATCCGCCAGAAAGCCATTGGTGATAAAGGTCTTGGAGCCGTTGATCACATACTCGTCGCCCTCCAGCAGCGCAGTGGTCTTGACCCCTTGCAGATCAGATCCGGCGCCGGGCTCGGTCATGGCGATGGCCGTGACCATCTCGCCGGAGACCAACCTGGGCAGGTACTTGTGCTTCAGCGCCTCGCTGCCGTAATGCAGGATGTACGGCGCAACAATGTCCGAGTGCAGCGAGAAGCCGATCCCGGTCAGCCCCAGGCGACCGATCTCCTCGATCACCACCGTGCTGTAGAGAAAGTCTGCACCAAGGCCACCGTATTCTTCCGGCAGATGAGAGCAAAGCATCCCCGCCTCCCCCGCCTTGCTCCACAGCGCGCGATCAATATGCCCCTGTTTTTCCCATTGCCCATGGAACGGCGCTGCGTCTTTTTCGAGGAACGTGCGCACGCTTTGGCGGAAAAGCTCGTGCTCCGAACTGAACAAGGTTCTGGGAATCATGGGTCACCTGCCTGGATTGTCGGACAAAAACAAGATCACAGAGCCTAAGCGGCATGGCCGACACAGGACACTGGACACATGCGACAAAAAATAAGACGATCCAGCCGTCTGGTGACCACTTTCCCCTATAAGAATAAATGAAATTATGTCTAACCAAATCTCCACGCCCTTGCGGCGCGTCAGCATTTTGGCCATTGATCGGGTCTTCGCTTCAACCCTCATGCAAGCCAAGGATTTCTTCCACCTGGCCAGCCTGCGCTACGGCAAACAGCAAGGCCTGGGCCTCACGCCAGCCTTTGAAACCCGCCTGGTCAGCCCCGACGGGCTACCGGTGTGCAGCTTCAGCGATGTGATCATGCCGGTGGACGGCGCCCTGGAAAACGCCGACATCATCGTGTTGCCGGCGTTCTGGGACGATTTCGATACGCTGTGCAAACGCTACCCGCAGATCCTGCCCTGGCTGCGTGAACAACACGCTCGAGGCGCGGTGTTATGCGGTGAAGCCACCGGTGTTTTCTGGCTCGCCGAAGCCGGCCTGTTGAATGGCAAGGAGGCGACCACCTACTGGCGTTTCTTCAACGCCTTCAGCGAACGCTTTCCCAAGGTCCAGCTCAACCAGGACAAGCACCTGACCGACGCTGACAACCTCTATTGCGCCGGCGGCACCACCTCGGCCTGCGACCTCTATATCTACCTGATCGAACGTTTCTGCGGCGCGAACATCGCCCAGGCCGTGGCCCGCGACATTCTTTACGAAGTTCAGCGCAATTACGCGCCAGGGCGCATCGGCTTTGGCGGGCAGAAACTGCACCAGGACGTGATCATCCTGCAAATCCAGCACTGGCTCGAAGAGCATTTCGCCGACAAGTTCCGCTTCGAAGACGTGGCACGGGAACACGGCATGAGCATCCGCAACTTCATGCGCCGCTTCCAGACCGCTACGGGCGACAAGCCCCTGCACTACCTGCAACGCTTGCGCATCGAGACAGCCAAGGGCCTGCTTTCCGGCAGCCGTAAAAGCATCAAGACCATCAGCTATGAGGTGGGTTACGACGATGCGAGCTTCTTTGCGCGCCTGTTCAGGCAGCACACGGACCTGTCACCGAACCAGTATCGGCAGCAGTTCCAACAAGCCGCGTAACCAAGGACCAGCACGGTAAACAAATGTGGGAGCGGGCTTGCTCGCGATAGCGGTGGGCCAGTTAACGAATAAGTCGACTGCTGCACCGTCATCGCGAGCAAGCCCGCTCCCACATTTGGATCAGCGTGGCTTAGGGTTTGTGCGCCCGCGAGAGGAATTCGTGGGACTGCATTTCCAGCAAGCGACTTAAGGTCCGCTGGAATTCGAAGTTCAAGCGACCGCCGGTATAGAGGTCCTTGAGTTCGACTTCGGCCGAGATGATCAGCTTGACGTTACGGTCATAGAACTCATCGACCATGTTGATGAACCGTCGGGCGATGTCGTCGGTGGTGACGCTCATCTGCTCGACGCCACTCAAGATCACCGCATGGAAGATCTTGCCCAGTTCGATGTAGTCGTTCTGGCTGCGTGGGCCGTCGCACAGTTCGCGAAAGTCGAACCAGGCCACGTCATCACAGGTGCGCAGCGCCCGAATCTCGCGATTCTCGATGATCAACACATCGTTTTCCACCGCCTGAGTGCACTCCGGCGTCAGCGCGCGAAAGCTCTTGCGCAGGCTTTCATGCGCCGTTTCGTCGAGCGGGAAGTGGAACAGTTCTGCTTGTTCCAAGTGACGCAGACGGTAATCCACGCCGCTGTCGACGTTGACGATGTCGGTGTTCTGCTTGATCAGTGCAATCGCCGGCAGGAAACGCGCACGTTGCAGGCCATCCTTGTACAGGCCGTCCGGCACGATGTTCGACGTGGCCACCAGGGTCACGCCGTTCTTGAACAACTCTTCCATCAACGTGCCGAGAATCATCGCGTCGGTGATGTCGGAAACGAAGAACTCATCGAAACAGATCACCCGCGCCTCTTGGGCAAAACGCTTGGCGATGATCGTCAGCGGGTTCTTCTCGCCGTGCAGGGTCTTCATCTCTTCGTGGACGCGCTTCATGAAGCGGTGGAAATGCGTGCGCGACTTTTCCTTGAACGGCAGCGCCTCAAAGAAGGTGTCGACCAGATAGGTCTTGCCCCGGCCCACGCCACCCCAGAAATACAGGCCCTTGACCGGCGTCTGGTCTTTCTTGCCAAACAGCTTGCTGAGCATCCCCGGCTTGCTTTGCGAGGCCGCGACCAAGTCCTCGTACAGGCGCTGCAAATGACGCACCGCCGTTTCCTGGGCAGCATCATGGAAGAAGTCGGGGCGTTTCAGATCAGCTTGATATCGTTCTAGGGGCGTCATAATTTCGTTAGCAAGGCAACAAAAACGGGCCGTCACTGTAACGACGGCCCCGGATAATGGCAATCAACCCTTGGTCGGGTCAGTCCTCGACGGGAGTCAGCGCCACGCGCAAAGCTTCAATGGCGGCATCCCGCGCGGCGCTGTCGGCGAATGCCGGGCTATCGGCCACACACGCACCGTCCAGCCAGACACTGAAGCCCAGCACCTCACTGCGCACATCCAGCGCTTGGCCGGACTGCAATTGCTTGGTCACCGCGCCCGCCGCTTTACCGTCGGCAAAATGCCGTGACAGCAGCAGTTGCTCGCCGTCGGCGGCCAGCAGACGGAAACGGAAACTGCCGTCGTCTTCGCGGAAGCTGACAAAACGTGGCGCTTTCACGGCTTTTTTCTTGCTGCTGGCAGCAACGCTGGTCTGGTTGACGAACGAACGCAGGCCCACCGCTTCACGCAGCTCCTGGAGGAACGGAGCGGCGACGGCCCGGGCTTTTCTGGCCCCGACCAGCAGCAGGTCTTCCATGTCTGACGGACGCGACATCAACTGGTGATAACGCTCACGGGCTTCACCCAATTGACCGTCGAGCAGTTGGAACAGGCGGTTCTTCGCCTCGCCCCAACCCAGGCCGTCGAGCAGTTCATTGCGCAGTTGTTGTTCCTCGGCCTTGCTGGCAAACGCTTCGTACAGCGTGAACAGGTGCGAGCTGTCCGGATCTTTCGCCTCGCCCGGCGCGCGGGAGTCGGTAACGATCCGCGAGATAGCGTCCTTCATGTCCTTGGCACTGGTGAACAACGGGATGGTGTTGTCGTAGCTCTTGGACATCTTGCGGCCATCCAGGCCCGGCAAGGTGGCGACGCTTTCTTCGATCAGCGCTTCGGGCATGGTGAAGAACTCTTTGCCATTGCCGAACAGGTGATTGAAGCGCTGGCCGATATCACGGGCCATTTCCACGTGCTGGATCTGGTCGCGACCGACCGGCACTTTGTGCGCGTTGAACATCAGGATATCCGCCGCCATCAACACCGGGTAGCTGTACAGGCCCATGCTGATCCCCGCATCCGGGTCGTCACCGTTTTCCAGGTTCTTGTCCACGGACGCCTTGTAGGCGTGGGCACGATTGAGCAGGCCCTTGGCCGCCACACAGGTCAGCAGCCAGCTCAGCTCCGGGATTTGCGGGATGTCCGACTGACGATAGAAGGTCACCCGGTTCACATCCAGGCCACCCGCCAGCCAGGTGGCGGCGATTTCCATGCGCGAGCGCTGGATGCGCTGCGGGTCATCGCACTTGATCAGGGCGTGATAGTCGGCCAGGAAGTAGAACGAATCGGCATTGGCATCCTGGCTGGCGAGGATCGCCGGGCGGATGGCGCCGGCGTAGTTGCCCAGGTGCGGCGTGCCGGTGGTAGTGATGCCGGTGAGGATACGGGTACGAGTCGTCATGGGTAATCGCTTGTCAGACTGCTATCAATTCGAAAGGCGTGGCAACACCAGATCCTTGAGATCGGTGAGCTTGCCATGAAAAAAGTGCCCGCATTCTGCCACTTTCAGCAGCTCATGGGGGCGATTCAAGGCCGCGGACCAGTCGTAGACGGCCTGCGGGTCGACCACTTCGTCGGTTTCGGGTTGGATCAGGGTCAACGGGCAACCTTGAGGAAGCACGTCGGTATCGCGCAGGCGCATCACCGCCGCCGCCACCATGAACAGGTGATTGAGTGGCTCACCCTTGGCCTCCAGGCGACCACCGAGACTTGCTGCAACAAATCCGCCGAAGGAAAACCCCAGCAGGGTGATCGGCAAGTCCGGGTGTTTTTCACGCAACCAGGTCGCCGCCGCTTCGGCATCATCCACTTCACCGCTGGCCATGTCGTGGGTACCGGCACTGGCGCCAACGCCACGGTAATTAAAACGCAAGGTGATCATACCGGCATCACGCGCGGTACGTTGCAGGGTCGAAACCACTTTGTTAAGCATGGTTCCACCCTGCACCGGGTTAGGGTGACAGATCAGCGCCAGGCCACGCGGCTCGGGGTGATCCAGGTACAGGGCTTCGAGTTGGCCTACCGGGCCATCGATCAAAACGGGGGTTTCACGCATCAGCAAGGAAGGAACTCCGTGACCTCTCAAGGGGTCGACTCGTCTAGCTAAAAGTCTGTGCATGGCATCATTGCGAGCTTAATCGCGGTATACAGCGCAGGTCCGAGCCGTTAACGTAAAGCAAAGCCGTTTATAGAGGAAGGACTCGTGGAACACTCGCTCTTAGTTTGGTTGTTGCCGACTCTTGCCCTGGTTGCCGGTGTCGCCATTGGATTCCTGGTTGCTCGCCTGCTGCCGAATGCCGCGCCTAACCGCACGCAGCGTCAGCTGGATGACATTCAGGAACGTTTTGACAGTTATCAGAACGAGGTTGTTACCCACTTCAACAGCACCGCGACCCTGGTGAAAAAGCTCACCCAGAGCTATCAGGAAGTACAGGATCATCTCGCCGAGGGCGCCAACCGTCTGGCCCTGGACGACATCACCCGTCAGCGCCTGCTGGCTGCGTTGCATTCCGATGCGGTGCAAACGCCACGCGAACGCCTGACGCCGCCGCGTGAGAATCAGGAGCCGCCTCGGGACTACGCGCCCAAGACGCCCAATGCCCCTGGCATGCTGGATGAGCATTACGGCTTGAAGAAGTAAGTCGCTTCAAGCGATACAAAAGCCCGGCTGATCGCTGATCAGCCGGGCTTTTTATTGCCCCCGCCAGCACCAGCTTACCCCCCGTAGATACCGTCTTGAATCTTGCCGAGCAAGCGCAAATCTCGAGCCATACGTCATCCCGTAACAGCTGTCGAGCTTGCCCGGCCACGTTCAAGACGGTATCTACGAAGGAGTCAGACCTTACGTTTGCTCAAGCAACTGCCCGTGCGCTATCCGCACCTGTCGCCCATGAAAACGCTTGAGACTGCTGCGATGGCCGACGCTGACGATACTCACCCCCGGCAAGCCGTCGATCAGCGCTTGATACAGCATCGCTTCGTCCTCCTCGTCCATCGCCGAGGTGGCTTCATCCATGTACAGCCAGTGCGGTGCGAATAACAGCGCACGGGCAAACCCCAGGCGCTGCTGTTCACCCGGCGACAACAGACGCTGCCAGTGATTGGCCTCGTCCAGCCGGGGAATCAGGTGCGACAAGCGACAGGTTTCCAGGACCTGTGCATAACGTTGCGCGGGATAGGTCTCGCCAGGCTGTGGATAACTCAATACCTCACGCAATGAGCCAATCGGCAAGTACGGCTTTTGCGGCAGGAACAGATAACGCGCCGCCGGCAAACGGATAGTCCCATGACCATCGTGCCACAGTCGCCCCATCGCACGCAGCAACGTACTTTTGCCACTGCCGGAGCGGCCGCCAAGCATCAGGCGCTGTCCCGGTTGCACCGTCAGGTGGGCAGTACCCAGCAACTGGCGCCCATCGGCCAGGTCCAGCCCCAGGTCCTGAATGACCAATTCGCTGCCTTGAACCTGCACCTCGATGGCGGGTGCGCGTCGTTCGTTGTCGCGCATGGCTTGCTGGAAACTCAGCAGACGGTCACAGGTGGCCCGCCAACCGGCAAGGTCTGAATACGCGCTGATAAACCAGCTGAAATTTTCCTGGACGTTGCCAAATGCCGAATTGATTTGCATCAGCTCCCCCAGCTCGATCGTGCCGGAGAAATAACGCGGAGCGGCCACGATAAACGGAAAGATGATCGCAATCTGGCTGTATCCGGCGGTAAAGAATGTCAGGCGCTTGGACACTTTCATGATGTCCCAGAAGTTGTGCCAGACCTTGCCGAACCGCTCGCTCAAACGCTGGTTTTCATTAGGCTCGCCGTTGTACAGCGCGATACTTTCGGCATTTTCGCGGATGCGCACCATGGAAAAACGCAGGTCCGCCTCAAAACGTTGCTGCTGGTTGCTCAACCCGATCAGCCTGCGACCAATCAAATGGGTCAACCCACTGCCGACGACTGCGTAGACCAGCGCGCACCAGAACATATAGCCGGGAATGCTGAAGCCGTAGACCTCGATGCTGCCGGATACGCCCCAGAGAATGATCGAGAACGACACCAGGCTGACCACATTGCGCAGCAGCCCAAGTCCCAGCCCCAGGGTGTTGCTGGTAAAACTGTTGATATCTTCGGAAATCCGCTGGTCCGGGTTATCGGTATAACCGCCCTGCTCCAACTGATAGTAGTTTTTGGCCCCCAGCCAGCGTGCGAAGTGTTTTTCGGTCAACCAGGCCCGCCAGCGGATCGTCAACATCTGCGTCAGGTAGAGGCGGTAAACCGCTCCCAGGATCGCCACCACGGCAATCATTGCGAAATAGCCGATCAGTTGCCAGAACGCCGCCGTGTCCTTTTTTTCCAGGGCGTTGTAGAAGTCTTTGTACCAGTGGTTGATCCACACCGAAATCGCCACGCTGAACAGCGACAGGGCAATCACCGCCAGCAACAACCCCCAGGCTCTGGCCTTCTCTTCACTGCGCCAATACGGCGCGACCATCTGCCAGACCCGGCGAAAAAATCGCCCACGCACCGCATCGTTGACCGCGGAGTACTCGGCGTTCTGACTCATGTTTCAGACCCTGCTGGAGCGTATCGGACCGATCATAGAGGATCGGCCCGGCGCTCCGCGCAGCCTGAAGCAAGTTGTTCAGCTGCCGTTCAGCGACGTACCGGACGCTTCTGCAACTTGCGCTGCAAGGTTCGGCGGTGCATGCCCAGGGCGCGGGCGGTGGCGGAGATATTGCCTTCATGCTCGGTCAGCACGCGCTGGATATGCTCCCACTGCAAGCGATCGACCGACATCGGGTTTTCCGGCACCAGGGTATCCAGGTCGGCATGCTCGGACAGCAGCGCGGCCAGGACATCATCGGCATCAGCCGGCTTGCACAGGTAGTTGCAGGCGCCGCGCTTGATCGCTTCGACAGCGGTGGCGATGCTGGAATAACCCGTGAGGATCAGCACACGCATTTCCGGGTCCAGCTCGAGCAGCTTGGGCAACAGCACCAGTCCGGAGTCACCGTCCATTTTCAGGTCCAGCGCGGCGTAATCCGGCAGGTCGGCCTGGGCGATGGTCAGGCCTTCCTCGGCCGAACTCGCCGTGCTGACGCGAAAACCGCGTCGGCTCATGGCCCGAGCCATGACCCGGGTAAAGGTAGCGTCGTCATCTACCAGCAACAGGTGCGGCAGTTCTTCGCCTTCGACTTGGATCTCGTCACTCATCGATGTCTCCTCGGACGACACGGGGCAGGCGCAGCTCGGTGAGCGTGCCGCCTTCCTCATGGGGGTAAAGTTTCACGGAGCCGCCGGCGCGAGTCACGCTGGCCTTGCTCAAAAACAGGCCCAGGCCGAAACCTTTGCCCTTGGTAGTAAAGAATGGCTTGCCGATTTGTTCGGCAATGGCCAGCGGCACACCGGCGCCGTGGTCGCGAATGCTGATGGTGAGATTTTCCGCATCCCAGTCCAATTGCACTTCCAGCCCCTCCGGGCAGGCGTCGGCGGCGTTGTTCAACAGGTTCAGCAACGCCTGGGTCAAGTCCGGCGGTGGCGCCATGCGCGGCACCGTACCCTGCCCCAGCAGTTGAAAACGGTAACTGGCTTCAGGCCGCATCAGGTGCCAGCGGTTCAGCGCCTCATCCAGCCATTGCGTGACGTCTTGCATATCCACCGCCAGGCGACGATTGGCTTCGGCGGCACGCACCAGTTGCTGCAAAGTCTGCTTGCACTGCTTGACCTGCTCCTGCAGCACCCCGAGATCGTCTTGCAGCGCCGGATCATGGTGATCCTGGCGCATCTCCTTGAGCAACACGCTCATGGTCGCCAGCGGTGTGCCCAGCTCATGCGCCGCGCCCGCGGCCTGGGTCGCGACCGCCAGCAACTGCTGGTCGCGCAAGCCTTCTTCGCGGCGAATGGCACGCAGTTCTTCCTGGCGTCGCAACTCTTCCGCCATGCGGGCGGCGAAGAACGTGATCACCGCGGCCGCCAGCGCAAAACTCAGCCACATGCCGTAGATCTGCAGATTCTCACGGGCGATAGGGAAGGTCTGCAACGGGTAGAACTGTGCCAGCAGCAGGGTGTACAGCGTGAGCGCGATGCCCGACAACACCACCGAATAGCGCCATGGCAGCGTCACGGCGGCAATGGTCAGCGGCACCAGATAGTAGGAAACAAAAGGATTGGTCGAGCCACCGGAGAAATACAACAGCACGCTGTGGATAAACAAGTCACAGGCCAGTTGCAGAGCGTATTCCAGTTCGGTCACCGGCCAGGTAGTACGCAGGCGAATCGCAGTGAACACACACAACACGGTGGAAAAGGCCAGGGTCACGGCCAATTGCAGCCACGGCAATGGCAGCAGCTCGAGCCAGTAGGCAAGTCCAACGGAACCCGCCTGCGCAGCCAGCACCAGGGTTCGGATAAACGTCAGGCGCCAGAGGTTCTGGCGAGTGGCGGAAGTCAATTGCAGAGGGGCGAGCATGAGCTCTCCTGATGAGCGCTCCAGGCGGATCGCACCGAGTATAAACGAAGCAACAGTACAGGCAGCCCGCGTGTGGCTCTTTGACGCAGGTCATGCACGGATGAATGGAAGGTCAGTTTTGACCGTTCGTCGGCACCTTACTCAAGTGTAGAGAGTTTGTAACCCGATGAACCCGACCCACCCGTCTACAGTCTTACCGAACACGATCACATCAAGGAGCTTCCATGACTCGTTTCACTCGCAGTGCCGCCCTTATCGCCCTTGGCATGGGCACCGTCGCCAGCCTGCCCGCGCTGGCGGCCGACACGCTGCATTACAACCAGATTTCCCTGCGGGCCGAAGTCAGCCAGGAAGTGGCTCGTGACCAGATGATCGTCACGCTTTACACCGAGGCCCAGAACACTGATCCGGGCAAGCTGGCCGCCGAGATCACCACGTCCATGAACAAGGCGCTGGCCCAGGCCCGCGAAGTCAAAGGCATCACCTTGCGCCAGGGCAGCCGCAACAGCTACCCGATCTACGACAACAAAAACCAGAAGATCACCGGCTGGCGTGAACGCGCCGAGCTGCGCCTGGAAAGCTCGGACTTTGCCGCGCTGTCCAAGCTCACCGGGGAAATGCTCGGCACCCTGAAGATGGACAGCATGGACTTCGCCATCGCCAACCCGACCCGCAAGGCCAGCGAAGACGCCCTGCTCAAGGAAGCGGTCAACGCGTTCAAGGCGCGCGCGCAACTGGCCACCGATGCGTTGGGCGGCAAGGGTTACAAGATTGTCAACCTGAACTTCAACACCAACGGTTATCCACAACCCTACGCCCGTGGCGGCGCCATGATGATGAAAGCTGAAGCCATGGATTCAGCGCCGACGCCGCAAGTCGAGGCAGGCACCAGTCAGGTCAGCATGAGCGCCGACGGCGTGATCGAAGTCCAACTGCCTTGACCCCAAACGGGTAGGCAATGGCGGTCACCCAGGTGACCGCCTTTTTTTTGCGTAGCGTCGGACGATTGGCGCTGAATGTTCCGCCGCAGGCCAGTGGTCTTATCGTACAAATATTCAGCAAACGCTCTGGAATGCGCGCGAGGCCCGGGCGCTACCAAAAGAAGCAGCGGTTGCACTGGGTATCACCACCAGCCTGCGGACCTTCGTCATGCACAGCCCCGTCAATCCCGCGACCCGCCTGTCGGCGGGAACGCCGTAAATCAGGGCGTCATCGGCGATCAGCGATGCGCTGAATAACAGGTTCGGCGTGCCCCGCCGTTGTGCTGCAGTCGATAGCAGCGCGCCGCTGAAAAAACCTCAACCGACGTCCAGGAAAGCGCGACGGCAAGTCAAATCAAGGTCAATCGCCACGCCCCGCCAAGTGGTATCAGATTTCTTAAAACAACTTTAAAAACAACAGCCTACTGAGCCTGTTCAAGCATTGGCGGTTTTCCCGCCCGCCCCTCCAGACGTCCAGCACTTCCAGATCAGCGCGTGCGGACTGTCCAGGTTCGTTGTCGCGAGTCTGATTAAGTAACAGCCGCGCCCCAGCAAGGTGCACAGAACCGCTCTACTGAGCACTTCAGGTGCATGTCGCGCACCGGAAAAAACCGCAAAAAACACGATTTTGTGTAGAAAGTTATACGAATGCGACATTCTTGTACGTTCGTACCACTGTTTAGGATTTGTAGCCTATCAACATCTTGCAATGGGTATGGGGCCTGCATAAGTATCCGCAGGTCGACTCACGAGGTCGCCCTCACTACCAAAAATGACAACAAATCATGAGGCCAACATGCTTAAACACGCAGTCATTCCGTTTTTAGTCAGCGCCGGTTTAATGGCCGCTGCACCTTTCGCCCAAGCGGCGACTAATCTGGTGTTCTGCTCCGAAGGGAGCCCGGCCGGTTTCGATCCAGGCCAGTACACCACCGGAACAGACTTCGATGCCTCGGCCGAAACCATGTTCAACCGTCTTAGCCAGTTCGAGCGCGGCGGCACCGCCGTGATTCCTGGCTTGGCCACCAAATGGGACGTGTCCGAAGATGGCCTGACGTATACCTTCCACCTGCGCGAAGGCGTCAAGTTCCATACCACCCCGTACTTCAAGCCTACTCGTGAATTCTCGGCTGACGACGTACTGTTCACCTTCAACCGGATGATCAACAAAGACGATCCGTTCCGTAAGGCCTACCCCACCGAGTTCCCGTACTTCACGGACATGGGGATGGACACCAATATCAAGAACATCGAGAAAATCGACGACCACACTGTCAAGTTCACCCTTGGCACCGTGGACGCGGCTTTCATCCAGAACCTGGCCATGAGCTTCGCTTCTATACAGTCGGCTGAGTACGCCGCCCAGCTGTTGAAGGAAGGTAAGCCCCAGGACATCAACCAGAAGCCTGTCGGCACTGGCCCGTTTGTTTTCAAGAGCTACCAGAAAGACTCCAACATCCGTTTCACCGCCAACAAGGACTACTGGAAGCCTGATGACGTCAAGATCGACAACCTGATCTTCGCCATCACCACTGACCCATCGGTGCGTATCCAGAAGCTCAAGAAGAACGAATGCCAGGTCACCCTCTTTCCGCGTCCAGCCGACCTCAAGGCGCTGGAAGCAGACAAAAGCCTGAAAATGCCGCACCAGGCCGGTTTCAACCTGGGTTACATCGCCTACAACGTCATGCCTGTACTCAAGGGCCAGACCGCGCAGAACCCATTGGCTGACCTGCGAGTCCGCCAGGCCCTGGACATTTCGGTGAACAAGCAGCAGATCATCGACTCGGTCTACCAGGGCGCGGGCCAACTGGCGGTCAACGCCATGCCGCCGACCCAGTGGTCCTATGATGAAACCATCAAGGATGCCCCGCACGACGTGGCAAAAGCCAAGGAACTGCTCAAGGAAGCCGGCGTCAAGGAAGGTACCGAGATCACCTTGTGGGCCATGCCGGTTCAACGTCCTTACAACCCCAATGCCAAGCTGATGGCCGAGATGCTGCAAAACGACTGGAAGCAGATCGGCTTGAAGGTCAACATCGTCAGCTATGAGTGGGGCGAGTACATCAAGCGCTCCAAAGGCGGTGAGAACCAGGCCATGATCATTGGCTGGAGCGGCGACAATGGTGACCCGGACAACTGGCTGAACGTACTGTTCGGCTGCGACTCCCTGGCCGGCAACAACTTCTCGAAATGGTGTGACAAGAAATTCGATGGCATCGTGAAAGAAGCCAAGGCTACCTCGGATGTCGCCAAGCGCACCGAACTGTACAAACAGGCGCAACACATCCTCAAAGACGCCGTCCCGATGACACCTATCGCGCACTCGACGGTGTATCAACCCATGCGCAACACCGTGCACGACTTCAAGATCAGCCCGTTTGGCTTGAATTCGTTCTACGGCGTGAGCGTCAGCAAGTAAGGACCATTGACGGCGACGTTCATAACGTCGCCGTTATTGCATCCGCCAAGACCCAAGGAGCCGACCTACATTCGCGACTGCTGCTGTCCTACAGCAGATGACTGCAAATGTACCGTCCGAGCCCTACAAGGTTTGTCTGGTTCTGCGCATTTACCGCCCACCCCTCGGCCCCTAGTGTCGGGGAGGGCAGAGACGCATTGCCAGCATGGCATCTGCTGAGAAGGGATCAGTGTTATTTCCATGTCTTGTGGGACATGGCAACTGCTCACTGACGAAAATGATAAAAATGGATTGGGGATCGTCATGCGCCATACCACCGTTCTATCCGCGATATTCGGCACCGGCCTGCTGGCCGTGGCCTCGCTGGGCCAGGCGGCCGAGAAGAAGAGCCTGGTGTTTTGCTCCGAAGGCAGCCCGGCCGGGTTCGACACCGCGCAGTACACCACCGCCACCGACAACGATGCGGCTGAGCCGCTCTACAACCGTCTGGTTGAGTTTGAAAAAGGCGAAACCGGTGTCGTACCGGCGTTGGCAACCAAGTGGGATATTTCGCCAGACGGTCTGACCTACACCTTCCATCTGCGTGAAGGGGTGAAATTCCACAGCAACAAGGACTTCAAGCCGACGCGCGACTTCAACGCCGACGACGTGTTGTTCACCTTCAACCGCATGCTCGACGCCGACCACCCGTTCCGTAAGGCCTACCCCACCGAGTTTCCATACTTCAACGGGATGAGCCTGAACAAGAACATCGCCAAGGTCGAAAAAACCGACCCGCACACCGTGGTGATGACGTTGAACACGGTGGATGCTGCGTTTATCCAGAATATCGCGATGAGCTTCGCCGCGATTCTATCGGCCGAATACGCCGAGCATTTGCTCAAGACCGGCAAGCCCAGCGACATCAACCAAAAGCCGATCGGCACCGGGCCGTTCGTATTCCAGCGTTACCAGAAAGACTCGCAGATCCGCTATATCGCCAACAAACAGTATTGGGACCCGAGCCGGGTCAAGCTCGACCAACTGATTTTCGCCATCAACACCGACGCCTCGGTGCGCGTGCAGAAGCTCAAGGCCAACGAATGCCAGGTCACCCTGCATCCGCGCCCGGCCGATGTCGAAGCCCTCAAGGCCGACCCGAAACTGCAACTGCTGACCAAGCCCGGCTTCAACCTCGGCTACATCTCCTACAACGTGCGGCACAAACCCTTCGACCAGCTCGAAGTGCGCCAGGCCCTGGACATGGCGGTGAACAAGCAAAGCATCCTGGACGCGGTGTATCAGGGTGCGGGGCAACTGGCGGTCAACGCCATGCCGCCGACTCAATGGTCCTACGACGACACCATCAAGGATGCGGCCTACAACCCGGAAAAAGCCAAGGAACTGCTCAAGGCCGCCGGCGTGAAGGAAGGTACCGAGATCACGCTGTGGGCCATGCCGGTGCAACGTCCGTATAACCCCAACGCCAAGCTGATGGCCGAGATGCTGCAGAACGACTGGGCCAAGATCGGCCTCAAGGTCAAGATCGTCAGCTATGAATGGGGCGAGTACATCAAACGCACCAAGAACGGCGAACACGATGTCAGCCTGATCGGCTGGACCGGCGACAACGGTGACCCGGACAACTGGCTCGGCACGCTCTACAGCTGCGATGCCATCGGCGGGAACAACTACTCCATGTGGTGTGACCCGGCGTACGACAAGCTGATCAAGCAGGCCAAGGTCGTCACCGACCGCGAACAACGCACGGTTCTGTACAAGCAGGCGCAGCAACTGCTCAAGCAGCAGGTGCCGATCACGCCAATCGCCCACTCCACCGTCAACCAGCCACTGAGCGCCAAAGTCGAAGGTTTCAAGGTGAGCCCCTTCGGCCGCAACGTGTTCTCGGGCGTCAGTATCACCCCATAAGAAAATAACCGGATTGCGGAGAGCGAAGCTGTCTCTCCTGCAAACGTGCAGCCTTAATTCGACATTTTACAAAAGGCAAACGTTTGCATTGCTGAAAAGAGTTCCAAACCAATAGCCGGTCCACCTAAAAAGACCGGCATAAAAAAGAGAACCAAAGGAGCTTCACCAATGAAATTGAGCAGCAAAGCGCTTCTGGCCCTGGCCATCAGCAGCATCACGGCAACCGCCTATGCTGAACCTGCAAGCCAGGAATTCGTACCGACCACGTTGGCCAGCGCCAACGCCCAGAGTGGAGCCAACGGCTTCATCGAGGATTTCAGCCTGGGCGGTCAAACGCGTAACTGGTATTCCAATGAGCAGAAGTACCGGGGCGGTACCTTCTCCTATCAGAAGCACGGTCAAACCGTTACCGACCGTCGCCGTGAAAACTGGGTTCAAGGCACCATCATCAACGCAACCTCGGGCTTTACCCAAGGCACCGTCGGCGTAAGCACCGAAGTGGCGGTGTACAACGCCCTGGTTCTGGACCGCAGCAAACGTGACATCAAAGGCGGTTCCAACCGCACCCTGGCTGACTCCAACGGCGATGCCGTAGACCAGTGGAGCAAGCTGGGCCTGGCCAACGTCAAGTTCCGCGTCTCGAACACCACCTTGACCGCCGGTCGCCAGAACTTCAGCAGCGGCATCGTCGACACCATCGGCAACCGTGCGCTGCCATCAAGCTTCCAGGGCGTAAGCATCGACAGCCAGGAATTCAGCAACCTGTCGTTCCAGGGCGGCATTTTTGACCGCGTCTCGCCGCGTACCGAACAGAGCCTGTCGAAATTCCGTACCGAATACGGCAATGGCGCCGAGACCGACAAGGTCTACACCGCCGGCTTGAACTACCAGCCGTTCAAAAGCCTGAAAACCAGCTTCTTCGGCGCCAACGTCAAGGACTTCTGGAACCAGTACTACTTCGGTGCCACCCACCAACTGGGTGATAGCCAAGAGCTGGCACTGACCACCGGTTTCAACTACTACAAAACCGTCGATGAAGGCAAAAAGCTGATGGGGGAAATCGACAACGATACCTTCTCCCTGTCCCTCGGCCTGGCTCACCAAGCCCACAGCCTGACCTTCTCCTACCAGGCCGTGAACGGTAACGAGTACTTCGACTACCTGCACGAAACCAACGGCATCTACCTGGCCAACTCCCTGACGTCCGACTTCAACGGCCCGAACGAGAAGTCCTTCCAGGTCGCCTACGCCATCAACATGGCCGAATACGGCGTACCGGGCCTGAAGTTCAACATCTACTCCGCTCGCGGCTGGGGCATCGACGGCACGCACTACACCGGTAACGGTGGCCGCGCGCAATTCGCCTACGATGGCATTCAGTCCCAGGACGGCGAGAAGCACCAGGAATACGGCGTCGGTGCCGGTTACGCGGTACAGAGCGGCCCGCTCAAGGAAACCGCGATCCGTGCCACCTACGTGGAACACCGTGGCAGCGCGAACCAGTCCGACGGCAGCATCAAAGAGTTCCGCCTGGTAACCACCATCCCGTTCAACATTCTTTAATCAGCACCAGGTAAACGGCGGGCTCGGGAAGAGCCTGCCGTCTACGTTTGTCTGGTCCCATCGATTGCAGAGGGCTCTTGATGAAAATGCTCCCGTTACAAGCTGCCATTGCCGCTGCGCTGTTGAGCGTTGCCATCGGCGTTTCGGCCAAGCCGCTGGTGGTCTGCACCGAAGCCAGCCCGGAAGGCTTCGATCCGGTCCTGTACACCACGGCCGTCACCGCCGACGCTGCCGCCGAAACCATGTTCAACCGCCTGGTGGACTTCAAGCCCGGTACCACCGAGATCGTGCCGGCACTTGCCAAGTCCTGGGATATCAGTGAGGACGGCCTGACCTACACCTTCCACCTGCGCGATGACGTCAAGTTCCACACCACCGCCTACTTCAAACCCACGCGTAACCTGAATGCCGACGACGTGCTCTGGAGCTTCCAGCGTCAACTGGACCCGAAACATCCGTGGCACAACAAATCCACCACCGGCTTTCCCTATTTCGAAAGCATGGGCTTCAAGGAACTGCTCAAAAGTGTCGAGAAGACTGATGACCACACCGTGGTCTTCACCCTGACACGCCCCGAAGCACCGTTCCTGGCCGATGTCGCAATGCCGTTTACCGCCATCCACTCCGCCGAATACGCTGACAAGCTGCTCGCCGCCGGCAAGACCGACGAACTCAACAGCAAGCCGATCGGCACCGGACCGTTCATCTTTACCCGCTACCAGAAAGACGCCCAAGTGCGCTTCAAGGCCAACCCGGAGTACTTCCGTGGCAAGCCGCCAGCCGACCCGCTGATCCTGGCCATCGCCGTCGACAACAATGTGCGCCTGCAGAAACTCAAGGCCAACGAATGCCAGATCGCGCTGTACCCAAAACCCGATGACCTGCCGAGCATCAAGCAAGACCCGAACCTGAAAGTCAGTGAACTGGCGGCCATGACCACCAGCTACACCGCCCTGAATACCACCCACAAGTACATGAGCGACGCCCGCGTGCGGCACGCGATCAACATCGCGTTCGACAAGGCCGGTTACACCGAGGTGCTGTACGGCAAAGGCAACGCGGTGGTAGGCACCGGCCCGTACCCGCCGACGCTGCTGGGCTTCAACGACAAGCTGAAGAACCCGCCCCGCGACCTGGACAAGGCTCGCGCCCTGCTCAAGGAAGCCGGCGTGCCCGAAGGCACCGAATTTACCTTGTTCACGCGCAACGGCGGCGGCCCGACCAACCCCAACCCGATGCTTGGCGCCCAGCGCATGCAAGCGGATTTGGCCGAAATTGGCCTGAAGGTCAACATCAAGGTCATGGAATGGGGCGAAATGCTCAAGCGCGCGAAAGCCGGCGAGCACGACATGGTTTCGGCGGGCTGGGCCGGGGACAACGGCGACCCGGATAACTTCCTCACGCCGAACCTGAGTTGCGACGCAGCAAAAAACGGCGAAAACTACGCCCGCTGGTGTAACGAAGAGTTCCAGGGGCTGATCGACAAGGCGCGCGCCATCGCTGAACCCGCACAGCGCGCCGCACTCTATGAACAAGCGCTGGACGTTTTCGACAAGGACCAACCGTGGATTCCCATGGCGTACCCGAAAATGTTCACGGCCATGCGCAAGAACGTCGAGGGTTATATCCAAAGCCCTCTGACCAACAATAACTTCGCCACCACCCAGGTGAAGTAATAAGAAACGCCCGGCACCCTCGACGTTGACGGTGCCGGACTTGCCTAACCGGCTGATTGAGGTACACAACACGATGTTTAGTTTTATTGCCCGCCGATTGGGGTTATTGATCCCCACGTTCTTCGGCATCACGTTGCTGACTTTTGCGTTGATTCGCATGATTCCCGGCGACCCCGTAGAAGTCATGATGGGCGAGCGCCGGGTTGACCCGGAAATGCACGCCCAGGCAATGGAACGCCTTGGCTTGAACAAACCGCTCTATGCGCAATATCTGGATTACGTCGGCAAACTCGCCCAGGGCGACCTCGGCGAATCCCTGCGTACCCGTACCAGCGTGTGGACCGAGTTCACCGCGCTGTTCCCCGCGACCCTGGAATTGTCCATGGCCGCGTTGTTGTTCGCCGGCATCCTTGGGCTATTGGCCGGGGTGATTGCGGCCTTGAAGCGAGGATCCCTGTTCGACCATGGGGTGATGGGCATCTCCCTGGCGGGATATTCGATGCCGATCTTCTGGTGGGGCCTGATCCTGATCATGTTCTTCTCCGTGAGCCTGGGCTGGACTCCGGTTTCCGGGCGTATCGACCTGCTCTATGACATCGAGCCGCGCACCGGCTTCATGCTGATCGACACGCTGCTGGCCGACGAGCCGGACGCGTTCTGGGATGCCCTGCACCACCTGATCCTGCCGGCCATCGTGCTCGGCACTATCCCGCTGGCGGTGATCGCGCGGATGACCCGTTCATCGATGCTCGAAGTCCTGCGCGAAGACTATATCCGCACCGCCAAGGCCAAAGGCCTGTCGCCGGCGCGCGTGGTGTTCGTCCACGGCCTGCGCAACGCGCTGATCCCGGTGCTGACCGTGGTCGGCCTGCAAGTCGGCACATTGCTGGCCGGCGCGGTCCTCACCGAAACCATTTTCTCCTGGCCCGGCATCGGCAAATGGCTGATCGAAGCCATTGGCGCACGGGACTATCCCGTGGTGCAGAACGGCATCCTGTTAATCGCCTGCCTGGTGATTCTGGTGAACTTCGTGGTGGACATCCTCTACGGCCTCGCCAACCCACGCATCCGTCATCAGCGCTGAGATCATCACCATGACCACACCTACTCCCGCGGTAGCAGTCGATCAAAGCCTGCTGTATCCGTCCCCGTACAAAGAATTCTGGCAAGCCTTCTCCAAGAACAAAGGCGCGGTTGCCGGCCTGTTGTTCATGAGCCTGATCGTGTTTTGCGCGATCTTCGCGCCTTGGGTCGCCCCGCATAACCCCAGCGAGCAATACCGTGATTTCCTGCTGACCCCGCCGTCATGGCTGGAAGGCGGGCAGATCCAGTTCCTGCTCGGCACCGACGAACTGGGCCGTGATTTGCTCTCGCGGCTGATCGAAGGCTCGCGCCTGTCGCTGCTGATCGGCCTGTCGTCGGTGGTGATGTCGCTGATCCCGGGGATCCTGCTGGGGCTGTTCGCCGGCTTCTTCCCGCGCCTGCTCGGCCCGACCATCATGCGCCTGATGGACATCATGCTGGCTCTGCCGTCGCTGCTGCTGGCGGTGGCCATCGTCGCGATCCTCGGCCCTGGCCTGATCAACACCGTGATTGCCATCGCTATCGTGTCCTTGCCGTCCTATGTGCGCCTGACCCGCGCCGCGGTGATGGGCGAATTGAACCGCGACTACGTGACCGCCGCCCGCCTCGCCGGTGCCGGCCTGCCACGCCTGATGTTCATCACCGTGCTGCCTAACTGCATGGCACCGCTGATCGTCCAGGCGACCTTGAGCTTTTCCTCGGCAATCCTCGATGCCGCCGCCCTTGGCTTCCTCGGCCTTGGCGTACAGCCGCCAACCCCGGAGTGGGGCACCATGCTGGCTTCGGCCCGTGACTACATCGAACGTGCCTGGTGGGTCGTGAGCCTGCCGGGCTTGACCATTTTGCTCAGCGTGCTGGCAATCAACCTGATGGGCGACGGCCTGCGCGATGCGCTGGATCCGAAACTCAAGAATGCCGCCTGAGGAGATTCCCATGTCACTGCTAGAAATCAAGAATCTCAATGTCCGCTTCGGCGACAAGACCGCCGTGCCGGTGGTCGATGGCCTCGACATCCGCGTCGACAAGGGCGAAGTCCTCGCGATCGTGGGCGAGTCGGGTTCGGGTAAATCCGTGACCATGATGGCGCTGATGGGCCTGATCGAGCACCCCGGTATCGTCACCGCCGACGCGCTGAACTTCGACGGCAAAGACATGCTCAAGTTGAGCAACCGCCAGCGCCGGCAGATTGTCGGTAAAGACCTGGCGATGGTCTTCCAGGACCCGATGACCGCGCTGAACCCGAGCTACACCGTGGGCTTCCAGATCGAAGAAGTCCTGCGCCTGCACCTGAAAATGTCTGGCAAGCAAGCACGAAAACGCGCCATCGAGCTGCTGGAAAAAGTCGAAATCCCTGGCGCCGCCAGCCGCATGGACGCCTACCCGCACCAGTTGTCGGGTGGGATGAGCCAACGCGTGGCAATCGCCATGGCGATTGCCGGCGAGCCCAAACTGTTGATCGCCGATGAACCGACCACTGCGCTGGACGTGACCATCCAGGCGCAGATCATGGAGCTGCTGCTGGCGCTGCAAAAAGAGCAGAACATGGGCCTGGTGCTGATTACCCACGACCTCGCCGTGGTCGCGGAAACCGCCCAACGTGTGTGTGTGATGTACGCCGGCCAGGCCGTGGAAGTCGGGCAAGTGCCGCAGTTGTTCGACATCCCGGCGCATCCGTACAGCGAAGCGCTGCTCAAGGCGATTCCAGAGCACAGCCTCGGCGCCACGCGCCTGGCCACGCTGCCGGGTATCGTTCCCGGTCGTTATGACCGCCCGCAGGGTTGCCTGCTGTCGCCGCGCTGCCCCTACGTGCGTGACAACTGCCGCACCGAGCGCCCAGCCCTCGATCCGAAAACCAACAGCCTTGCACGCTGCTTCTACCCCTTGAACCAGGAGGTGGCGTAATGGCCGTCGTTCTTACCGCCCGCGACCTGACCCGTCACTACGAAGTGTCCCGTGGCCTGTTCAAGGGCCACGCCACCGTGCGCGCCCTCAATGGTGTGTCCTTCGAGCTGGAAGCCGGCAAGACCCTCGCGGTCGTCGGCGAATCCGGGTGCGGCAAATCCACCCTGGCCCGGGCGCTGACACTGATTGAAGAACCGTCTTCAGGCTCGCTGAAAATCGCCGGCCAGGAAGTCGCCGGTGCCGACAAGGCCCAGCGCAAACAGCTGCGCAAAGACGTGCAGATGGTATTCCAGAGCCCGTACGCCTCGTTGAACCCGCGGCAGAAAGTCGGTGATCAACTGGGCGAGCCGCTGCTGATCAACACCAACCTGTCCGCCGCCGAGCGCCGCGAAAAAGTCCAGGCGATGATGAAGCAGGTTGGCCTGCGCCCCGAGCATTATCAGCGCTACCCGCACATGTTTTCCGGCGGCCAGCGCCAGCGCATCGCATTGGCCCGGGCGATGATGCTGCAACCCAAAGTGCTGGTGGCGGACGAACCGACCTCGGCGCTGGACGTGTCGATCCAGGCCCAGGTGCTCAACCTGTTCATGGATTTGCAGCAGGAATTCAACACCGCCTACGTGTTCATTTCCCACAACCTGGCGGTGGTGCAGCACGTCGCCGATGACGTGATGGTGATGTACCTCGGTCGGCCCGTGGAAGTGGGTCCGAAAGCAGACATCTACGCCCGCCCCTTGCACCCGTACACCCAGGCGCTGCTGTCGGCCACCCCGACCATTCACCCGGACCCGGACAAACCGAAGATCAAGATCGTCGGCGAGTTGCCCAACCCGCTGAACCCACCACCGGGATGCGCATTCCACAAGCGTTGCCCGTATGCCACCGAGCGGTGCAGCACCGAGGAGCCGCTGTTGCGGCCGTTGGATAACCGCCAGGTGGCCTGTCATTACGCCGAGCAATTTGTCATGTAAGGCCCTGTGGGAGCGGGCTTGCTCGCGATAGCATCACTGCGGTGTAACTGATGTACCGAGGTGCCTGCATCGCGAGCAAGCCCGCTCCCACACCAGCCCACTCCCACACAAGCCCCCTGCTACAGGGGAGTGCGGTGATACTGAGTTCTACAGCCCTTCCCGTCAGATTGCGCATCAGTCTGGCGGGGGGGCTTTTTTGCTCTTGCGGTAGGCACAAAGGTCAATGGCCAAAGTGTATAGTTTGTAAATGCAATTTACTTTTATTTGAGAATCAATACCATTCCGAGCCATGGAGCGCACCGGATATGGCTGTCGGCAAACGAAGACCTCGCTGCAGGAAGGCGACTCTGGTGCATCTCACTCAGTTGCCCCCTTCCCTAAAGGACTTTGCGGACATGTCGCCTCGATTCAGGCTTAGCCATTTCTCACTGGCGTTTATCGCCACCCTCTGCGCCCCCGCACTCCTGGCGGACACCCTGGAAAGAGAGCGAGACACAGTGCCGATAGAGGCTACAGAGCTGCCTGTCGACGGCACTTCCCAAGCGTTGGAGCTGGAAGAAACCCGTGTTCTGGGTACCGCTGCCGAAGAACTGAAACAAGCTCCCGGCGTGTCGATCATCACCGCCGAAGACATCAAGAAACGCCCACCGACCAACGATCTGTCAGACATCATTCGTCGCGAGCCCGGCGTCAACCTGACTGGCAACAGCTCCAGCGGCAGCCGTGGCAACAATCGCCAGATCGACCTGCGCGGCATGGGCCCGGAAAACACCCTGATCCTGATCGATGGCAAGCCCTCGACCTCACGCAACGCGGTGCGTTACGGCTGGAGCGGTGACCGGGACACCCGTGGCGAAACCAACTGGGTGCCGGCCGAAGAAGTCGAACGCATTGAAATCCTCCGTGGCCCGGCCGCTGCCCGCTACGGCTCGGGCGCCATGGGCGGGGTGATTAACATCATCACCAAACGCCCCACCGATCAGTTGCATGGCGCGCTGACAACCTACGTCTCGCTGCCCGAGGACGATGCCGAAGGCACGAGCAAACGTACCAACTTCAACCTCAGCGGCCCGTTGAGCGATAGCCTGGCGTTCCGGGTCTACGGCGGCCTGAACAAGACCGACGCCGACGACGCGACGATCAACCAGGCCCAACAGGCCACCGCCGACGGCTTGGTGGCCGGTCGCGAGGGCGTGCGCAACAAGGACGTCAACGGTTTGCTCAGTTGGCAGTTCAGTCCCGAGCAAACCCTGGACCTGGAAGCCAGCTACAGCCGTCAGGGCAACATCTTTGCCGGCGACACCATGCTCAACGGTGGCGGCGCATTCGTCGACAGCCTGGTGGGCAAGGAAACCAGCGTGATTCAGCGCAGCAGTTTTTCCGCCACGCACCGCGGCGAGTTTGACTGGGGCTCGACGCTGGCGTCGCTGTCCCACGACCTGACGCGCAACGAGCGTCTCAACGAAGGCCTCGCCGGTTCCGGCGAAGGCGCGCCGTCCGCCAACGCCGGCCGATTCGAGTCGCGTCTGCGCAACACCCGGGCCAGCGCCGAGGTTAACCTGCCGCTGAGCTTCGGCGCCGAGCAAGTGCTGACCCTGGGCAGCGAATACCTCTACGAATCGATGAACGATGCGGGCTCGCTACGCTCGCAGAGCTACGATCCCGGCACCGGCGGCGTTCCGAACATCCCGGGCTTCAACCGCAACAGCAGCAAAACCACCGCGTCGAGTTACGCGCTGTTCGCCGAAGACAACATCGAGGTGGGCAGCAACACCATCATCACGCCCGGCCTGCGCTTTGACGATCACCAAAAATACGGCGGCAACTGGAGCCCGAGCCTCAACGCCTCGCACCCGTTGACCGATGAACTGAGCCTCAAGGGCGGCATTGCCCGAGCCTACAAGACCCCCAACCTGTATCAGTCCAACCCCAACTATTTGCTATACAGCCGTGGCAACGGTTGCAACGCCGCTGAAGCCAACCTGGATGGTTGCTACCTGGTGGGCAATCCGGACCTGAAACCGGAAATCAGCGTCAACAAGGAAATCGGCCTGACGTTCGACAAGGGCAGCTGGCGTACCAGCGCGACCTACTTTCGCAATGACTACAAAAACAAGATCAACGCCAGCAACACGGCGGCGTTCCGCCTGAGCAACGGTCGCCGAGTGCTGGAGTGGGAAAACAGCGGACCCGCGCTGGTCCAGGGGATCGAAGGCAACCTGTTCATGCGTCTGCGCGACGACCTGGACTGGAATACCAACCTCACTTACATGATCGATTCCAAGGACAAGGACACCGGCGAGCCGCTGAGCGTCATCCCCAAATACACGCTCAACACCACGCTGGACTGGCAGGCCAGCGACCAACTCTCGTTCCAGGTCAGCGGGACCTACTACGGTAAACAGCACGCGCCAACCCTCAACTCACGCAGTGCCAACGACTATGATCGGACGGCCCAGCAGGATGTCGACCCGTACGGTTTGGTGGGCCTGAGCAGCGGCTATGAATTCAACGAGCACCTGAGCGTACGCCTGGGCATCAACAACCTGCTGGACAAGCGCCTGTACCGCAAAGGCAATGCCGACGACGCTGGCGCGCAAACCTACAACGAACCGGGCCGCGCCTATTTTGCTTCGGTGACGGCTTCGTTCTGAGGGTTGGGCGTTTTCGAGCGTTAAAAAATGCAGCGTTGACGGTGACGCCCCTCACCCTAACCCTCTCCCCAGGGGGCGAGGGGACCGAGCGAAGTGTGCTGAGATAATCGGCGACCTGGTAGTTCGAGTCGATTGTGGATTTACAGCTGAGCATGCCCATCATCGGTACACCGAAATGTGCGCAGATAATCTGCGATCTGAAATACCGCGTCGATTATGGATTCCCAACTGAACCCACCGGGCGCTGCATCAGCAGACAATCCATAATCGACTCGGACTACCAGGTCGCCAATTATCTCAGCACACTTCAGTCAGTCCCCTCTCCCCTTGGGGAGAGGGTTAGGGTGAGGGGTGGATCCCAAGACGGCCCCCAGCCTGATGGCCAACGCCCCCCGCTTCCCCCCACCAGCAAAAAAACCGCAAAAAAAAGGCGAAGCCATCACAGCTCCGCCTTTTTCTACCGCCAACCCTTAGTGATGCTCACGGGTCGCACGGAATTTCACGTCCGGCCAGCGCTCTTCCATCAGCGCCAGGTTGACCCGGGTCGGAGCCAGGTAGGTCAGGTGACCACCGCCGTCGACCGCGAGGTTTTCCACGGCCTTGTTGGAGAATTCCTCCAACTTCTTCTTGTCGCTGCAATCGATCCAGCGCGCGGAGTACACGGTGATTGGCTCGTAGGAGCATTCAACCTTGTATTCCTCTTTCAAGCGGCTGGCGACCACATCGAACTGCAGCACACCGACCGCGCCGAGGATGATGTCGTTGCTGCGCTCGGGGAAAAATACCTGGGTCGCGCCCTCTTCCGCCAATTGCTGCAGGCCCTGGCGCAATTGCTTGGATTTCAGCGGGTCGCGCAGGCGCACGCGGCGGAACAGTTCCGGGGCGAAGTGCGGGATGCCGGTGAAACCCAGGCTTTCACCTTCACTGAAGGTGTCACCGATCTGGATCGTGCCGTGGTTGTGCAGGCCGATGATGTCACCGGCGTAAGCCTCTTCCAGTTGCTCACGCTCGGAAGAGAAGAACGTCAAGGCGTCGCCGATGCGCACGTCCTTGCCGGTGCGCACGTGGCGCATCTTCATGCCTTTTTCGTATTTGCCGGAGCAGATCCGCATGAAGGCGATACGGTCGCGGTGCTTGGGGTCCATGTTTGCCTGGATCTTGAACACAAAACCGCTGAATTTCTCTTCGACCGGCTCGACCGTACGCTCGTTGGCGACCCGCGCCAGTGGGCGTGGGGCCCAGTCCACCACGGCGTCAAGCACATGGTCGACACCGAAGTTGCCCAAGGCGGTACCGAAGAACACTGGGGTCAACTGGCCGTCGAGAAACTCTTGCTGGTTGAATGCGTGACAGGCGCCCTGCACCAGCTCCAGTTGCTCGACAAAGCGCTCGTACTCGTCGCCCAGGTGCGCGCGGGCTTCGTCGGAGTCGAGTTTCTCGATGATCTTGGTTTCGGTGCGTTCATGACCGTGGCCGGCGGTGTAGACAATGATGTAGTCGTCGGCCAGGTGGTACACACCCTTGAAGTCGCGATAGCAACCGATCGGCCAAGTGATCGGCGCGGCCTTGATCTTCAGGACGGCTTCGATTTCATCCAGCAGTTCGATCGGATCGCGGATATCACGGTCGAGTTTGTTGATAAAGCTGACAATCGGCGTGTCGCGCAGACGGCAAACGTCCATCAGTGCGATGGTCCGTGGCTCAACGCCTTTACCACCGTCGAGGACCATCAGGGCCGAGTCCACTGCGGTCAGGGTGCGATAGGTATCTTCAGAGAAATCTTCGTGGCCCGGGGTGTCGAGCAGGTTGATCATGTGCTCGCGATACGGAAACTGCATGACCGACGTGGTAATGGAAATACCCCGCTGCTTCTCCATTTCCATCCAGTCGGAGGTGGCATGGCGGTCGGATTTGCGCGACTTCACCGTGCCGGCCACTGCGATCGCCTTGCCCATCAGCAAAAGCTTCTCGGTGATGGTGGTCTTACCGGCATCGGGGTGGGAAATAATGGCGAAAGTGCGGCGTTTCGCGACTTCGGCGGCCTGGTGGGTCATGGGAAATCGCCTGGCAGGTGAGTCAAAAAAGGGCGGCGAGTATAGCCTAAACCCAGCACACCGGACCACCGTTCACCCGGTTGGGGGTGGCTAAATACTGCCAAGTGTGGAACCTTTTAAAAGGTAGAGACGTCCACTCCCCCTGCTACCGCACTCGTAACAGGGGCTGAAAAATCAGCAAGTTAGCCTGACGAGGCTGCGCTCATGGCTCGATCTCATGCCGCTTTGCCGGTATTGACGAGCTGCATTTCGCGACCACATTCCGAGGCAGCCAGAAATGGCATGCCACGACGCAATGTGCTCGCCGACTGAAAATAGGAGTCCGCCTGTGGCTATTCGCTATGGCAAAGGGCTGATAGGGGGAGCGGTTGTCGTCGCCCTTCTGGCCCTGCTGGTCCACTGGATCGGCATCAACACGATCGAACTGTACCGCGACGATTTGTTGTTTTACCTGCAAGCTCACCTGATTCTCGTCCTTGTCTCCATGCTCGCTGCGCTGATTGTGGGGATTCCCGCCGGTATCCTGCTTAGCCGACCGAATATGGCCGCACGCGCAGAACGCTTCATGCAGATCTTCAATATCGGCAATACCGTTCCTCCCCTGGCCGTACTGGCCATCGCCCTCGGTGTCCTCGGCATCGGCAGCGGCCCCGCCATTTTTGCCCTGTTCCTCGCCTCCTTGCTGCCCATCGTGCGCAACACCTACGAAGGCCTGAAAAACGTCCAGGGTTCCCTCAAGGAAGCCGCCACCGGCATCGGCATGACCCCGCGCCAGGTGCTGTTTCGCGTCGAGTTGCCGAACGCCGTGCCGATCATCATCGGCGGTGTGCGCGTGGCGCTGGCGATCAACGTCGGTACCGCACCGCTGGCGTTCCTGATTGGCGCCAACAGCCTGGGCAGCCTGATTTTCCCCGGCATCGCCCTGAACAATCAGCCGCAACTGCTGCTCGGCGCCGCGTGCACCGCGTTGCTGGCGTTGCTGCTCGACGGCCTGGTGACCCTGGCCAGCCGTCTCTGGCTGGAACGTGGGCTGCGTCCGTCTTAAGGCTTGGCAAAGGAATCAACATGAAAAAACTGACTTTGATAGTGAGCTGCATCCTGCTGCTGGCCGGCGTTGCGCAAGCCGCTGAAAAACCGCAGATCCGCATCGGCGCCCGGGTGTTCACCGAACAGACCCTGCTGGCCGAAATCACCGCGCAGTACCTGCGAACCAAGGGTTATGCCCCGCATGTCACCGGCGGCCTGGGCAGCAACCTGGCGCGCAGTGCCCAGGAAAGCGGGCAACTGGATTTGCTCTGGGAGTACACCGGCGTGTCGCTGGTGGCTTACAACCATGTCGATGAAAAGCTCAACAGCGAACAGTCCTACGCTCGAGTAAAAGAACTCGACGCGAAAAAAGGCCTCGCCTGGCTATCGCCTTCGCGTTTCAGCAACACCTACGCGCTGGCCTTGCCGGAGAAGGTGGCCAAGCAATACCCGCATATCAACACCATCAGCGACCTGACCCAAGCGCTGGCCAAGGACACCCAAAAGAATCACCTGGTCGCCCTGGATACCGAATTCGCCAACCGCTCCGACGGCCTGGACGGCATGGTCAAGCTATACGACATGAACCTGTCCCGCGAAAACACGCGCCAGATGGACGCTGGCCTGGTCTACACCGCACTGCGCAATGGCCAGGTGTTTGCCGGTCTGGTGTACACCACCGACGGACGCCTCAGTGCTTTCAAACTGAAGTTGCTGGAAGACGACAAGCACTACTTCCCGGACTACACCGCCGCCCCGGTGATTCGCCAGGCCTACCTCGACGCCCATCCGCAACTGGCGGCCGAGCTCAAACCCCTGGCGGAACTGTTCGATGACGAAACCATGCGCCGGTTGAATGCACGGGTCGACGTCGATCATGAAAGCCCTTCCGCGGTTGCCGCCGACTTCCTGCGTCAACATTCGCTCAACTAATTAGAGGAGAAGACATGGAATTTCTGAACGCCTTTTCCCATCTCGATTGGGCCCTGGTCCTGCACTTGACCGGCCAACACATCACGCTGGTAGGCATCGCGGTAATCTTCGCGATTGTCGTTGGCGTGCCGTTGGGGGTGCTGATGACACGCTTCCCCACATTGGCCGGTCCACTGCAAGCCAGCGCCACCGTGCTGCTGACGGTGCCGTCCATCGCCCTGTTCGGCCTGCTGCTGCCGTTCTATTCCAAGTTCGGCCAGGGCCTGGGGCCATTGCCGGCAATCACCGCGGTGTTTCTCTACTCGCTGCTGCCGATCATGCGCAACACCTACCTGGCCCTGACCGGCGTGGAGCCGGGCATTCGCGAAGCCGCCCGCGGTATCGGCATGACCTTCGGCCAGCGCCTGCGCATGGTCGAGTTACCGATTGCGGTGCCGGTGATCCTCGCCGGTGTGCGCACCGCCGTGGTGATGAATATCGGCGTGATGACCATCGCCGCCACCATCGGCGCTGGCGGCCTGGGTGTACTGATTCTGGCTTCCATCAGCCGCAGCGACATGTCGATGCTGATCGTTGGCGCCGTGCTGGTCAGTCTCCTGGCGATCTTCGCCGACCTGCTTCTGCAATGGCTGCAACGCTCGCTGACTCCAAAAGGACTGCTCAAATGATCGAACTTCAAAACCTGACCAAGACTTTTCAAAGCAACGGCAAGACTGTTTCTGCCGTCAACGACGTAAGCCTGACCGTCAACGAAGGCGAGATTTGCGTATTCCTCGGCCCGTCGGGCTGCGGCAAGAGCACCACGCTGAAAATGATCAACCGCCTGATCAAGCCGACCTCGGGCAAGATTCTGATCAACGGCGAAGACACCACCGACCTGGATGAGGTGACCCTGCGTCGCAACATCGGCTACGTGATCCAGCAGATCGGCCTGTTCCCCAACATGACCATCGAGGAAAACATCGTGGTCGTGCCGAAACTGCTCGGCTGGGACAAGCAGAAATGCCACGACCGCGCCCGCGAGTTGATGAGCATGATCAAACTGGAACCCAAGCAATACCTGCATCGCTACCCGCGTGAACTGTCCGGCGGCCAGCAACAGCGCATCGGCGTGATCCGCGCCCTGGCGGCTGACGCCCCGTTGCTGCTGATGGACGAGCCGTTCGGCGCGGTCGACCCGATCAACCGCGAGATGATCCAGAACGAGTTCTTTGAAATGCAGCGCGCCTTGAACAAGACCGTGATCATGGTCAGCCACGACATTGACGAGGCGATCAAGCTCGGCGACAAGATCGCCATCTTCCGCGCCGGCAAACTGTTGCAGATCGATCACCCGGACACGCTGCTGGCGCACCCTGCCGACGAGTTCGTGAGCAACTTCGTCGGGCAGGACAGCACCCTCAAGCGCCTGCTGCTGGTGAAAGCCGAAGACGCGGCGGACAACGCGCCCTCGGTGAGCCCGGAAACTCCGGTGGCCGACGCCCTGGAATTGATGGACGAACATGACCGTCGCTACGTGGTGGTCACTTGCGCCGAGAACAAGGCGCTGGGCTATGTAAGACGTCGCGACCTGCACCGTCAGACCGGTACTTGCGGCCAATACCTGCGCGAGTTCAATGCCACCGCCGCGTTCGACGAGCACTTGCGCATCCTGCTGTCACGGATGTACGAGTTCAATCGCTCGTGGCTGCCGGTGATGGATGCCGAGCGGGTCTTCCTCGGGGAGGTCACCCAGGAGTCGATTGCCGAGTACCTGAGTTCCGGCAAGTCCCGTGGCGGCAAGACCAGCATCGTATCGCCCGCCGAAACCGCCCTGGCCTGATCCGACACCACTCGGTTAAAAACTGTGGGAGCGGGCTTGCTCGCGAAAGCGCTGTATCAGTCACTGAAATATTGACTGACAGGTCGCCTTCGCGAGCAAGCCCGCTCCCACATTTGGATCCCTGGTGTGTCAGTGAAATCCCACCCATTTGCCCCAACCGGGGAACATCATTCCGTCACACCTGTCGGTTACATAAGTAGCTGCACGCTATCGCGCGACGAACGCGTGCAAAAACGCGACATTTTTAGTTGATCCCTGGCCCATCAAGCCCTAAAGTTCGCGCCGAACGTCCATGCTGGAAACGATCCATCCGGCTCAAGTACTGACGACGAGACAGCAAGGCCAAGGGAAGCGTGATCCCGTGGCCTTTTTGCTTTCGGCGACATGCCTTGGGAAGTAGGCGAACCAAAGTGGGGATACGGAGGACGTTCATTTGCACCCATTGCTAATTTCAGTTTGCCCTTAGGAGTTCCCAGCATGTCGATCAACGTCGAAGATTATTTCGCGCGCGCCACCTTTGACAAAATGAAGGCGTTCGCCGACAAGCAAGAAACCCCGTTCGTGGTCATCGATACCGCGATGATCAGCCAGGCCTACGATGACCTGCGCGCCGGTTTCGAATTCGCCAAGGTGTACTACGCGGTCAAGGCCAACCCGGCGGTCGAGATCATTGACCTGCTGAAAGCCAAAGGCTCGAGCTTCGACATCGCCTCCATCTACGAGTTGGACAAGGTGATGGAACGTGGCGTCAGCGCCGACCGTATCAGCTACGGCAACACCATCAAGAAATCCAAGGACATCCGCTACTTCTACGAGAAGGGCGTGCGCCTGTTCTCCACCGACTCCGAAGCCGACCTGCGCAACATTGCCAAGGCCGCGCCGGGCTCGAAAGTCTATGTGCGTATTCTCACCGAAGGCTCGACCACGGCTGACTGGCCGTTGTCGCGCAAATTCGGCTGCCAGACCGACATGGCGATGGACCTGCTGATCCTGGCCCGCGACCTGGGCCTGGTGCCTTACGGCATCTCGTTCCACGTCGGCTCGCAACAGCGCGACATCAGCGTCTGGGACGCCGCCATCGCCAAGGTAAAAGTGATCTTCGAGCGTCTGAAAGAAGAAGACGGCATCCACCTGAAGCTGATCAACATGGGCGGCGGCTTCCCGGCCAACTACATCACCCGCACCAACACCTTGGAAACCTACGCCGAGGAAATCATCCGCTTCCTCAAGGAAGACTTCGGCGACGACCTGCCGGAAATCATCCTGGAACCGGGCCGTTCGTTGATTGCCAACGCCGGTATCCTGGTCAGTGAAGTGGTGCTGGTGGCACGTAAATCCCGCACCGCCGTCGAGCGCTGGGTGTACACGGATGTGGGCAAGTTCTCCGGCCTGATCGAAACCATGGACGAAGCCATCAAGTTCCCGATCTGGACCGAGAAGAAAGGTGAGATGGAAGAAGTGGTCATCGCCGGTCCTACCTGTGACAGCGCCGACATCATGTACGAAAACTACAAGTACGGCCTGCCGCTGAACCTGGCCATCGGTGATCGTCTGTATTGGTTGTCCACCGGCGCCTACACCACCAGCTACAGCGCGGTTGAGTTCAATGGCTTCCCGCCGCTGAAATCTTTCTACGTGTAAGCGCAACGCCACGCTGCAAGAAAAAAAGCCCGTGATCTTCACGGGCTTTTTGTACCTGCTTAACGCAAAAGCCCCGCGCATCGGATGCCCGGGGCTTTTGTGTGTAAAAAAGAACGTTTCTCGACAACTCACGGCATAATGCGCGCCGTGAAATGTCATCCAGATCAGCGAGGCGCTCCGACGTGTTGAAGAAAACCCTATTTCAGTTGCACTGGTTTTTCGGCATTAGCGCCGGGCTGGTGTTGGCCTTGATGGGGATCACCGGAGCCTCGGTCTCGTTTCAGGATGAAATTCTGCGGGCGCTCAATCCGACGGTGTTGACCGTCGAAAAACGTCCCGCTGGCGTACTGCCGCCCGCCGAACTGGTGCGCACGCTTGAAGCCAGCGAAGGCAAGACCGTGTCCATGCTGTGGGTGGAAAGCGAGAGCAGCAACGCCGCCCGGGTATTGTTCACGCCGCCACCGGGTGAACGCCGGGGTCAGATGCGCTACTTCGATCCGTACACCGGCGACTACATGGGTGACGCCGTGGGCCAGGACGTCTTCGACTTCCTGCTGCAACTGCACCGTTTTCTGGCGATGGGCGAAACCGGCCAACGCATCACCGGCGCCTGTACGCTGATCCTGATTTTCTTCTGCCTGTCCGGGCTGTATCTGCGCTGGCCGCGCCAAGTGGCAAGCTGGCGCGCCTGGCTGACGCTGGACTGGCGCAAAAAAGGCCGTAGCTTCAACTGGGACCTGCACTCGGTGTTCGGCACCTGGTGCTTGTTGTTCTACCTGCTCGCCGCACTCACTGGCCTGTCCTGGTCCTACGAGTGGTACAGCAAAGGCCTGACCCGATTGCTGTCGGACGCCCCGCAAAGCGAACGGGTACGCCAGCGCGGTCCGGCACCTGCGGGCCCCGCGCCCACCGCCAACTACGAGGCGATGTGGAGCAGCATCTACAGCAACGCCGGCCCGGACTTGAGTGCCTACAACATCCGCATGCCAGCCGTCGCCGGACAACCGGCCACGGTCTACTACCTGCTGCAGAACTCGCCGCATAACCTTGCGCGCAACCAGCTCAACCTCGATCCGGCCACCGGCGACGTCAACAGCCATGCCCGCTACGCCGAAAAAAGCCTCAAGGCGCAGTTGCTGACCAGCCTCTACGCGCTGCATGTCGGCAGCTATTTTGGTCTGCCCGGCAGGATCATCGTCACTCTTGCCTCGCTGTGCATGCCGCTGTTCTTTATTACCGGCTGGCTGCTGTACCTGGATCGCCGTCGCAAAAAACGTCAGGTTCGCGATGCGCGCGAAGGCCTCGCAGAGAACCACAGCAGTGCGCCGGCCTGGTTGATCGGGTTCGCCAGCCAAAGCGGCTTTGCCGAACAACTGGCCTGGCAAACCGCCGGGCAATTACAAGCCGCCGGGCTGCCGGTGAAGGTGCAATCGCTTGGCTCCGTCAGCGAGGACGACTTGCGTCAGTCGGCACATGCACTGTTTGTCGTCAGTACCTTCGGCGATGGTCAGGCGCCTGACAATGCTCGCGGGTTTGAACGCAACATGTTGGGCCGCGACCTGCCGCTCAAAGACTTGAGTTATTCGGTGCTGGCCTTGGGGGATCGCCAATATGAGCACTTCTGCGGTTTTGCCCGACGCCTGCATTTCTGGCTGATCAATCAAGGCGGCAACGCGCTGTTCGCGCCGATTGAAGTCGACAGCGGGGACCAAGACGCCCTGCTGCACTGGCAACACCAGTTGAGCCAAATCACCGGCCATGCGCCGACGGCGGCATGGGCCGGCGCCCGTTACGAAAGCTGGACGTTGAGCCAACGTACCTTGCTCAATCCCGACAGCAGTGGCTCGGGTGTTTACCTGCTCGGGCTTACGCCACCAGGCCCACGGGACTGGCTGGCAGGAGACCTGGTGGAAGTCCTGCCGCGTAATGGTTCCCAGGCCATCGAAGGTTTTCTCGCAGGCCTGGGCATCGCCGACAGTGACACAGTGGTGATCGATGGCCTGGCCCAGAGCCTCGAATACGCCCTGGCCAGCCGCCAGTTACCGGGCAACCGCGCGCATTTGGTCGGCCTGCACGCCCAAGCGCTGGTGGATGCGCTGGTGCCGTTGGGCATGCGCGAATACTCCATCGCTTCGATTGCCAGCGAGGGTGTGTTGGAGCTGATCGTACGCCAGGAGCGTCATGCCGACGGCAGCCTGGGCCTGGCCTCGGGCTGGCTCACCGAACAGGCGCCAGTGGGTTCAGCGATCAGCCTGAAGCTGCGGCGTAATAGCGGTTTCCACCTGCCCGCTGAGCCCGTGCCATTGATTCTGCTCGGCAACGGCACCGGCCTCGCCGGCTTGCGCAGCCTGCTCAAGGCACGGATTGCCGACGGCCAGCAGCGTAACTGGCTGTTGTTCGGCGAACGTAACATCGCCCATGACTACCTCTGCCAGGATCAACTGCAAGGCTGGCTGTCCAGCGGTGACCTTGCGTTGCTGGACCTGGCGTTCAGCCGCGATCAAGCGGAGAAGATTTACGTTCAGGATCGTTTGCGTGAATCTGCCGAAGTGCTGCGCAAATGGCTGGCGGAAGGCGCGGCGATCTATGTCTGCGGGAGTTTGCAGGGGATGGCGAATGGGGTGGACCAGGCCCTTGTGGATATTCTGGGTAGCGAGGCCGTGGAACGACTGATTGAGCAAGGGCGCTATCGGCGGGATGTGTACTGACCTCCCCCCTCACCCTAACCCTCTCCCCAAGGGGCGAGGGAACTGACCGAAGTGTGCGAAGAAATTTCGCGACCTGAAAGTCCGAGTCGATGATGGATTCAACACCGCCTGCAAACATCCTCTTACTATTGAGACCGGGGACATCGTTTACACCTTTACTGGCTCGATACGCGCAGACGATCAATGATTTGCGTGGATCCTCGGTCGCGGGGCTGACGCCGTAACGCTGGCTCAATGGGCGCTTTTTGTACCCGGTTTGTACCTACCCTAACCCTCTCACCAGAGGGGCGAGGGAACTGACCGAGGTGTGCGAAGAAATTTCGCGACCTGAAAGACCGAGACGGTTAAGGATTCAGCGCAGTACGTTCAGGTCGATGTATGTTTCAAACATCCCCCAATCGGCCCCCTCTACCCTCTGGGGAGAGGGTTGGGGTGAGGGGGGCGATTTCAGCCAGTTCCATAATCCCGACTACACTCAAATCTCGCCTAAACTTCACAAGGACCGTGAAGCATGCCAACCCGCCCCACTCCCAACCAACGCCAGTTCGCCAAACACCTGCGCACCCATCAGACCGACTGTGAACAACGTCTCTGGCAACAACTGCGTTCCCGCCAAATCGCCAATCTCAAGTTTCGCCGCCAGGTGCCCTGCCCGCCTTACATCCTCGATTTCTACTGCGTCGAGAAAAAACTCGCGATAGAACTGGACGGCGGTCAACATTACGATCCACTGCACATCACCTATGACCAACGCAGGACCCACTATCTGCACCAGCAAGGCATCCAGTTACTGCGCTTCAGCAATCTGCAAATCCTGCAGCAAATGAACGCCGTCCTCGAACAGATCCTGCACACCGTCACACCGGCTGCAGCTTCTGCTCAAACACCGAGACCCCATCCAGATCGCGCAAAATAACCGTCAACTCCGCCGTCTGCCCGTCGATCTGCACTTCACCGAAGAACTGAAACCCGGCAAACGGCGAGGTGTTTTGCGCCGGTGGGGCTTTCTCGAATACCACCTCCGGACCAAAGGTTTTATCCAACGGATTAGGCCCAAAGCTGCCGGCGTTCAACGGCCCGGCGACGAACTCCCAGAACGGTTCAAAGTCTTGAAACGCCGCACGCTCCGGGTGGTAGTGATGCGCGGCGCAATAATGCACGTCGGCGGTCAACCACACATAGTTACGCACTTCCTGCGCCCTCAAGAACCCCAGCAGTTCGGCGATTTCCAGCTCGCGGCCCTGGGCCGGGCCCGGGTCACCGTTGGCGACCGCTTCCCAGCGCGGCACGCCGGGGCTGACTTCGCCATCGGGCACACCCAGGCCGATCGGCATGTCGGCGGCGATCACCTTCCACTGGGCTTTGGAGGCCTTGAGTTCGCGCTTGAGCCAGTCCAGTTGCGCGCGCCCCAGGAAGGGTTTGGCAGCGCCAAGATTATCGTCGTTGGCGGTGCGGTAGCTGCGCATGTCGAGCACGAACACGTCCAGCAACGGCCCATAACTGAGCTTGCGATAAATGCGCCCGCCCTGGTCGGCGCTCTGCAAGCGCATCGGCGCGTATTCCAGCCAGGCCTGGCGCGCGCGGCCGACCAAGGTGTTGATGTCCTTGGTCTGGTAACGCTCATCCAGTTGCTTGCCGGGCGACCAGTTATTGATCACTTCATGATCGTCCCACTGCCAGATCTGCGGTACTTCGGCGTTGAAACGCCGGAGATTGTCGTCCATCAGGTTGTAGCGGTAGTTGCCACGATATTCATCCAGGGTTTCGGCGACTTTGCTTTTGGCTTCGGTGGTGAGGTTGCGCCAGATGCGCCCGCCTTCGGTGGGCAGTTCGGCCGGCACCGGACCGTCGGCGTAGATGGTGTCGCCACTGTGGATAAAAAAGTCCGGCAGGCGCAGGCGCATGGCTTCGTAGATGCGCATGCCCCCGATGTCCGGGTTGATACCGAAACCTTGGCCGACGGTGTCGCCACTCCAGACAAAACGGATATCGCGGCGCTGTTGCGGCACGCTGCGCAGGTGGCCGAACCAGGGTTCGCTGGCCACGCCGGTCTGGGCATCTTCGAAATACACGCGGTAGAAAATCGCCTGGTCAGCGGGCAATCCGCTGAGTTCGACGCGGGCGGTGAAGTCACTGCGGCTGTCTGCCAGGGGCGAAACTGCCTTGCGCGGGTTGCTGAATACACTGCGTGTGTCCCACTCCACGACCATGCGTGCCGGGCGGTCGCTGCGGCTCCAGATCATCGCCCGATCACCCAGCAAGTCGCCCGACTGCACACCGTCGGTGAGTTGCGGCCGGTCCTTGACCGAGGCAATCACCGCCGGTGCCAGGCCTGGCAGCAACAGGCCGGCACCCACGACTTGCATTACGCGGCGGCGGCCGAGATCAAAGTGGCTCATGCAGTTTCCCTCGATGGATCAAAAGAGAAACTTAAGCATGCGCCGATGAAGCGGATGTGACAGTGCTCAGGCGTTGGCCGGGGCGACGCCCAGCTCGACCGCTTCAGGACGCTTGATCAAGGCATACACCAACCCGGTCAACAGGCTGCCGGCGACAATCGCCAGCAAATACAACAGCGCATGATTGATCGCATTCGGGATCAGCATCACAAACAAGCCGCCGTGGGGCGCCATCAGCTTGCAGCCGAAATACATCGACAACGCCCCGGTGAGTGCGCCCCCGGCAATGCTCGCCGGGATCACCCGCAACGGGTCCTTGGCGGCAAACGGAATCGCGCCTTCGGAGATAAAGCACATTCCCAGGATCAGCGCAGCCTTGCCGGCTTCACGTTCGGTCTGGGCAAACTTGCGCCGTGCCAGAAAGGTGGCGATGCCCATGCCAATCGGCGGCACCATGCCGGCGGCCATGGTGGCGGCCATCGGCGCGCCACTCTGGGCCGCCAGCAAGCCCACGGAAAACGCATAGGCCGCCTTGTTGATCGGCCCGCCCAGGTCGACGCACATCATCCCGCCCAACAGGATACCCAGCAGCACCGCATTGGCCGTACCCATGTTGCTGAGGAAATCCGTCAGGCCGACGAGCATCTTCGCCACCGGCGGCCCCACCAGATAAATCATCGCCAGGCCGGTGAACAAGCTCGCCAGCAACGGGATGATCAGGATTGGCTTGAGCGCTTCCAGACTCTGCGGCAAACGCACCGCGCGGGTGATCAGTTTCACGCAGTAGCCAGCCAGGAAACCGGCGAGGATCCCGCCGATAAACCCCGCGCCCAGGGTGCTGGCCAGCAGGCCACCAATCATCCCGGGCGCCAGGCCGGGACGGTCGGCAATCGAGTAGGCGATATACCCCGCCAGCAACGGCACCATCAACATGAAGGCCTGGTCGCCGACGCTTTTCAACGCCGCCGCCAACGTGCCTGGTTCTTCAAAGGCATGAATGCCGAAGACAAACGACAGGGCGATCAACAGACCACCGGCCACCACCATCGGCAACATGTACGACACGCCGGTCAGCAGGTGCTTGTAGACGCCGGTTTTCTCGGATTTGGCCGGCGCACCGCTGGCTGCGCTTTCCTGCACACCCTCGGCGAGGGCTTTATTAAGGATCGCTTCCGATTGCTTGAGCGCAACCCCGGTGCCACAGCGGTAGATTTTCTTGCCGGCAAACCGCTCGGTGGCCACATCGATATCCGCCGCCAGCAGTACCACGTCGGCATCGCGGATGGCCTGCGGACTCAAGGGCGTACGGGCGCCCACGGAGCCTTGGGTTTCCACCTGCAAGTCATAACCCAGGCGCTTGGCGGTTTGTTGCAAGGCCTCGGCGGCCATGAAGGTGTGCGCCACGCCCGTCGGACAGGCGGTGATTGCCACGATGCGTGGTGCAGTGCGCGCAGCGTGCGGCGCTTGGGAAGCGACGTAGACTTGCGCTTCATCGGCGCCTCGACGCAGCACCGCCTCAACGTCCTGCAGCGCCTGCGCCGGGGTGCTCTGGAATACTCGCTTGCCGACAAAACGCTGCATATCCACCGGCGTGCTGCTGACCAGCAAGACCCATTCGGCGGCGTCAATCGTGGCCTGCGACAACTCACGCTCGGGATGCTGGGCGTCCACCACCTCGACGCTGGTGCTCCAACCCTGGCGCTGCGCGGCAGCGTCCAACAAGCGGGCGCACAGCACACTGGTGACCATGCCGTTGGGACAGGCGGTAACTATGGCTAAATTCATCACAAACCCTCTTATTGTTCTGTCAGCGTGCGCACAACGACGCCGCTTTCGAGGCGCGCCAACTGCGCGTCATCGCTGATGCCAAAACCGATCTGCGTCACGGCCATGGCGGCAATCGCCGTGGCGCGGCCCAGGGTCTTTGCGGGTTGATCCGACTCGAGCAAACCGTGCAGCATCCCGGCCAGCAACGAATCACCCGCGCCAACCGTGCTGGCCACCCTGACCTGCGGCGGTGTCGCGTGCAGCGCAGTGCCAGGACTGAACCAATTGACGCCTTCCGCACCGTGGGAAATCACCACATGCTCGACACCTTGCCGGTGCAAGCGCTCAGCGGCCAGCGCCTGTTGCTCGACGGTGTCGGTCGGGCAATCCAGGGCCTCGGCCAATTCGGCGGTATTGGGTTTGATCAACCACGGGCCGGCCGCCAGACCGGCACGCAGGGCATCTCCGCTGGTGTCCAGCGCAACTTTCAAACCCAGGTCCTTCAATTGCAGCAACAACGTGAGCAACCACTGCGCACTGACACCGCGAGGCAGGCTGCCGGCGACCACCACTGAGTCATGCCCCGGCGCAATCCGCGCCAACTCATCGAGCAACGCCTGCTGGGCCTGCGCGCTGACCAGCGGGCCCGGCGCGTTGACGTCAGTCACCCGGCCGTCCTGCTCGGCAATCTTGATATTGCTGCGGGTTTCGCCCGGCACGCGGACAAACGCATCGACAAAACCGCGACGGGCGATCAAGGCCTCGAACGCCTGGGGATTGTCCTGCCCAAGAAAGCCGCTCACGGTCACCTGGTGCCCGAGGTCGGCCAGCACCTGGGCCACATTCACGCCCTTGCCGGCGGCGTGAGTAAGCAGGGTTTCACTGCGGTTGACTTCGCCCGGCTGCAGGCGCGTCAGGCGTACGGTCAGGTCCAGCGCCGGGTTCAGCGTCAGGCTTAAAATCCTTGCCATTTACACGGCCTCCACAAGGGCTCGCACTTCGGCGGGCGAACCCACCATCAGGGCTTTTTGCGCCAGGCCCCGGGCCTCGCTCAGACTGAATTCACGGACCCGCGCCTTCACTTCAGGAATACTGCGGGCCGACACGCTCAACTCATCCACGCCCAGGCCGACCAACACCGGCACGGCCAGCGGGTCCGCCGCCAATTCACCGCATACCCCAACCCATTTGCCGTGGGCATGCGCAGCGCGCACGGTGATGTCGATCAACTGCAAGACCGCCGGGTGCAGACCATCGGCCTGGGCCGACAAGCTCGGATGGCCGCGGTCGATGGCCAGGGTGTACTGGGTCAGGTCGTTGGTGCCGACGCTGAAAAAGTCCACCTCCCTGGCCAGTACCGGTGCCAACAAGGCCGCCGACGGCACTTCGATCATGATCCCCAGTTGCAAGTCCGCGACCGGGATTTCCTGGCGCAGCCGCTCGGTCATTTCGCGGGCCTGGCGCCATTCATCGACGCTGCTGACCATGGGAAACATGATGCGCAGTGGGCGGCTGTCCGCCGAGCGCAACAGGGCACGCAGTTGCGCTTCCATGATGTGCGGGCGTTGCAGGGTCAGGCGAATGCCGCGTACGCCGAGGAACGGGTTTTCTTCCTTGGCAATCGGCCAGTAAGGCAACGGTTTGTCGCCACCGACGTCCAGGGTACGCACCACCAGCGGCCGCCCCGCCAGGCCGTCAAGCACACGGCGATATTCGGCTTCCTGGGTGGCCTCGTCCGGGACTTGTGGATGAGCCATGAAAATCAGTTCGGTGCGCAGCAGGCCAATGCCTTCGGCGCCCTGCTCCACCGCCGCGGCGACACCTGCGCTCTCGCCAATATTGGCAAACACTTCGACGGCATGCCCGTCGCGGGTCAGGGCCGGCTCATGGCGCTGGGCGGCGGCGGCGGCGAGGCGTTGCTCGCGGCTGTCGCGCTCTTCGCTGGCGCGCTGCAAGGTGCCAGCATCGGCATCCACATGCAGGCGCCCCCGCTGGCCGTCCAGCAACAGCGGCGTACCCGGTGCCAGCAGCAACACCGCGGCGCCTGCGCCTACCAGCGCCGGGATGCCCAGGGCACGGGCAACAATGGCGCTGTGGGCGGTGGCGCCGCCGCGCGCGGTGAGAATCCCGGCGACCCGCGTCGGGTCCAGGCGGGCCACGTCCGAGGGACCGACTTCATCCATCACCAGAATGTAGGGTTCGTCAGGTTCTTGCGGCGTATCGACACCACATAACTGCGCCAGCACCCGACGGCCAATGTCCCGCAGATCGGCGGCGCGCTCGGCGAGCAAGGCATCCTGCAAGGACTCCTGCTGTTTGGCGGCAGCCTCGATCACACTCATCCAGGCCGCTTCGGCGCTTTCGCCTTGTTTGAGACGCGTGTCGACGTCGTCGGTCAACTCCGGGTCGTCGAGCATTTCCTGATGCGTGATGAAAATTTCCCGGATGGCCTTGGCGCTACTGCGCTCGATCAGACCCTGGATATCGCGGCGCACCTCGGCCAGCGCAGCTTGCAGGCGCTCGCGTTCAACCCCGGCCGACTCGCCGCGCAGCGGATACTCGAACGGCTGCAACACCTGAATATGCGCCGGGCCGATAGCGATGCCGGGGGCCGCGGCGATGGCCTGGACCAGGCTGCCGGACGCCGGCGCGCTGATCAGCGGCTCGACCTCGAGCACTTCAACCACGCTGCTGACCGTCGGCAACGGCTCGACGTCTTCACCCAGACCTGCCTCTACCGCCGCCAACAAAGCCGGCAAGGCATCGGCAGCGATTCCGGGTTCAGCGACAAACTCCAGCACCTGGCCGCGACGGGCGCCGAGGCTGAGCAACTTGCTCAAGCTTTTCACCGACACCGCAGCACCCGGCCCGTCGACAATGCGTACACGGATGTCACCCTCAAAGTTCTTCGCCAATTGCGCGAGGATCTTCGCCGGACGGGCGTGCAAGCCGTGGGCATTCGCCAGGGCGATACGCGCGCTCGGCCAATCGGCGGGCAATTCACCGCCCAGCACTTCGAGGACCGCGCGGCTGCTGGTGGCGCGCCCCAGTTCCTGACCCCGTCCTTCAATCAGCAACGCACACAAGCGTTCGAGCAACGCTTGGTGGGCTTCGCCAAGGCTGGCCAGGCAGAACAGGCCGTTCAACGGCTGCCCCAGGTAACGCATGGGTTTATCCGGGGTGACGAAGGCGAGGCCCGGACGCTTGACCGTTTGCTCGCTGTGCAGCCACCACAGGCCATCCCCCAACGGCAAGGCTTCGACCTGTTGCAACACGGCGGCAAACCCATTGCTCACGCAGTCGGCTTGGCGTAACAACCGCGCGCCGCGCCAGACCAGTTCTTCGAAATCATCCGCCGAGACGCCCAGGCCAATCATCTGCGCATCCAGGGCCAGCTCTTGCGGCGCGCCTTGCAGCAGTTTGAGCAGCCCTTCGGCCGAGCTGGCGCGCGACAGCGCCTGGCCCAGATCGGTCTCGCCAAGGGCACGGGTCAACAGTTGCAGCAGACGCAGGTGTTCATCGGATTTGGCGGCAATGCCAATCGCCAGATAGACGATCTGGCCATCGCCCCAGTCCACTCCGTCGGGGAACTGCAGCAAACGCACCCCGGTGGTGAATACCTGGTCGCGGGTTTCCGGGGTGCCGTGGGGAATCGCAATACCTTGGCCAAGAAAGGTCGAGCCCTGGGCTTCACGGGCTTGCAAGCCCTTCAGATAACCCTCGGCAACCAGGCCGTCGGCGACCAGATTGTCAGCCAGCAGTTGCAAGGCAGCAGATTTATCCACAGCCACCTGGCCCATGGATATCTGCTCTACGGTGAGCTCGAGCATGCCTTTCTCCTAGTTAGTGCGACGTGCGCACTAGGTATTGTTTTGAATAAAACAGGGTAAACGGGTTCAATAACGACTGACTGAGCGGTCAGATGGCAGTGACCGTCCTGTGGCGAACATCGTAAAAATACCCTTGCTGAAACGTTTAATCTAGAATTTATGGCAGATTACTTGTTAATTCTGCATCCTTGAAGCACCGCTCGGCGCTTGTCGTGCGACATTAGTCGCCTGCAGTAATCGGTTACGATTGGCCAAAATGTCGGGGCAAGCTCCAAAAAACAAGGAATTCCCGGTTTGAAACTCAGTGATATCGCTCGTCTGGCCGGTGTCTCAGTCACCACCGCCAGCTACGTCATCAATGGCAAGGCCGCACAACAACGGATCAGCAGCGCGACCGTTGAACGCGTGCGCGCGGTGGTCGAGGAACATGGCTTCACCCCCAACCCTCAGGCCGCCGGACTGCGCAGCCGACACACACGCACCTTGGGCTTTATCCTGCCGGACCTGGAAAACCCCAGTTACGCACGGATCGCCAAACTGCTGGAGCAAGGCGCACGGGCGCGTGGCTATCAATTACTGATCGCCAGCTCCGACGACGACGCCGACAGCGAGCGCCAGTTGCTGCAACTGTTCCGCGCCAGGCGCTGTGATGCGTTATTCGTTGCCAGTTGCCTGCCCGCCAGCGATGACAGTTATCGCGAACTGCAAGCCAAAGGCCTGCCGGTGATTGCCATCGACCGGGTCATGGAGTCTACGCAGTTTTGCTCGGTGGTCAGTGATGACCGCCAGGCCTGCCAGCTATTGACCAGCAGCCTGCTGCAGCCGCGGCCTCGGCAGATCGTGCTGATCGGCGCCCATCCGGAGCTGAGCATCAGCCAGGAGCGCGCCGCCGGTTTCAAGCAAGCGCTCAAAGACTTCGAGGGTGAAGCGCTGATCGAACACGGCGAAGCCTTCAGCCGGGAGTGTGGCCGCCAACTGATGGAGGAATTGCTGCAGCGCCTCGGCCACTTGCCGGAAGCGCTGGTGACAACCTCCTATGTCCTGCTGCAAGGGGTGTTTGACGCCTTGCATGATTTTCCGCTCAAGTCCCGGGCACTGCGCCTGGGCACCTTTGGTGACACCCAGTTGCTGGACTTCCTGCCGCTGCCGGTCAACGCCATGGCCCAACAACACTCGTTGATCGCCGATACCGCCTTGCGCCTGGCGCTCGCCGCGATTGAAGAACAGCAGTACCAGCCCGGCGTCCACGCCATTGGCCGGACGTTCAAACAGCGAATCCACGAGGCCTGATGGTGGACCTGGTCGACAGCCACACGCACCTCGACTTCGAGGATTTCGACGCCGACCGACCTGCTGTCCTCCGCCGCAGTCGCCAATTGGGCGTGCGGCGAATGGTGGTGTTGGGGGTCTATCAACGCAACTGGCAACGGTTGTGGGACCTGGTGCGCGAGGACGCGGACCTATACGCGGCGTTCGGCTTGCACCCGGGGTACCTGGATGAGCACCGCCGCGCCGATATCACCGAGCTGGGTGACTGGCTGACGCGTCTCAAAGGCCATCGACAACTGTGCGCGGTGGGCGAAATCGGCCTGGATTATTTCCTCGAACAACTGGACCGCGAACGCCAGCAAGCGCTCTTCGAAGCCCAACTGCAACTGGCCGTGGACTTCCAGCTGCCGGCCTTGCTGCATGTACGGCGCAGCCATGCCGCGACTATCGCCACCCTCAAGCGTATCCGCCTGCCACGGGGCGGCATCGTCCATGCCTTCGCCGGCAGCCAGGAAGAAGCCCGCGAATACATCAAGCTCGGTTTCAAATTGGGCCTGGGTGGCGCCGCGACCTGGCCGCAGGCCTTGCGCATGCACAAGGTCATTGCCCAACTACCGCTGGAGTCGGTGGTGCTGGAAACCGACGCGCCGGACATGGCGCCCGCCATGTACCCCGGCCAGCGCAACAGCCCCGCTCACCTGCCGGACATCTGCCACGCCCTGGCCGAACGGATGGCCATCAGCCCTTCAGTGTTGGCCGAAGCGAGCACCCGCAATGCCTGCGAAGTGTTCAACTGGTAACTGCCCTACAAAGCCCCACGTTCACACCCGAAACGCCCCGATCAACTGCTTCAGCTCGATCACCTGCAATGACAATTGCCGGCTGGCCTCTTCGGTCTGATGGGTACCCTGGGCCGCGTGCTCGCCGGCGCGATTGATTTCGACGATGTTCTGGTCGATGTCCTGGGCCACCGCCGTCTGCTGTTCCACGGCGGCGGCGATCTGCTGGTTCTGATCGACAATCATGCCCACCGCGCCCAGGATATTTTCCAGGGCCGACTGGACTTTTTCCGACTGCCCGACGGTGCCATTCGCCATTTGGTGGCTGCTGCCCATGGCCTTTACCGCCGCCCCCACGCCACTGTGCAACTTGATGATCATTTGCTCGATTTCTTCGGTGGATTGCTGGGTACGTCGTGCCAGGGTCCGCACTTCATCCGCCACCACCGCAAAACCACGTCCCTGCTCACCCGCCCGCGCCGCCTCGATGGCGGCGTTGAGCGCCAGCAGGTTGGTTTGCTCGGCAATGCTTTTGATCACCTCCAGCACCGTGCTGATGGATTGGCTATCGATCGCCAGCTGGTTGATGACCAGCACCGATTGATCGATCTCGGACGCCAGTCGCGCAATGCTGCCTTGCTGGGATTGCACCAGGCCACGACCGTTGAGGGTTTCATCATTCACGCTGTGGGCGCTGCTGGCAGCCGCCGCCGCGCTGCGCGCCACTTCGTGGGCCGTCGCCGACATCTGGTTCATGGCAGTGGCCACTTGTTCAATCTGGCTGCGCTGACTGGACACCGCCTGGTTGCTGCGAGCCGAAACCGATTCCACCTGTCCGGCCTGGTGCTCGACTGCCTGGATGGTTTGCCCGACTCGCTCGATCAGGTCATGGATCTTCGCCACGGTGCCGTTGAAGACCTGCCCCAGATCCCCCAGCTCGTCGCGGCTGTCGGCCCTGAAGCTGACCGTCATATCGCCCGCCGCGACTTTATCCATCATTGCCCCCAAACGCCGCAGGGTGGTGAGGGTGGAGGCATAAAATCCGCCGTACAAATAGACGATCAGCAAAAATACCGCCGCCAGGGCTGCCACCAGCAACACCATGTGCGTGCGGTTCTGCGCCAGGCGTTGTTGCAGTTGCTGGTCAAGGAAGGCCAGCGTCGCATCATCCAATTGATAGGTCTTGGCCATCAGCCCACTGACGTTGTCATAAAAACCCTGCCACGGCGCATCCAGGGTTTCAGCCATCACCACCTGCTCTTCAAACAGTTCGCTACCTTGCTTGAGGCTGGCCTGGCTGGCCTGGGCCAAGGCATCCAGCTTGGCATGGGCGCTCTTGCTGGCGCCCAGGGCGTCCTGCAACTTCAAACCGTATTCGGCGTGAAGCTTTTCCAGTTGTTGCAACAACTCGTCAAAGCGCGTGCTGGCCGATGAGTTGAGAAAGCCCTGGCCCAGGGAGGACGCGCCCATCGCCCGGCCCTCGCCCAGGGTTTGCGTGACTTGCGGGGTGATGCTGGTGATCAGTTCGCTCAGTTGCCGCAGGTCACTTTGCGAGTCGCGGCTCAGGCCCGACTGGCTGGCGATGATCTGGCTGAACATCTGAGCCTTGTTGAGCAGCTTGCCGATCAGCGCGCTTTTACTCAGCAGGGAAGATTCCGCTTGCTGGGCCTGGAAGGCGGCGATCATTTCGTCACGTTTGCCATCAAATACCGCGACTTGCTCCGCATCGGTGGTCATGGCCTGCAACCCCTGCATGCGTCCCAGCACGCTTTGCTCCAGCGCGCTGATTTTGCTTTCTATATCGCCGGCCTTGCCCGATTGCCCGAGGGTCGCGTTGATCTGCACCTGATTGTTGAGGGTCTCCAGGTCGCGGCGCAGGGCCAGGCTGCTGCCCAACAGGTCCAGGCTCTGCAATTCGATCTGCGTGCCCTGGAATTCACGCCAGGAATCGCGCACCAGATAGTAATTGGTCACCAGCATCGGCAGGAAAAACAACACGCTGATCAGACTGAACTTCATGCCGAAGCTCAGGCGATTCATCAATGCGATGGCGGGATAGAGCAAGCTCTTCACAAGTGGACTCCCTTTTGTCTTATTTTTATTGAGGCGCAGGGCGGCGGCAGATTGCCACTATTTGGCATGCTGTCTGTATAGCTTAAATCGGCGGGGAGTTTTGTAACTTAAGGTTAACGCGCAGGAAAAATCAGTCATTCCCCAGGAAATACCAGGGAATGACAGTTAAACGGGGTCAGGGCAAGACCGTCCAGATGGCAAATCCGGCGTACCACAGCACCGCGGCACGCAGGAGCAGCTCCCAAAGACGATCCAGGCTGTTGATGCCGTCGACACCCACCACCGGTGGGGGAATCTCGCCAGCAGCCAGCCCGACTTTTTCCACCAACTGTGCCGCGCTGATGTCCCAGCTCAGCAGCTCATGCAACATGACGCGGCTGACCGCGACGAAATTGCCCACCAGGGCGAAACTTGCGGCCAACAGCCGTACCGGCAACCAGTCAAAGGCGTGACGCAACTGCTCGGCACGCTCCGCCACCAGCGGATTTTGCGCATGCTCACTGGCCAGCGCCAGCAAACGATAAGCCAGGGCCGCCACGGGGCCTAACAGGAAATACCAGAAAATCACCGCGAAGAAACTCTGATAGGCCTGCCACAGCAAGTGGCCCTGAACCTTTTCCAGCAGTTGTTCGCCACTGTCGGCGTCGATCCCCAGGTCGCGTTCGGCCACATGCTCCGCCGCCTGCAAATCTCCACGGCGCCAGGCATCGCGAAACGGCCCCAGCCCGGCGAGCAGGTCGCCGCGCCCCAGGCTGTAGATCACCACCAACAGGTGTACCGGCAGCGCCAGCAATCCGTAGGCCACCGGCTCCAGCACCAGCAACAACAGGCCCAACAGCATCACGGGCAACAACACCAGCAGCACCAGGATCAGCCAAGGTTGCATGCCCAGGCGCGGGCTGGATTCAAGCCTGGCCAGTTCGTGCAACCAGCCAGCGTCACGTTGTACCCGCTGGCGCAAGGCCGAGAATTTCTCGATCCACACCGCCAGCACCAACACCAGAAAACTCATTGTGCGCTCCCTCCATCCTGCAAGGCGTCGCGAAAACGCGCCCAATCAAAAGCCGTTCCAGGATCGGTCTTGCGTCCCGGGGCGATGTCGCTATGGCCACAAATGCGCTGGCGCGTGATATTCGGGTAGGTCGTCAGCAACTGACGACTCAGTTCGATCAACGATTGGTACTGGGCGTCGGTAAACGGCTGGTCGTCCGTGCCCTCAAGCTCGACCCCCAAGGAAAAGTCATTGCACGTCTCACGCCCTTCGAAGCTCGACACCCCCGCATGCCAGGCTCGCGCCAGGCAGGACACAAACTGGGTTACCACGCCATCGCGCTCAATCAGAAAATGCGCCGAGACTCGTAGGTCAGCAATACTTTCAAAGTAGGGATGTTCCGTGACATCCAGGCGATTCTGGAAAAACTCCTGCACTTTGCCAGTGCCGAACTGCGCCGGAGGCAAGCTGATGTTGTGTACCACCAACAAGGAAATCTCGCCGTTCGGGCGTTCGTTGAAGTTGGGCGATGGGCAATGACGGATGCCCTGGCACCAACCACTGGCGGGGTCCAACTGCATACAGGTTCCTTGAACGAGACTGGGAACACTCAGTATGCCGCGATCAGCACCGTGGTTGCGATCATTTGACGCTATTGAGCTGTCGCAGATTGCCGATCACCGACGCCAACGCCCGATCAAACAGCAGCGCATCATCCAGGGTTCGCACCCCGCCCCGCTTGAACTCCAGGGCCAACTGCAGGCAGGTTTTCTCCAACACCTTGAGGCCCGTCCGGTTTACAAAAATATACTTGCCCGTCGGTTCGATAATCGCCGTCAGCTTGCAACGCAGGGTGTTTTCCTCGTCTTCCTGAAATTCGACCCAACTGCCGATGTGCAATTGCCGGGCCTTGCGCAGGTCGGGGTCATCCTCCGACAAGCTCAGCGTCTCGGCAGGCGGCGCGGGGCTGCACACCATGCCCTCGCGCACCTCCACCAGTGCGCCGCCCGAACTTGACGCGTGCGCCGCCGCACCGCCCTGGAACGACTGAACATGCAGCGCTTGCAACTGGATGAAAAACTCACGGGACATGAACGGGTCGACGGCCGCCTCGTTCAAGCCATCGCGCAAGGACTTGAGCAGCGCCGGCAATTGCTCCAGCAGGTGGCGCCCGGCCTGCGTGTCCTCGCTCAAGCTGACACTCCAGATCAACTCGTCCATGGCCTGCAGAGCCGCCTGCCATGCCGGCGAATGTTCACCGTGCTTGAGACAAGCCACCAGCAACACCTGGCTCCAGGCATGTTGCAGAAACTGCACCATCACCTGCGGCAACACCTTGCCCAACAACCGCTGGTTCAGTGCTTCAGCGACACGCCGACGCGCCTGTTCGGTACGGGCGCGGCCCTCTTCAGCGTCACGGGTGCGCTGTTCGAGCAGTTCACTGCGGCGTCTTTCGTCTTGGGTAAACACGGTGAATTCTTGCAGCAGTCGAGAGAAAATCGCCGGGTCGTCGCCAAACTCATTCAACAGGCACTGGACCACTTGCTCGATGCGCAGATACAGGCTGTCGCGCTGATAGTCGTCACGCTTGGCCCAACCCAGGGCGGCCGCGCCGATTTCATTCAGCAAGCGCCGCGCAGGGTGGCTGCCACGGCTGAAGAAGCTCTTGTCCAGCACGGCCACTTTCAGCATCGGAATCTGCAGGCGGGCAATCAACGCTTTGAGGGAATCGGGCAACGTAGAATCATCGAGGATGAATTCGAACAGCATCGCGATCAGGTTGATCACATCTTCATCCGCCTCCTCCACCACCCGCGATTTACCGCTCTTGACGCTGACGCGGGTGAGCAACTGCTCCAACTGGCCGCGCAGGTCAAAATCGTCCTCGACGGCAGGCTCCGGCACGTATTGCTGTAAATGAGACAGCAGACGCAGCAGGTCGCGGGTCGAGATCGGCTGAGCCTGGGCACTCGCCTCCAGGGTCGGGGCCACACTGCCCCGCACCGCCAGCAGCAACTCTTGCAGGGCGGCGAATGCCTGCTGCTCGGCGTCATCCACCGAGTGCTCATCCCGGGGCGCGACCTCGATGGCCGGGCTGACCCGGCTGGAGCGTTCACCGGGACGCCGCGATGGGACAGCCTTGAGTTCGGGCAATACACCGGTGGCGATCAACAGTTGATTGGCTTCGCCGTACAGATGATCGGCATCGCTGAGCACGTACTTTTCAAACAGCTTGAGAATGATCAGTTTGACCCGGATCTCGACGCCCAGGCTCCGCCCCGCGCGCAGGAAGTAATCACAGAGCATTGCCGGTCCGAGGGGATTTTCGCGGTCTTCCAGTCGTTTGCCCAGCACCGCCCCCAACCGGGCCGTCAACTGCCCAAGGGCGAGGCCGTCACGGTGCATGACCCTGCCCAGCATGGCCTCCAGCGCCACGGCTTTCTCCAGGTCGTCGGCGAACGCGCCAGGCGGTGCCTCATAGGAGACCTTTGGCAGCAATTGCAGCTCGCCCTGCCCGGCCTGTCCCAGATTGGCGAACGCTTCGAAGAACTGCTGCATGAAGCCACGCTCGAAATTCTTGCGCTTGAGGCGCAGGTCGCGCATGGCTTCAAAGAAAATGCCGTGATCGACGTTGTTCCTGGCCTTGTCGGCCATTTCGAACAGGGTATCGTCGGCGTTATCGAACAGCTCTTGCAAACCTCGATCAAGCTGCTGCGCCGCCTTGTCACGAACCTGGAGCAATATGACCGGCAGGCGGGCGAGCGGCGACGGCGTTGTCTGTGCGACGAGCTTGTCGATCGGCACCACCTTTCCGTCATTGTGCATCCTGGCCTCCTGAAACGGCGGGGTTCGGTCTTGCGGAAAATCGCTACAAACGCCAACAAAAACCAGCGCACTTCACAACTTACTGGATATCACCAGGACGTCAAAGCTATGACGCCAATCCCAAGGCGCCGATTATCTTGCAAATAGGCCAGGTCGCGCCAGCAAACTCTGCACTTGCCGCGCAATAAGGCCGCCCCGGCCATTTGGCCCCGTCTCGCGCCTTGGGTTAGGCGCCGCCATGCCCCTATAATCGGGCCACTTTGTTTGTGGAGCCCGTTATGCCGAATCTATGCCTCGCCGACCTGACCGCCGAAATCGAAGCCAACGTGCGCCGCGCATTGCTGGAGGACATCGGCAGCGGCGACATCACCGCGCAGCTGATTCCGGCCGAACGGCTGGCCAAAGCCACGATCATCACCCGCGAGGCCGCCGTCATCAGTGGCACCGCCTGGGTCGATACCGTGTTCCGTCAGCTGGATCCGCGTGTCGCCGTGCATTGGCAGGTGCGCGATGGCGAGCGCGTCAGCCCCAATCAGGCGTTGTTTCACCTCGAAGGGCCCGCCCGCTCACTGCTTACCGGAGAACGTAGCGCATTGAATTTCCTGCAGCTGCTGTCAGGTGTGGCCACGCGTGCGCAGTATCTGGCGGACTTTGTTGCCACCACCCAGGTCAAGTTGCTGGACACCCGCAAGACCTTGCCGGGTCTGCGCCTGGCGCAAAAGTACGCGGTCACTTGTGGCGGTTGCCACAATCACCGCATCGGTTTGTACGATGCCTTCCTGATCAAGGAAAACCATATCGCCGCCTGCGGGGGCATTGCCCAGGCCATCAGCGCCGCCCACAAGATCGCCCCGGGCAAACCGGTGGAAGTCGAAGTGGAAAGCTTGCAAGAGTTGCGCGAAGCGCTGGCGGCGGGTGCCGATATCATCATGCTGGATGAGTTGAGCCTGGACGATATGCGCGAGGCCGTACGGTTGAACGGCGGCAAGGCCAAGCTGGAAGCCAGCGGCGGAATCAACGAAACGACGCTGCTGCCAATTGCCGAAACCGGCGTGGACTACATCTCGATCGGTGCGATGACCAAGGATGTGAAAGCCGTGGATTTGTCGATGCGACTTAGTATTTGAAGACAGTGAGCTACAAGCTACAAGCTACAAGAGGGTCGAGCGACACTTGCGGCCTGGAGCTTGAAGCGTGTAGCTGCCCTCAAACCACCAGATTGTTCATCTCGCAGTACTCGTTCCACTCGACACCCAGCACTTCTGCGGCCTCTTTGTGCAAGACCAGGCGCGCGGCTTCGAACTCTTCCGGCGTGGAGGTGTACTTGAGGGTCAGTTCCCAAGGCTGCAAGCCCTGGCTCTCGGCCTCGTCTTCGAATGCCCACTGGATCTGGTCGCGCTGGTCATCGGCGCTCAGATCCTTGATTTCTTCCTTAAGTTGCGGCAATTCCTCGAGGTATTTATCGAGGGCCGCCTGGTGCCGAACTTCCTGGGTCATGTCTGTCGTGGTCATGTCGTTCTCTTAGATCAAGGAATGGGGATGCATCTGGGTCATCAAGGTTGCGCAGATACAAAAGAACGGGCATGAATACCGGTTCGTCTGGCCTTCAGAACCATTCTGGGATCATCTGAAAACTGTGTTGCCTTATGCCCGAGACAGGAGTCGAACCTGCGACCTTCGCGTTACGAGTGCGCTGCTCTACCAACTGAGCTACACGGGCGGTGGGCTAAAGCTAGCATTGCCTTGGACGTCCGGCAACTCAGCGCGCTTCGGGGGCGATAACGCCTTGGGCCCAGAAGCGTGGCTGCAGATGCGTTTGGGCATGGTCGATATAATGCTGGTTGCGTTCAGTGGTGTGAGGCAGGTCCCGGCACCCCACACCTATCAGCCCGGCCACTGCCAGGACCGTCAGCACTCGCCATGCCCGATGCAACAGCGGTATCGCCCCGCTGGCCGGGGTTCGTTGCGGGTGCAGCGCCATCAGCCAGCCAACGACCAGCGCCAGCCATAATTGCGAGTTGGGCATTACGATCACGCCATCGACCATCGACTGGCTCAGTGCGCCGATCAACGCGGCAAATAGGCACAGACGCATTCGGTCCGCCGATACCTGCGTCTGTGCACGCTGTCGCAGCACCCGCAGCGTCGCCCAAAGCCCGCGCAATGCGAGGATCAGCACACACAAGGTCGAGGGTACGCCCCACTCACTGGCCCATTGCAAAATCGCCTGATGCGGATGGGTGGCGACAGGGTTGGCGATATCGGCGAAATGCATCGGCCCGAACCCCAATAACGGACGTTCGCGAATCATCTCCCAGGCTTGCCACCAGATAACTTCGCGACCCGAAAGGCTGGCCGTCAGGCGTTCTTGCGCAACGTTGAAAGCCTGTATCCCCAGTTGCTGCGCCAGCACACTGAATAACAGCCAGTAAAAAAACAGGCCGCCGCCCAGCGCCGCCAATTGCCAGGCGACCCAACGACGGCCCCAGACGCCCAAAAAAACCAGAACCATCGCGGCGGCGCCCATGCCGAGCCAGGTACCCCGAGTGCCACCGCTGATCGCGATCAACCACCAGCTACACAACAGCGCAAAAACCAACCCGCGCACAACCCGTGAGGTCGTGGGCAGCAGCAACGGCAGCGCGAGCAAGGGCAAGGTAAAGGTCTGGAACTGGCCATAAAAGCGCTTATTCGAAAAGCCCGAAAGCAGCCGGTCCATATCCAGTGTCGACGCCTCGCCGGTAAACGTCAGCACAGCAGCGTGACCGTACTGAAGACTTTTGATCAAGCACAACAACAGCACAAACAGCATCAGCCTCCGGTCGAGGGCTTCGTCGCCATTGCGCCGCACCCTCGCGAAGGCTGCGGCAATGGCCCCACAGGTGATCAGCAGCGCCCATTCGGTCAACGCCCAGAGCGGCTGGTGGGCCAACCACGAAGACACCAGGCCCAACCCGAGAATGATCACCAGACCGCTGGCGGTGGGTCTATCTACCAGTCGTTGCCCGCAGCGGGCGGCGCCCCCCGACAGCCCATAAAGCAGCGCGCACAACCCGAGACCGATCTGCACGCTGCGTTGCCAGTCGTGGCCGCTGAAAGAGGGCGTGATGCACAGCATCAACAAAGCCAATGCCACCGTCAGAAACACGTGTCCTCGGTGCTGCACGGATAACGTCATGGGCGGCGTCTACTTATTTGTGGGGGGTTGGAAGAGCCAGGCATCAGCTTGCTTGCGTTCGATCAACGCAACCCACGCATGCCCGGCTCAAACCGTCATGCACCGTCAGCCGTACAGCCTTTCGCCGCGTATTGCTCTTCGACCGTGGTGACACACTTCCAGCCATCGGTGGCACTGCGGGTCAAGGTGATGGCCTTGCCCTGGACGGGGGCTGGCGCATCGAGGATTTCACAGGCAATCGAGCCCGCGCCGCTGGCCACGTCCGCGGCCACGGTAATCGCACAATTGGCTGTCGGACTGGTGCCGCCGATCAATGCCAGCGTCGGAACTGCCCCCTGGTTAAAGGTGTCCTCGAATCCAGCCTTCAATGCCGAGATTTCCGCCAACCCAGCGGTAAATTTCGCCTTGGCCTGGTGTTTGGTATACATGGGCAGGCCGATGGTGGCCAAAATGCCAATGATCGCTACGACGATCAACAACTCGATCAGGGTAAAACCTTTCTGACGCATCGCTCTCACTCTCCAGAATAAAACAGCATCGCCGGGCGCATCCTGCGCTCGGCTCTCAGCAGCCGCGCCAGTGTACTCATCCAGGCCTGGGCATTCCTTCACAAGACGCACAATCTGACATTTTTCCAGCCGGCGAACCGCTGACGAACACCCGCGCCTGACTAAGCTGTAAAGCTTCACCAGCCCCCGTACGGTAGCGCGCAATGAATGATTTGACCTTCCACAAGCCGAGCACCGGCAAAGCCAAGCCATGAGACACCCGCCCACGATCTACTCTTGGGAAGGCACCCTGCGCAACGGTCGTAAAGTATCGGGCGAGACCAACGGCCACAATCCCGCACTGATCAGGGCACAGCTACGCCGCCAGGGCATCCTCCCCGGGAGGATCCGGGCGAAAACGAACCTCTTCTCGAGTCTCGCGAGCCCCATCCGACCCGCCGATATCGCGCTCTTCACCCGGCAACTGGCCACGCTGCTGAGAGCCGGAATCCCCATGCTGCAAGCATTCGATATCATCGGTGACGGTTTCGACAACCGACACATGCGCGTATTGGTGCAGGCGCTGAAGCAGGACATCGCCGCCGGTAGCAATCTGTCTCTCGCCCTGCTGAAAAGACCACGGTACTTCGATACATTGTATTGCAACCTGATCGCGGCCGGCGAACAGGCCGGCGCGCTCGAAACCCTGCTGGAACGCGTAGCGATCCACCTGGAAAAGAGCGAGCAACTCAAGGCCAGGATCAAGAAAGCCATGACCTATCCGTTGGTGGTCCTGATCGTAGCCATCGTCGTCAGCGGTATTCTGCTGATCCACGTCGTGCCGCAATTTCAAGGGCTGTTTGCCGGCATCGATGCGCCCTTGCCGGGTTTCACCTTGACGGTTATCGCGCTGTCCGCGTTCATCCAGCATGCCTGGTGGATGCTGCTCATGGCGGTGTTTGCCGGTGTTTTCAGCCTGCGCCACGGTTATGCTCACTCACCCGGATTTCGCTTATGGCTGGATGCCAGTTTGTTGAAAGTGCCGCTGGCAGGCACACTGCTGAAAAAGTCGGCCGTGGCCCGTTATGCGCGCACGCTCTCGACGACTTTTTCGGCCGGGGTGCCGTTGGCGCAAGCATTGGATTCGGTGGCAGGCGCCACCGGTAACGGATTATTCAAACAGGCAATCAAGCGTATGCGTGAAGACGTGGCCACAGGAATGCAATTGAGCCAAGGCATGGCCGCCAGCGGTCTGTTTCCCGGCATGGCAATTCAGATGACAGCCATCGGCGAGGAGTCCGGTACCCTCGATCGCATGCTGGAAAAGGTCGCCAGTCACTACGAGGCGGATGTCGATAACCTGGTGGACAGCCTGACCAGCCTCATGGAGCCCCTGATCATGGTGGTGCTCGGCGGTATTGTCGCAGCCTTGGTAATCGCCATGTACCTGCCGATCTTCCAACTCGGCACGGCATTCTGAACATGACACTGAGCCAATTGCTGAGCCTGCAACCCTGGGTATTCATAGCCACCGCGCTGGTGCTCGGCTTGATCGTCGGCAGTTTCCTCAATGTGCTGGCGTGGCGCCTGCCGACCATGCTGGAACGGGATTGGCGTGCCCAGGCCCGTGACATCCTCGGACTTGATCCAGAGCCGGTCGGCCCGCCCTACAACCTGATGCACCCCAACTCCTGCTGCCCACATTGCGCCCAACCGATTCGCCCCTGGGAAAATATCCCGCTGCTCAGCTATATGTTGCTTAAAGGTCGCTGCGCGCATTGCAAAGCCCCCATCAGCGCGCGCTACCCCCTTACCGAACTGGCTTGCGGGTTGATCTCGGGGTTTATTGCCTGGCATTTCGGTTTCGGTTGGACGGCAGGCGCCGTGTTGCTGTTGAGCTGGGGGTTGCTGGCCATGAGCCTGATTGATGCCGATCACCAGTTGTTGCCCGATGTACTGGTTCTGCCCCTGCTTTGGCTCGGGCTGATCCTCAACTCCTTTGAGCTGTTCACCTCATTGCCAGACGCACTGTGGGGCGCCGTCGCCGGCTATCTGAGCCTGTGGTCGGTGTTCTGGGTGTTCAAGCTGATCACCGGAAAGGACGGCATGGGACAAGGGGACTTCAAACTACTGGCAATGCTCGGTGCCTGGGGCGGCTGGCAAATCCTGCCGATGACACTGTTGCTGGCTTCGCTGGTCGGCGCCATATCGGGGCTGGTCCTGCTGCGTCTGCGCGACGCCCAGACGTCCACGCCGCTACCTTTTGGCCCTTATCTGGCCACTGCCGGCTGGATTGCATTGCTCTGGGGTGGTCAAATAACCGACTTCTATTTGCAGTCTGTCGGTTTCAGATGACCACTTCTGTTGTAACACCCTGGATTCTCGGCCTCACGGGCGGCATCGGCAGCGGTAAAAGCGCAGCGGCCCAGCATTTCATTGACCTTGGCGTCGATCTGATCGACGCCGACCACGCTGCCCGTTGGGTCGTGGAGCCCGGGCGGGCGGCGCTGGCGAGCATTGCCGAGCATTTTGGCGTCGAGATCCTGCTGCCGGACGGCCAACTGAATCGGGCGGCCTTGCGCAAGCGTATATTCGAAGCCCCGCAAGAACGCCTCTGGCTGGAAGCCTTGCTGCATCCGCTGATTGCCGAAGAGATTCGCAGTCATCTGGCTCGTGCCCGATCGCCCTATGCCATTCTGGTCTCGCCGTTGCTGATCGAATCCGGTCAGTACAGCATGACCCAGCGCATCCTGGTGATCGATGTGCCGCAATCACTGCAGATTCAGCGTACCCTGCAGCGCGACGGCATCAGCGAAGACCAGGTGCAGGCAATTCTCAAGGCTCAGTCCAGCCGGGAAGACCGCCTGAACCATGCCGATGACGTGCTGGTCAATGACCAGGACCTCGCCTGGCTGCACAGCGAGGTCGAGCGACTGCACCACTTTTACCTTACTTTGCGTGGAGGCCGATCATGAGCCAACCCTTGACCGTCGACTGCCCAACCTGCGGCGCCCCCGTGGAATGGAAAGCGACCAACCTCAACCGTCCGTTCTGCTCGGACCGCTGCAAATTGATCGACCTGGGTGCCTGGGCCGCTGAAGAACACAAGATTCCCGTCGCCCCGGACGCCGAAGACGAACTGTTCTCCGAAGACCTGCCACCGCGTCATTAAGGCCGCATAAAGGCATATTCCTGCTGGTCGTCGAGGTTTTCCGCAAGGTACTGCAACTCATCGGCCAGGTCCTCGAAACTGCGTACGCCCTTGCTCTGTTGCACCACTGCACTGAGCAGGGCCCGCAAGGTCAAACCCGGGTCAAAACCGATTTCCTGTGCCGCATCCTGGCTTCTGCGCAACTCCTGCCGTGCCCATTCGTACACACTCATGATCATGCTCCTGAAAATTTGGTGAAGCATGCGACCACTTGCACCTCCAGGATTTGATTTGGATCAAGGGTGCGAATCGTCGTCCTTCCAGGGCGCCGAGAGGTAGCGTGTGCGATTGAAGGTCTCCAGCCACTCCGGGCAAAAGACCACCAGCGCACTGATCACCACGCCATTGATGAACGCCTCGGGAAAGATGATCAGCCATAAGTAACCGACGAAATCCTCGATCCACTCCGGCATCGCGAAACGGCCGTCCAGCCAAAGCAGACCGAGGCCCGCCAATAGGCACAACAGCGCCGAGAGTGCCGCGGCAAAAAAGCCCGAGCAGAAGATGTACACGAACGGATTGCGTGGCTGAGCCCGTTCCACCAGCACCGCGCACGCTTCAGTCACCAGCACGGGCAGCAGAATCAGCAACAGGCCATTGATCCCGACCGCTGCCAGGTCCTGCCGACCGAGTGCAACCAGCCCCATCTGTGCCGCCAACCCGCCGACAATAGCCAGAGGCCAGTCGAGCAACAGGGTCACGGCGGTCATGCCGATAAAATGATAAGACACACCCGTGTCGAAATCCCGGCGCACCAGCCACAGCATAAACAGCGCGAACACCGTGCCGAACAACAAATGCTGGCGCCGCCGGTCAGAAAACAGCTCGACCCAAGGTGAATGCAGGATCGCCCACATCACCACCGGTGCATATAACAGCCAGCCAATGCTGAGGGTTTCCGGTGCAAGGACGGTGGCGCTGATCACGGCTGCAACGACTCCAATGGCTGGCGCAAGTGAGTGGCCGAATCGCATTCGTCCCGGGGCACCCGTTGCGCTCCGACTGCAACCGCCCGGCCCCCCGGCGACAAAAGACTCAGAAACATCACAACAGAACACTTCACTGCGAACTCCTTGTGCAAAGCCACCGACCGAGTGGCAGTTTACACCGAGCTTTTGCAGCAGGACTTCCTGCAGTCATCATTTGAACGCTAAGCTTGGGCCATGGATGACTCAGATTATTTGCGCCTGCTGACCATAGCGGCCGAACAAGCCAATGCGTTCCTGTCCAATGCCCGCAAATGGGAGCGTGAGCGTTGGGTCTGCCAGCGTCTGCTGCAAGGATTGAATGTGCCCTACCGCGCCGAAGAATTTCATGCTGCCGGGCAAGAGCCGCCGGACGTGCTGTTTCGCGACGCCAGCTTCGAGGTGTTTTTTGTTCTAGACGAGGGCCGGCGCCTCAACGACGAATGGCGCGACGAGCTGCTACGCCGACGCAGTGCTTTCTCCTTGAGCCAACTGGTGCGGCGCGAGGCCAAACCCAAGCGCATCCCCGCCCATGAATTTCTACTGCGCCTGGCCCCGACCTTGCGCAAGAAAGCCCACAACTATAAAGAGCGCGGCATGGACCTCGCAGAGCTGGACATCGTCGCGTTCGCCAGCCTCAAGCGCGAAGTACTGGATCTGAACAGCCATTTCCCGCCCCCCACCGAATACTTGCGCCAGGGTTGGCGCTCGCTGTCCCTGGTCGGCCCGACATTCGCCAGGGTGCTGTTCGCGCATCCCGACGCTCCGGACTTTTTGCGGAATAATCTGGGACGCAGCATCGTCTTTGATGTCGGCATCAGCCTTTGAGCCAAGCGCCCACATGGCGAAATGCCAAGCCTGGTGATACAAAGAGCAGGCAATTTTCCCTGCCGACTGCCAAAGAACGAAAGCCGCAAGGTTCAACGGCTATGCTTGTGTAACGTTCGCCGCCTTTGCAACGTCTACCTGACGAGGCCCTTATGACCAGCCGCCTGAACCCCGACGACCAACAGCATGTCGAAGAGTACCTGCAACTGTCCCAGCACCAGGTCGAGCGCAAGCCTTTCCGGCCGTGGCTGCTCCTTGGCGTGATCCTGATGGTGGTGATCGGACTGGGTCTTTTGAGCCGTTTCCTGAGTTACCTGACGCTATGAGCTGCCTTGCGCTCGCTCGGGTAATTGCACCGATTTCCTTTAGCCTTGCGAGATATCCCCATGACCCATCGTATTATTATCGTCGGCGGCGGCGCCGGCGGCCTGGAGTTGGCTACCCGCCTGGGCAAGACTCTGGGCAAGCGCGGCACCGCCAGCATCACGCTGGTGGACACTAACCTGACCCACATCTGGAAACCTCTGCTGCATGAGGTCGCCGCCGGCTCGCTGAACTCCTCGGAAGACGAACTCAACTATGTCGCCCAGGCAAAATGGAACCACTTCGAGTTCCAGCTGGGGCGCATGAGTGGGCTTGATCGTGAGCAGAAGAAAATCCAATTGGCCGCGACCCTCGATGAGGAAGGCCGGGAACTGGTGCCCGCACGCGTCTTGAGTTACGACAGCCTGGTCATTGCCGTCGGCAGCACCACCAATGATTTCGGCACCGAAGGCGCGGCCCAGCACTGTCTGTTCCTGGACACGCGCAAGCAAGCCGAGCGTTTCCACCAGCAATTGCTCAATCACTACCTGCGCGCCCATGCCGGGCAAACCGATACGGTGGAGCAAATCAGCGTAGCGATCGTGGGTGCCGGCGCCACTGGCGTCGAATTGGCCGCCGAACTGCATAACGCCGCCCATGAACTGGCAGCCTATGGCCTGGACCGGATCAAGCCGGAAAACATGCATATCACCCTCATCGAAGCCGGCCCGCGAGTCCTGCCGGCCCTGCCGGAGCGTATCAGCGGGCCTGTGCACAAGACCCTGGAGAAGCTCGGAGTCACGCTGATGACCAACTCGGCCGTGAGCGAAGTCACCGCCGACAGCTTGATCACCAGCAGCGGCCAAGTGATTCCAGCCAGCCTCAAGGTCTGGGCCGCCGGTATCCGCGCGCCGGCGTTTCTCAAGGACATCGACGGCCTGGAAACCAACCGCATCCATCAACTGCAGGTACTGCCGACGCTGCAGACCACCCGCGACGAAAACATCTTCGCCTTCGGCGACTGCGCTGCCTGCCCTCAACCGGGCACTGATCGCAACGTACCGCCACGCGCGCAGGCAGCCCATCAGCAGGCGTCGCTGCTGGCCAAGTCGCTGAAACTGCGTATTGAAGGCAAGACACTGCCCACCTACACGTACACCGACTACGGCTCACTGATCTCGCTGTCGCGTTTTTCGGCGGTGGGTAACTTGATGGGCAACCTGACGGGCAGCGTGATGCTGGAAGGCTGGCTGGCACGGATGTTTTATGTGTCGTTGTACCGCATGCACCAGATGGCGCTGTACGGGGTCTTTCGCACCGCGATGCTGATGCTGGGAAGCAAGATCGGCCGGGGCACCGAGCCGCGTCTCAAGCTGCACTGATACCACGGTCCCGGATGGGACTCGGTCAATGTGGGGGCTTGCTCCCACATCTGATCTGCGCTGCTTTCAGGACGTACAGGCAAAAAAAATCCCCGTATCTGTCGATACGGGGATTTTTAATATGGTCGGGGTAAGGGGATTCGAACTCCTGACATCCTGCTCCCAAAGCAGGCGCGCTACCGGACTGCGCTATACCCCGGTAAAAAAAAGGCGACCTTTTCAAGTCGCCTTCTTCGATCAGCGCTTTTGGCCTCTGATCTTAAGATTCGATTCCAGTGTTAACTGGTCTCAAAAATGGTGGGTCGTGTGGGATTCGAACCTACGACCAATTGGTTAAAAGCCAACTGCTCTACCAACTGAGCTAACGACCCAAATATGGTCGGGGTAAGGGGATTCGAACTCCTGACATCCTGCTCCCAAAGCAGGCGCGCTACCGGACTGCGCTATACCCCGGTTTGAAATTGGCTCCGTGACCAGGACTCGAACCTGGGACCCAATGATTAACAGTCATTTGCTCTACCGACTGAGCTATCACGGAACTACATATTTCAAAGTACTACTTTACTGCCTACTGCCTTCTCTTCGACCCGTCAGTATCGCTACGTTCATGTCTCTGAGGCGCGCTATTCTACAATCTTAAAAACCCCTGTCAACCCTTTAAATTGCTTTTAAGACAATGATTTGCGCTTGTTTCGGATTTCTTCTTGGGGAGAAGAAACCCGTGGGCTGACGTTGCTGCGGGGCGCACTTTACAAGCCTTTGCCTTACAGTTCAACGCCCTATCGAAAAAAAGACCCTGCTACGCGGCAATACGGTTGTAGGAGCAAGGGGCGCGCCTAGCCGTTGCTCGCGAAAAACCTAAACGATAACGCAGCAATGCTTGAGTAACGCGGCGCTCTCAGGTTCTTCGCGAGCCAGCTCGCTCCCACAATAACCCCGGCAGTTTCAGTGGAAAACGATTTCGTCGTTCTCAACCGTCGCTGTCACGCTGGTGCCTGGCATGAAGCTGCCCGACAGAATCAGCTGGGCCAGCGGGTTCTCGATCCAGCGCTGGATCGCACGCTTCAACGGCCGTGCGCCATACACCGGGTCGTAACCGACCGCGATCAGCTTGTCCAACGCCTCTCGGCTCAGCTCCAGGGACAACTCGCGTTCGGCCAGGCGGCTGCGCAGGCGTCCCAACTGAATCTCGGTAATGCCGGCGATCTGATCCCGCGCCAGAGGCTCGAAGATCACCACTTCATCGACCCGGTTGATGAATTCCGGGCGGAAGTGAGTGGTCAGCGCATCCATCACCGCCGCACGCTGGGCTTCACGATCCCCTACCAGTTCCTGGATCTGTACCGACCCCAGGTTGGAGGTCATCACGATCACCGTATTCCGGAAATCCACGGTGCGTCCGTGGCTGTCCGTCAGACGGCCATCTTCCAACACTTGCAGCAACACGTTGAACACATCCGGGTGAGCCTTCTCGACCTCATCCAGCAGAATGACCGAGTAAGGCTTGCGGCGTACCGCTTCGGTCAGATAACCGCCTTCTTCGTAACCCACATAGCCTGGCGGCGCCCCGATCAGGCGAGCCACGGAATGTTTCTCCATGAACTCGGACATATCGATACGCACCATGGCCTCTTCGGTATCGAAAAGGAACTCCGCCAATGCCTTGCACAGCTCGGTCTTACCCACACCGGTCGGGCCGAGGAACATGAACGAGCCGCTCGGACGGTTCGGGTCGGACAAGCCGGCCCTGGAACGCCGTACCGCGTTGGACACCGCCACCACGGCCTCTTCCTGGCCGATGACGCGCTGGTGCAACAGACTTTCCATCTTCAGCAGCTTGTCGCGCTCGCCCTCAAGCATTTTCGACACCGGAATGCCGGTCCACTTGGACACCACCTCGGCAATTTCTTCCTCGGTCACCTTGCTGCGCAGCAACTGGTTTTCGCTGTGACCGTGCTGGTCGACCATTTGCAGGCTGCGCTCCAGGTCCGGAATCACCCCGTACTGCAATTCGGCCATGCGGTTCAGGTCGCCTTTGCGGCGGGCGGCTTCCAGTTCCTGACGTGATTGCTCGATCTTCAGCTGGATCTGCGCGGAACCCTGTACTTCGGCTTTTTCCGAGGTCCAGATTTCCTCGAGGTCCGAATACTCACGCTCCAGACGGACGATTTCTTCCTTGAGTTTTTCCAGGCGTTTCTTGGCCGCGTCGTCGTCCTCTTTTTTCAGCGCCTGGGATTCGACTTTCAGTTGAATCAGGCGCCGCTCCAGGCGATCCAACACTTCCGGCTTGGAGTCGATCTCCATGCGGATGCGACTGGCCGCCTCGTCGATCAAGTCGATGGCCTTGTCCGGCAACTGACGGTCGGTGATATAGCGATGGCTCAGCTTGGCCGCCGCAATGATCGCGCCGTCGGTGATTGCCACCTTGTGGTGGACCTCATAGCGCTCTTTCAGGCCACGCAGGATCGCGATGGTGTCTTCTTCGCTGGGCTCTTCCACCAGGACTTTCTGGAAGCGCCGCTCCAACGCAGCATCTTTCTCGATGTACTGGCGATATTCGTTGAGCGTGGTAGCACCGACGCAGTGCAGCTCGCCGCGCGCCAGGGCGGGCTTGAGCATGTTGCCGGCATCCATGGAACCTTCGCCTTTACCGGCGCCGACCATGGTGTGCAGTTCGTCGATAAACAGAATGATCTGCCCTTCCTGCTTCGACAATTCATTCAGCAGGGATTTCAGGCGCTCTTCGAACTCGCCACGGAACTTCGCACCGGCGATCAACGCCCCCATGTCCAGGGAGAGCAGGCGCTTGCCCTTGAGGCCGTCCGGCACTTCACCATTAATGATGCGCTGGGCCAGGCCCTCGGCAATCGCGGTTTTACCCACGCCGGGCTCACCGATCAACACCGGGTTGTTTTTGGTACGGCGCTGCAGGACCTGAATGGTGCGCCGGATTTCATCGTCCCGGCCGATCACCGGGTCCAGCTTGCCGTCTTCGGCGCGCTTGGTCAGATCGACAGTGTATTTATCCAGGGCCTGACGGGACTCCTCATGATTGGGGTCGTTCACCGCCTCGCCGCCACGCAGATTGTTGATGGCGTTTTCCAGGGCTTTTTTGCTCACGCCTTGGCCCAGCAACAGCTTGCCGAGTTTGCTGTTGTCATCCATGGCGGCGAGCAACACCAGTTCACTGGAAATGAATTGGTCGCCCTTCTGCTGGGCCAGGCGGTCAGCCTGATTGAGCAGGCGCGCCAAATCCTGGGACATGTTCACGTCGCCCGTGGGATTCTGGATTTTCGGCAGTTGATCGAGCTCTTTGCTCAATTCCTTGCGCAGGCTGTTGACGTCGAAGCCCACCTGCATCAACAGGGGCTTGATAGAACCACCCTGCTGCTCGAGAAGCGCCTGCATCAAGTGCGCAGGCTCGATGGCCGGATGGTCGAGGCCAACCGCCAGTGATTGTGAGTCCGATAACGCCAATTGTAATTTGCTGGTTAAACGATCAATACGCATTAGTCACCTTCCTTTTGAGCAGGCCGGAGCTATGTAGGAGCGAGCGTGCTCGCGAGAAACACATCCTGAATGAAGAAACCTGCCAGATGCCCTTATAGATGGGGTGGATTCTGGAAGAATCAAGCGAGCGATGCTTGATATGGATCAGCAGAGTCTAGCGTTCGAGCCAGATAAGGGAGGCAAATCGACCGGTGCGAGGACTGCGACGGTAAGAAAAGAAGCGCGGGTCGTTCACGGTGCAGAAACCGCCACCGTAGACCGCCGTTATTCCATGAGCAGCCAGGCGCAGACGCGCCAACTGATAGATGTCGGCCATGAACTTGCCCGGGGCCTGGCTGGGGGCGAAGGCTTGCGAGGTTTGCGGATGCCGCCGCATAAAGGCTTCACGCACTTCCGGGCCAACTTCGAAGGCCTGCGGACCGATGGCAGGGCCCAGCCAGACCAGCACTTGGTCAGGCTCAACCTGCAGAGAGTCGACCGTCGCCTCCAACACACCCGCCGCCAACCCCCGCCAACCGGCATGGGCGGCGGCGACGCGGGTACCGTCTCGCGTGCAAAACAAGGCCGGCAAGCAGTCCGCGGTCATCGCCGTGCACGCGATGCCCGGGGCGCTGGTCCAACTGCCGTCGGCTTCGGCAATCCGGCCAGGATCGGCTTCGACCACGTTGACACCATGAACCTGGCGCAGCCAGGCCGGCTGGATATTGAACGCGTCGGTGAGACGGCGACGATTCTCAAGGACGGCCTCAAGGCGGTCCTCGACATGGTCGCCAAGATTGAGGCTGTCGAACGGCGCCAGACTGACGCCGCCCGCACGCGTGGTGACACAGGCTTTCACCCCGATAGGCGCAGGCCAGTCAGGAATCAGCCAGTCACTCACCCGACAAACGCCTCGCGATCCTGCTTGAGCAGCGACAACAACCAGACAAAATCGTCCGGCAGTGGCGATTCCCAGCTCATTCGCTTACCGCTCGTCGGATGATCCAGTTCCAGGAAGCGTGCATGCAAGGCCTGGCGCGGGAATGTCTTGAGCGATTCAACCATGGTCTGACTGGCCGCTGGCGGAATGCGGAAGCGGCCGCCATAGGCCGGGTCGCCGACCAACGGAAAGTTGATGTGCGCCATATGCACCCGAATCTGGTGGGTCCGGCCGGTTTCCAGCTTGACCCGCACATGGGTGTGGGAGCGGAAACGCTCCAGCACGCGGTAATGACTGACAGCCTGTTTGCCGCCCTCCATCACCGCCATGCGCTGGCGCTGCTGGCCGTGGCGACCGATGGGCGCATTGATCTTGCCACCGGCCACGACCACACCGATCACGATGCATTCGTAGATCCGGCTGACGCTGCGGCTTTGCAGTTGTGTTACCAGCTGCGTCTGCGCCTGAATGGTCTTGGCCACCACCATCAGACCGGTGGTGTCCTTGTCCAGGCGGTGGACAATGCCGCAGCGCGGGACATTGATGATGTCCGGCACATGGTGCAACAGGGCATTGAGCAAAGTGCCATCAGCGTGCCCGGCCGCCGGGTGAACCACCAGGCCCGCGGGTTTGTTGATGACCAGGATGTCGTCGTCTTCATAGACGATATCCAGCTCGATGTCCTGGGCAATCCATTCTCCCTGGGCTTCCTGCTCGGCAGTCAGCTCCAGGATCGCACCGCCATGGACTATGTCTCGCGGGCGGATAACCGCTCCATCCACAGTCAGGCGGCCGTCTTTGATCCAGGCGGAAAGGCGCGAGCGCGAGTGCTCAGCGAATAATTGTGCGGCGACTTGATCGAGGCGTTGGCCGCCCAATTCGGACGGCACCTCTGCGCGAAGTTCAATTTTATCGGACATGCTCAGACTAGGCGTGGCACAGCCTTTGGTTTCGGCTGCGCGCTTGTGGTTAAATACGGCGTCTTTTGCCCCGAGGCTTTCAACGGGGCACTCATCATAACAGGACGGCCCCGCCCAAGACAGCGGCCGTCATAGGGACGCAAGCCGCCATGCAAGTGAAACACCTGCTGCTGATCGCCATCCTCGCCATGACTGCTGCTTGCTCGTCAACCAAGGACGTCGTTGACGAAAACCTCAGCGAAGTCGAGCTGTACCAGCAAGCTCAGACCGATCTGGACAATAATAGCTACACCAGCGCTACCGCCAAGCTCAAGGCGCTGGAGTCGCGTTACCCGTTTGGCCGCTATGCCGACCAGGCCCAGCTCGAGCTGATCTACGCCAACTACAAGAATGCCGAGCCGGAAGCTGCCAAGTCCGCCGCCGAGCGTTTTATCCGTCTGCACCCGCAGCACCCGAACGTGGATTACGCCTACTACCTCAAGGGCCTGACCTCGTTTGACCAGGACGTCGGCCTGCTGGCGCGCTTCCTGCCGCTGGACATGACCAAGCGTGACCCCGGTGCCGCTCGCGACTCCTATAACGAGTTCGCCCAGCTGACCAGCCGCTTCCCCAACAGCCGCTACGCTCCAGACGCCAAGCAGCGCATGATCTACCTGCGCAACCTGCTGGCGTCCTACGAAATCCATGTGGCGCATTACTACCTGAGCCGTCAGGCCTATGTAGCAGCCGCCAACCGTGGCCGCTACGTAGTGGAAAACTTCCAGGAAACCCCGTCGGTGGGCGACGGCCTGGCCGTGATGACCGAGGCCTATCAGCGCCTGCATCTGGACCAACTGGCGGCCACCAGCCTGGAAACCTTGAAACTCAACTACCCGGATCATCCGAGCCTGCAGGACGGCCAGTTCGTCCCACAGGTTGCCGAAGCGGACAACCGCTCGTGGTTGAGCAAATACACCCTGGGCCTGATCGAATCCCGTCCACCGCTGCCACCGGGCGAAACCCGTGCCAACCAGGACGTGATCAAGCAGTACCAGGATGCCAAGGACGCCATTCCTGCGGAATTGAAACCCCAGGATGAAAACGGCGACGTGATTGAAGAGCAGGAACCCGAAGCGCTCGGCAACAATGAAGACCGCTCGTGGTTCAGCTACATGACGTTTGGCGTCTTTGACTGAGACCGCTCGGCAACATCAAAAAGGAGCCCGCGAGGCTCCTTTTTCATGCCGCGACTGTATGGCCCTGTGCGGCGACGGCGTCCTTGGCTAAACTGGCGCATTCCCTGTCGAGAAGCTACCTCCCATGGTTCGTCTACTGTTCTGGATTGCCCTGATTGCCGCCGCGATATGGCTGTGGCGCCGGCTCAAGCGTCCTGCCTCCACGCAACAACGGCCCAACGAGCAAAGCGCGGCGCCGATGGTGCGCTGCTCGCACTGCGGCGTGCACCTGCCCCAGGATCGGGCGCTGAGCCAGCGTCAAGAGTGGTATTGCACCCAAGCGCACCTGGAACAAGGCCCCAGATCCATCGAGCGTTGAAATCAACTGCCGGAGCGAGTACAGCCGCTCCGGGCCTGATGGATGCCGCCGGTTAAATCCGTCCGGCCGGCGCATAAGGTGCGGGATCAATGATTGGCTGGCGCCCGAGCAGCAGATCCGCAAATAACTCGCAGGACGCCGGCGCCAGTACCAATCCATTGCGGTAATGCCCGCAGTTGAGCCATAACCCTTCAAAGCCAGGCACCTCGCCGATGTAAGGAATACCTTGCGGCGATCCAGGCCGTAATCCCGCCCAATGCCCCACGACCTCGGCATCAACCAGGGCCGGAATCAACTCTACAGCCGACACTTTCAGGCTTTCCAGGGCATTTTCGGTCGGCGTCTTGTCGAAGCCTGCATGCTCCAGCGTGCTGCCAATCAGAATATGCCCATCGCGGCGCGGAATGGCATAACGCCCCTTTGCCAGAACCATGCGCGAAAGAAAATCCGGCGCACACTTGTACAAGATCATCTGCCCCTTGACCGGCTCCACCGGCAACACGAGGCCAAGGCTGTTCAGCAGTTCCCCACTCCAGGCGCCAGCCGCAAGGACCACATGCTCGCCGCGTATCTCGCCAGAGGCGGTATTGACCCCGACAATCCTCTCACCCTCGCGAATGAACCCTTCTACCGCGCACTGCTCATGAATCGTCACACCGGGCAAGGCCAGCAACGCAGCCTTGAGGGATTTGACCAACCGTGGGTTTCGTACGTTAGCCACATCCGCCATGTAAATGGCCCGGGAAAATCCAGGGCCCAGTACCGGGACGGCATCACGGGCTGCTGAAACATCCACCGGACTCAACGGCCGGCCTTCGCGAACAGCCCAGGCGAGCGCCTCGGCCTCATCCTCCAGATCCAGCCAGTACAACCCCGTGGTATGCACCTCCGGATCGACGCCCGTGGCCGCGAAGAGACGCTCGGCCAACTGTGGATAAAAATCCTGTGACCAATGCGCCAACGCAGTGACTGCCGGGCTGTAGCGCCACGGGTACAACGGCGAAACAATCCCGCCACCCGCCCAGGACGACTCTTGCCCCAGCGCCGAACGGTCAAGCAAAGCCACCGCCTGTCCCTGGGTCGCCAGATTGAATGCCGTCAACAACCCGATAACACCGCCACCGACAATCACTGTTTGCTGCTTAGTCATTATTTGATCCAGCCAATAAAAAGAAAGTGCGCTGCAGCCCCCTTCGTAGCTCCAATGCCTTCATCGCCCCCAACACTCTTGGCGGGTTACGCCAGGTTCCGCACCCGGATTGGTTCGCGCTCCGCTACTGGTCAAGCTGAAGTCACCACATCGGTCACCCGCCATTGCGCTGGTGAACGGCGTAGCGATCAAGCTGAAGTCCTGCGCATTCAACATCACCGTGATTCTATAGCGATCGTTACCAGCGCTGACGCCCGTTGCATCAATAAAAGAGCCATTTCTCAGGTAATGCCGCTCCAGACGCTGTGCTTGTTCGGTAAGTAACCCGACGATTTCCGTGCGATACACCTTTTTCATGTGGGCGATGTAGCCGGGATAGGCCACTCCAGACAAGGTGGCGATGATCGCCAGCGCAATCAATAACTCGATCAGGCTAAATCCGTTGCGGATACTGTTCATTGCGCAGCCCACCTAGTGAAGTTGTCGCCACAAGACTCGTCGGAATCGCTCACCCCTCGCATCCCCGGGGAGTACCCGGGCATAGACCGTCTCCAGCACCGTGCGCGAGTGGCCGCTGACCCCTACAGCGGTGACCCGATACAGAGTCGCCGGGGTCTCTGGCGGCAAATGCGCCTGCCCCACTCCGCGCCCCAGGTTCTGAATGCCGTAGACCCCTTGCTTCATACCGACCCAACTGACCGCCGAGACCGGATCGACACCCGGAACGCCGACCGAAATCGATTCGCGAGGTGGCGCACAGCTGACCTCGGTCAGGCAGGGAGGCAGCTCAAACCCTGGCGCCTGTATGGCGGACTCGCCAAAGCGGAGCCCGCTTTCCGCGGCCTGAAAGGACTGGTTGCGGTGCCTGAGACTGCCAGCGAGTTTTTCCTGCACAGTGGCGCCTTGCATCGAAGACATGCCAATCAGCGTCAACAACAGCAAAAGCACCAGGCTGATCAGCAAGACCATGCCTTTCTGCCCTGCTGCCGCGCGCCCGCTATTCAAGACGATTACGCAGGGCGGCTACCATGCCGTACGTCTGGTCTCGGACATGGCCGCCTGGATCCTCGAGGGTCAGCACCACTCGAACACTACGGATCAGGGACGGGTCATCGGGCTGGCTATCGTACCGCGCCACCACACCGGACTCCGGCGCAGCTGCGACCCCGAAACTGAGTTCAAACGTGCGCACGTTATCCACCAGCACGACCTTGGCCGGAAACGCGGGAGTACTGAGCTTCAATTGACCCGACTCAAAGGTGTAGGTCAGCTTACGAATGGGAAAACTGATCTGCCCTGCTTCCGGCTTGGGTGATCCCGCATAGGCTCGGGCACTTTCGACGCAATTGGACAGCACCGTCCAGTCAGGCTTGCTGCCCTGGACGCCAACATCCGCGGTGACCAGCGTCAGGCTGGTTGAGCCGCCCTCGGCGAACCAGCCGACGGGCCGGGAGAAATCCACCGGCGCATCGCTGATGGATGGGAGCGCCATGCAACCGAACATGCCTGCCAGGCGAATTTCCCGGATCATCTTGCTCAGGATAAATCGCGCATCATCCTGCAGGAACGCCGATGCATGCTGGCTGGCATAAATACTCCGGGCTGCAAGTGACACCTGGATAGCCGCCAATATCACGAGCAGCCCCAAGGCCAGCGTCAATAGCAACTCAACCAGCCCAAAACCCGAATTCGCACGGCTCATTGCGCCGGTCTCGGGTCGACGGCAATACGGCTGGCAAGCACGAAGGTTTCTCGGGCCTCGCCGACGCTGGCCCCCCGGGCGTCATCCCAACTGATGCGGATGCTGACCTCTCGCTGACTGACGGCAATCGAGCCTTTGGCGGTTTTTCCCGCAAAACCGCTGACATTCGCTTCAAAGTCGTGCAAATCCACATCCCGCACACTCGCCGTCGACGCAAGGGCGGGGGCAACGCCGTGATTTTCCCACGCGTAGTCCGCGCCAGCGTTGGCGCGAATCCGGTCGAGCATGTCATAGGCGATAAAACTCGCCTGACTGATCATTCGGGAACTGTCGGTGTACTTGAGCGCATTCAGCTGGACCGCGGCCGCTCCCAGCAAGCCGACGCCGAGGACCAATACCGAAACCAACACTTCAATCAAACTCATACCTGCCTGCCCGGGGGCGACAGATACAGCACAAGAGCTTACCGGGCACGCATTCATTACCATCGTCATCCATGTCGAAGGTCATCAAATAAGCAGGAGTGGCCCCGCTCACCCAAGACTAGCGTTGCTCAGCCAGCCGCGCAGCCCCACGGAATAACGCGAAATACTTTGGCCAGGAAGGCCATCATTCAACACGCTGACTTCGACGCTATAACTGTGACTGTCATCTGACCGCCCGTCTTTTTCAGGTTTGGCCAACACCAGGTGACAGAACGTCCACGGAGGGACGACGCATGAGGCAACGAGGTTTTACCTTGATCGAACTGCTGTTCGCTTTGGTATTGAGCGGTTTCCTGGCTCAGTTGGCGGTACCCGGCTTCAAGAGTCTGCTGGAATCACAACGACAGCAGAGCGCCGCGCAAACACTGGCTGGCGGCCTGCGCTACGCGCGTACGGAGGCAATTGCGCGCAATCGAAGCGTGATTATCCACGCGCTGGACGATGACTGGAGCCTGGGCTGGAAAGTGATAGTGGACTTGAATGGGCGCGGTCACCTGGACGATGCCAACCCGATATTGCTGGAGCGTCAGGACAGCGGACGCATACCGATTGTGGGCAATACACCGGTGCGGACCCAGATTCGCTTCAGCGCCCTGGGTGAACCGCTATTATCGACAGGCGGTTTCAGGGCCGGCACCGTGCATGTCTGTGCAACCGAGCAGCCGTTGAGTCTGTACCAGGTGGTGCTGGCGCCCAGCGGGCGTATCAGCCTGCGCAGTGACAAGACCGAGCAGGCGTTATGCCGGAGTTATGTGGGTGGCCTGAACCTCAGAGCAGCGAACGAACCCGCAGCTCCTTGGGCATGGAAAAGGTGATGTTTTCCTCGCGCCCCGCCAGCTCATCGGCGCCTGTTGCGCCCCATGCCTGCAGTTGCTGGATCACACCACGCACCAGGACTTCCGGAGCCGAAGCCCCGGCGGTGATACCGATACGCTGGATGCCATCGAACCAACCGCGCTGCAAATCTTCGGCGCCATCGATCAGGTACGCCGGGGTGCCCATGCGCTCGGCCAGTTCCCGCAGACGGTTGGAGTTGGAACTGTTGGGACTGCCCACCACCAGCACCACGTCGCACTCATCGGCGAGTTGCTTGACGGCATCCTGGCGATTTTGTGTGGCGTAGCAGATATCGTCCTTGCGCGGCCCGCCAATGGCAGGGAAACGCGAACGCAGGGCATCGATGACGCGACTGGTGTCATCCATGGATAACGTGGTTTGCGTCACGAACGCCAACCTTTCAGGGTTTTCCACCTGCAACGCGGCGACGTCTTTTTCGTCCTCTACCAGGTAAATCGCACCACCATTGCCGGCATCGTACTGCCCCATGGTGCCTTCGACTTCCGGATGGCCGGCATGGCCGATCAGGATGCATTCACGGCCGTCGCGACTGTAGCGCGCGACCTCGATATGCACCTTGGTCACCAGCGGGCAAGTGGCGTCGAAGACTTTGAGGCCACGGCCTGCAGCCTCGGTACGCACAGCCTGGGAAACCCCGTGGGCACTGAAGATGACAATCACGTCATCCGGGACCTGATCCAGCTCTTCGACAAAGATCGCACCACGCGCGCGCAGGTCTTCGACCACGAATTTGTTGTGGACCACTTCATGACGCACATAGATGGGCGGTCCGAAAACTTCCAGGGCACGGTTGACGATTTCGATCGCCCGGTCCACGCCCGCGCAGAAGCCACGGGGGTTGGCGAGTTTGATTTGCATACTGTGCCTCGTGTCTTGCGCGCGAAAATTCAATGCGCCCCCGTTGCTGTAGGAGCGAGCTTGCTCGCGAAAAACGTTAACGATAACGCGTTTATCCAGATTAAACGCGGCGTCCTCAGGTTTTTCGCGAGCAAGCTCGCTCCTACAGGGGGCAGGTCAATCAGATTGCTTTAACGTCGATGATTTCAACATCAAAGGTCAAGGTTTTACCGGCCAACGGATGGTTGAAGTCGACGGTCACCTGAGCGTCATCAAACGTTTTGACCACGCCCGGCAACTCGGTATTCGCCGCATCATTGAAGATCACCAGCAGGCCTTCCGACAAGTCCATGTCCTGGAACTGCGAGCGCGGGATGATCTGTACGTTCTGCGGGTTGGGCTGGCCAAAAGCGTTTTCCGGCAGGATCTGCAGGGTGCGTTTGTCGCCGGCCTTGAAACCGAACAGTGCCGCTTCAAACCCCGGCAGCAGGTTGCCGTCGCCGACCTTGAAGGTCGCCGGCGCCTTATCGAACGTGCTGTCGACCGTGTCGCCATTCTCCAGGCGCAATGCGAAATGCAAAGTGACTTCCGTGTTCTGACCGATGCGTTGCTCGGCCAATACCTGTTCAGTCATGAACGGTCTCTCCGGTTTTTTTGCTTTTGAACATATCCAGCGCCAGCATGATCGCACCGACAGTGATCGCACTGTCGGCAAAGTTGAACGCCGGGAAGTACCAACGGTTTTGCCAATGCACCAGGATGAAGTCGATCACATGGCCCAGGGCAATGCGGTCGTACAGGTTACCCAGCGCACCGCCGAGCACCAACGCCAGCGCAACCGCAAGCCAGGTGTCATCACGCCCCAGGCGCTTGAGCCACACCACCAGCACCGCACTGACAACGATGGCGATCAGGGCGAACAGCCAGCGCTGCCAACCGCCGCCATCAGCGAGGAAGCTGAAAGCGGCGCCGGTGTTGTAGGCCAGGGTCCAGCTGAAGTAGTCGGGAATGACCACGATCTGCTGGAACATTTCCAGGCTGCCCTCGAAGTGAGCCTTGCTGACCTGGTCGATGACCAGCACCAGCAGGCTCAGCACGAGCCAGCCCAAACGCCCGAAACGACCGGCTGAATCAGTCCCGGATGGATTAGGCATAGTGACGGACCTCGCCGGCGCCGCTGATGTTGTCGACGCAACGACCGCAGATTTCCGGGTGCTCCGGGTTCACCCCGACGTCTTCACGGCAGTGCCAGCAACGGGCGCACTTGGCGAAGGCCGATTTGACCACTTTGAGCTTGAGACCCGGCACCTCGGTCGCCACCGCATCGGCCGGAGCCTGGGCGAATGGCGCCAGGCTGGCGGTCGAGGTGATCAGCACGAAGCGCAGTTCGTTGCTCAGCTTGCCCAGATCAGCAGTCAGGCCGTCCTCGGCGAACAGCGTGACTTCGGCCTGCAGGTTGCCGCCCACGGCCTTGGCCGCACGCTGGACTTCCAGTTCCTTGTTCACCGCGACCTTGACCGCCATCACGCCTTCCCAGTACTCGCGGCCCAGTTCGAAGTCGGCCGGCAATTCGCTCAGGCCTTCGTACCAGGTGTTGAGCATCACGGACTCGTTGCGCTCGCCCGGCAGGTACTCCCACAGCTCATCGGCGGTGAACGCCAGGATCGGCGCGATCCAGCGCACCAGCGCTTCGGAGATGTGATACAGCGCGGTCTGCGCCGAACGGCGAGCCTTGCTGTTGGCGCCGGTGGTGTACTGGCGGTCCTTGATGATGTCGAGGTAGAAACCACCCAACTCCTGCACGCAGAAATTGTGGATTTTCGAGTACACGTTCCAGAAGCGGTATTCGCCGTAATGCTCCTGCAACTCGCGTTGCAGCAACAAGGTGCGGTCCACCGCCCAACGGTCCAGGGCGAGCATGTCCTCGGCCGGCAGGAGATCGGTGGCCGGATTGAAACCGGTCAGGTTCGACAGCATGAAACGTGCGGTATTGCGGATACGCCGGTAGGCATCGGCGCTGCGCTGCAGGATCTGCTCCGAAACTGCCATCTCACCCGAGTAGTCGGTGGAAGCCACCCACAAGCGCATGATATCGGCGCCCAGGGTGTCGTTGACCTTTTGCGGGGCGATCACGTTGCCCAGCGACTTGGACATCTTGCGACCGTTCTCGTCGACTGTGAAACCGTGGGTCAGCAACTCGCGGTACGGTGCGTGATCGTCGATCGCGCAACCGGTCAGCAAGGACGAGTGGAACCAACCACGGTGCTGGTCAGAGCCTTCCAGGTACAGGTCCGCACGCGGACCGCTCTCGTGGCCCATCGGGTGCGAACCGCGCAGGACGTGCCAGTGCGTGGTGCCCGAGTCGAACCAGACGTCGAGGGTGTCGCTGATCTTGTCGTATTGCGGCGCTTCATCGCCCAGCAGTTCGGCGGCGTCCAGCTTGAACCAGGCTTCGATGCCTTCCTGTTCGACGCGCTGGGCCACCACTTCCATCAGCTCGACGGTACGTGGGTGCAGCTCGCCGCTTTCCTTGTTCAGGAAGAACGGGATCGGCACGCCCCAGTTGCGCTGGCGGGAGATGCACCAGTCCGGACGATTGGCGATCATCGAGTGCAGGCGTGCCTGGCCCCAGGCCGGGACGAACTGGGTGTCTTCGATGGCTTTGATCGCGCGCTTGCGCAAGGTCTCGCCGGCGACCGGCTCCTTGTCCATGCCGATGAACCACTGCGCCGTCGCGCGGTAGATCAGCGGGGTCTTGTGGCGCCAGCAGTGCATGTAGCTGTGGCTGATGGTTTCGGTGTGCAGCAGCGCACCGACTTCCGACAGTTTTTCAACGATTGCCGGGTTGGCCTTGAAGATGAACTGGCCACCGAAGAACTCCAGCGACGGCGAGTAGACGCCATTGCTTTGCACGGGGTTGATAATGTCGTCGTTGACCAGGCCGTATTGCTTGCAGATCACAAAGTCGTCCACGCCATACGCGGGCGAGCAGTGAACCACGCCGGTGCCGGCGCCCAGCTCGACGTAGTCAGCCAGGTAGATCGGCGACAGACGGTCATAGAACGGGTGACGGAAATTGATCAGTTCCAGCGCCGCACCCGTGGTCGTGGCAATCACCGCGCCCTGCAGGTTGTAGCGGGTCAGGCAGGCTTCGACCAGTTCTTCGGCCAGCACCAGCAGGCGATCACCGACATCCACCAGGGCGTAGGTGAACTCGGGGTGCACGTTCAACGCCTGGTTGGCGGGAATGGTCCACGGGGTGGTGGTCCAGATCACGATGGCGGCAGGCTTGGACAGGCTCGCCAGGCCAAAGGCTGCGGCCAGCTTGGCGTCGTCGGCAATCGGGAACGCCACGTCGATGGTCGAGGACTTTTTATCTTCGTACTCGACTTCCGCTTCAGCCAGCGCCGAACCGCAGTCAAAGCACCAGTTCACGGGCTTGAGGCCCTTGAACACGAAACCGCCCTTGACGATTTCGGCCAAGGCGCGAATTTCACCGGCCTCGTTCTTGAAGTTCATGGTCTTGTAGGGATTGGCCCAGTCACCCAATACACCCAGGCGGATGAATTCGGACTTCTGCCCTTCGATCTGCTCGGAGGCGTAGGCACGGCACAGTTCGCGAGTCTTGTCGGCGCCCAGGTTCTTGCCGTGGGTCACTTCGACTTTGTGTTCGATGGGCAGGCCGTGGCAGTCCCAACCCGGGACATACGGCGCGTCGAAACCCGCCAGGGTTTTCGAGCGGATGATCATGTCCTTGAGAATCTTGTTCAGCGCATGACCGATGTGAATCGTGCCGTTGGCATAAGGAGGGCCGTCGTGCAGGACGAATTTCGGACGATCCTTGCCAATTTCGCGCAACTTTCCGTACAGGCCAATACTGTCCCAGCGCTGCAGGATCTGCGGTTCGCGCTGTGGCAGGCCGGCCTTCATTGGGAAGGCGGTGTCCGGAAGGTTTAGCGTGGCTTTATAGTCGGTCATTTAAGGCTCTTCGTTAGCGATGGGCGCTAGGTGCGGCTAGTGCACGGGCGGCGGCGACATCCGCATTGATCGCCGTTTTCAGCGCCTCCAGGGAGGCGAAACGCTGCTCTTCACGCAGCTTTTGGTGGAAAACCACGGTCAAACGCCGGTCATACAAATCCCCGGCAAAATCCAAAAGGTGAACTTCCAGGTGGGCCTTGCCATCACCTGCAACCGTAGGCCTGACGCCTATGTTGGCGACTCCCGGCCACACTTGGCCGTCGATGTCGACACTCACCAGATACACCCCGGTCAGCGGCACACGACGGCGCTTGAGTTGCACGTTGGCGGTCGGCGTGCCCAGTTGGCGCGCCAGCTTCTGACCGTGCAAGACCCGTCCGGCAATCCGGAACGGACGACCGAGCAAGCGCTCGGCCAAATCAAAGTCGGCAGCGGCCAGGGCATTCCGCACCTGGGTACTGCTCACGCGCAGGCCGTCCAGTTCAACGGTTTGCGCGGCTTCGACGGTAAAACCCTGGGCGCTGCCGGCATGTTGCAGGAAATCGAAATCCCCGACCCGGTCGCAACCAAAGCGGAAATCGTCACCGACCTCCAGATGCTGCACCCCCAAGCCATCAACGAGGATACGATCAACGAACTCGGCGGCGCTGAGGCTGCGCAAACGCTGGTTGAAGGCCAGGCACAGAACGCGGTCCACGCCCTCCTCGGCCAGCAGTTGCAACTTGTCCCGCAGGCGCGCCAAACGTGCCGGCGCCGTCTCGGGGGTGAAAAATTCGCGGGGCTGTGGCTCAAAAATCACCACGCAGCTGGGCACACCCAACTCGACCGCGCGCTCGCGCAGCCGGGCCAGGATAGCCTGGTGGCCACGGTGAACACCGTCAAAGTTGCCAATAGTGGCGACGCAGCCCCGATGCTCGGGGCGCAGGTTGTGAAGACCTCGAACCAGCTGCATAACGCGCTTCTTGCTCATAAAGTGGTCGATTATAACCACACCCGGCCCCGGACGACAGGCAACAGCGCAGGGCAAATGGGTTGAATCGAGAAAACAGGCGGCTAATTGCCGCTTGTCATCAATTCAGCGCCTTGCGATTGAAGTCCCGCAGACGGAAACCCATCAAGAGCAGCATGCCAAAGTACACCACGACACCGGCCACCACCAACAGCCCCAAACGCGCGAAACGCTCCAGCATATGGCCTTGGTCCCAGGCGGGCATCAGTTGCATCAGCCCCAGCAATACCGCCGACATCACCGCCACGGCCACCAGCAATTTAAGGGCAAACATCCCCCATCCTGGCTGCGGCTGAAACATTTGCTGTTTGCGCAACTGATAAAACAGCAGGCCCGCGTTGATACATGCGCCGACACTAATGGCCAGGGCCAGGCCGGCATGCGCCAGCGGCCCGATGAAGATCAGGTTGAACACCTGCGTGACCACCAGGGTGAAGATCGCAATCTTTACCGGAGTCCGAATGTTTTGCTGGGCATAGAAGCCCGGCGCCAGGACCTTGATCACGATAATCCCCAGCAGCCCCACCGAATAGGCGATCAACGCACGCTGGGTCATTGAGGCGTCGAACGCGCTGAACTGGCCGTACTGGAACAAGGATACCGTCAGCGGCTCGGCCAGAATCCCCAGGGCCAGGGAGCACGGCAGCACCAGCACAAAGCACAGGCGCAGGCCCCAGTCGAGAATCCGCGAATATTCATGCCGGTCCTGGTTGGAGTAAGTCCGCGCCAGGGTCGGCAGCAAGATAGTGCCCAGGGCCACGCCCAGCACACCGGATGGCAACTCCATCAGGCGGTCGGCGTAATACATCCACGACACCGAGCCTGAAACCAGTAATGAGGCAAAGGCGGTGTTGATGATCAACGAGATCTGGCTGACCGAAACCCCGAGAATCGCCGGCAACATATTTTTCATCACACGCCAGACCCCGGTGTCCTTGAGGTTCAGGCGCGGCAACACCAGCATGCCGATCTTTTTCAGGTGCGGCAGTTGATACAGCAGTTGCGCCAGGCCACCCGCCAGGACAGCCCAGCCCAGCGCCATGACCGGTGGATCGAAGTATGGCGTCAGGAACAAGGCAAAGATGATCATGCTGACGTTGAGCAGGGTCGGCACGAACGCGGGCACCGAGAAACGATTCCAGGTATTGAGGATCGCCCCCGCCAGCGACGACAGGGAAATCAGCAATATATAAGGAAAGGTCACCCGCAACAGATCAGTGGTCAGGGCGAATTTTTCCGGCGTATTGGCAAACCCTGGAGCCGTGGCCCAGATAATCCAGGGTGCGGCAAGCATGCCGGCGATGGTCACCAGCATCAGCACCAGGGTCAGCAGGCCCGACACATAGGCAATAAAGGTGCGGGTTGCCTCCTCGCCCTGCTGGGTCTTGTATTCCGCGAGGATCGGCACGAACGCCTGGGAAAAAGCGCCCTCGGCGAAGATCCGCCGCAACAGGTTGGGCAGCTTGAAGGCAATAAAGAAGGCGTCCGTGGCCATGCTCGCGCCAAAAATACGCGCGATTAGGGTGTCACGCACAAACCCCAGAACCCGGGAAATCATCGTGATAGAGCTGACGGCGGCCAACGACTTGAGCAGATTCATTGAAAGAGTTTTTGCCTATAGATAAAGAGAGGCGAACAAAGCGCCTACATATGCGATACTGCGCGCCTGCAAAACAGCACAGAGCCAAAGCTCGCGAGTTTACAGGTCAAGCGCCGGAAATAAATCACCCGCCTCTTCAGATCGACCACTCAGCAGTTCGCATCAGCCGCCCTTGACAAGACTTCAACTCATCGGCATGATTCGCGGCCTATTTTGTTTGCTATTTCCTAAAAAGTCTTTCGAGGAGCTCGACGGTGGCCAACACACCTTCCGCCAAAAAACGTGCAAAACAGGCTGAGAAGCGTCGCAGCCACAACGCCAGCCTGCGTTCCATGGTTCGTACCTACATCAAGAATGTAGTTAAAGCCATTGACGCAAAAGACGCTGAAAAAGCTCAAGCTGCTTACGTTCTGGCCGTGCCAGTTATCGACCGCATGGCCGATAAAGGCATCATCCACAAGAACAAGGCTGCTCGCCATAAAGGTCGCCTGAATGGCCACATCAAGGCTCTGAACCTTGCTGCTGCAGCCTAAGCGATAAGCGTGTTAAAAAACCGACCCCAGGGTCGGTTTTTTATTGCCCGGGATTTAACAAACACCCCAAAACAAATGTGGGAGCGGGCTTGCTCGCGATGGCGGTGTACCAGTCGACATCTCAATTGACTGAGCCACCGCCATCGCGAGCAAGCCCGCTCCCACATACGGCGAACCGAGTACTTATTGCGCAGTCGGCCACGGCAGGATCGGAATTGCCGTCACCGCATTCTGCGGACTGCCTTCGATCAGGCGATCGCTGTAGACCAGGTACACCAGGGTATTGCGCTTCTTATCAAGGAAACGCACCACCTGCATGGTCTTGAACACCAGCGACGTGCGCTCCTTGAACACCTCGTCGCCATCCTTCAATTCGCCCTTGAAGCGAATCGGCCCCACCTGACGACAGGCAATCGACGCCTCGGCGCGATCCTCCGCCAAGCCCAGACCGCCCTTCACCCCGCCAGTCTTGGCACGCGACAAATAGCAGGTCACGCCGTCGACCTTGGGATCATCAAACGCCTCGACGACGATCCGGTCATTCGGCCCGACAAACTTGAACACGGTAGACACCTGACCCACCTCTTCGGCCGAGGCCAACAACGGCATTGCCAGCAGCAACCCGAACAACCCCTTCATTACGCGCATCAAGTCTTCCTTCCCCTTACACCAGAATCAGGTTGTCGCGATGAACCAGTTCAGGTTCCGCCATATAACCCAACAGACCGACAATCGATTCAGACGACTGCCCAATGATTTTCTGCGCCTCAAGCGCACTGTAGTTGGCCAGGCCACGGGCGATCTCACGACCGTCCGGCGCCACGCACACCACCATCTCGCCTCGCCGGAAACTGCCCTGGACCAGTTTGACCCCCACCGGCAGCAGGCTCTTGTTGCCCTGGGACAGCGCCGCGACCGCGCCCGCATCCAGCACCAAGGTGCCACGGGTTTGCAGATGCCCGGCCAGCCACTGCTTGCGCGCCGCCAGCATGCCGCGCTCCGGGGACAACAGCGTGCCGATGCGCTCACCCGCCTTGAGGCGATCCAGCACACGCTCCAGGCGCCCGCCAACGATGATGGTGTGCGCACCGGAACGCGCAGCCAGGCGCGCCGCACGCAGCTTGGTCTGCATGCCACCTCGCCCCAGGGCACCACCGACACTGCCCGCCACCGCATCGAGCGTCGGATCATCGGCGCGCGCTTCGTAAATCAACTGGGCGTCGGGATTGTTGCGCGGATCGGCATCGAACATGCCATCGCGATCCGTAAGGATCACCAGCAGATCAGCCTCCACCAGGTTGGCCACCAGCGCCGCCAGGGTATCGTTGTCGCCGAAACGGATTTCGTCGGTCACCACCGTGTCGTTCTCGTTGATCACCGGGATCACCTTGAGGTCGACCAGTGCGCGCAGGGTGCTGCGGGCATTGAGATAGCGCTTGCGGTCGGACAGGTCATCATGCGTCAGCAGAATCTGCGCCGTATGCCGGCCATGTTCGGCGAAACTGGACTCCCAGGCCTGCACCAGGCCCATCTGACCAATCGCCGCCGCCGCCTGCAGCTCGTGCATCGCGCTGGGTCGCGCGGTCCAGCCGAGGCGGCTCATCCCGGCGGCAACCGCCCCGGACGACACCAGCACCAACTCGACACCCGCCTCATGCAAGGCCACCATCTGCTCCACCCAGACGCTCATGGCCGCTCGATCCAGCCCCTTGCCATCCGCCGTCAGCAGCGCACTGCCGATCTTCACGACCCAGCGTTGCGCACCCGTCACCTTGCTCCGCATCATCTTCAACCTTAGATTGAGGCCAGCGCGACCCAGCGCTGCCCATAACGTTATTCGTGACTACCGATTTCCAGATACCAAAACGCCGCTCGATTGAGCGGCGCTTAAGTTTACTGCAACGAATCAGTCGCGCACGTAAATGATTTCCGGACCGTCTTCATCATCCACATCATCTTCGTCCCAGTCGTCGTCGCCGATATCATGGACCGACTTCACGCCGCTGCGGCGCAGGGCACGCTGGTCATCCAGAGCCTGCAACTGAGCACGCGCCTCGTCTTCGATGCGCTGATCGAGCTCGGCGAGTTCGGCCTTGAACACCGGATCGGCGGCCAAACGGTCGGCACGGTCTTCCAGGTAACGCATGATGTCGCGGGTCAGGCGCTCGGTACCTTCCTTGGCGATCGCCGAGATCACGTAGACCGGCCCCGTCCACTCCAGGCGATCAACGATTTCCTTGACCTGCTCTTCGTGCTCTTCTTCAAGAATCTGATCGCACTTGTTCAGCACCAGCCAGCGATCACGCTCGGCCAGGGACGGACTGAACTTGGTCAGCTCGCTGACGATCACTTCGGCGGCATCCGCAGCGCTGGTGTCATCCAGCGGCGCCATGTCGACGAGATGCAGCAACAAGCGCGTACGGGACAAGTGCTTGAGGAAGCGAATCCCCAGGCCGGCACCGTCGGAAGCCCCTTCGATCAAGCCCGGGATGTCGGCCACGACGAAGCTCTTCCAGCGATCGACGCTGACCACACCCAGGTTTGGCACCAGCGTCGTGAACGGATAGTCGGCCACTTTTGGCTTGGCCGCCGATACCGAGCGGATGAAGGTACTTTTGCCAGCATTCGGCAAACCCAGCAGGCCGACATCAGCCAGTACTTTCATTTCCAGCTTGAGGTCACGCTGCTCGCCCGGCTTGCCCGGCGTCGTCTGGCGCGGCGCACGGTTGGTGCTGGACTTGAATCGGGTGTTGCCCAGACCGTGCCAGCCGCCCTGCACCACCATCAACTTCTGCCCGGCCTTGGTCAGGTCGCCGATCACTTCCTGGGTCGCGGAGTCGATCACCGTGGTGCCGACCGGCACACGCAGGATCAGGTCCTCACCTTTTTTGCCGGTGCAATCGGTGCTGCCACCGTTAGAGCCACGCTCGGCATCAAAGTGACGGGTGTAACGGTAGTCCACCAGGGTGTTGAGATTTTCGTCGGCCATCATGTAGATGGAACCGCCATCACCCCCATCACCACCGTTAGGACCACCGTTTTCGATGAACTTCTCGCGACGGAAACTCATGCAACCGTTACCGCCGTCACCAGCTTTTACTCGGATCGAAACTTCATCAACGAACTTCATAACAAAACGCCTCTCGCCGCATGGACGAGCTTAAAAAACCAAGACATAAGACTCTTGCAAAAATGAGCGCAGCGACCTCAAGCAACGACCGCAAATCCCGCTGCCTTCGCCCATCACAAACAGCTTTGCAAGAGACTCACCCCACAAACGAAAAAGCCCCGTCGCAAGACAGGGCTTTTCCAGCGATCTCGCAATTAAGCTGCGACAACGCTCACGTAACGGCGGTTGAACGCGCCCTTTACTTCAAACTTGATCACGCCTTCGATTTTCGCGAAGAGGGTGTGATCCTTACCCATGCCAACACCGTAACCGGCGTGGAATTGGGTGCCGCGCTGACGCACGATGATGTTGCCCGGAATGATTTTCTGGCCGCCATACATCTTCACGCCAAGGCGTTTGGCTTCTGAGTCGCGACCGTTACGGGTACTACCACCAGCTTTTTTGTGTGCCATGAGTCAATTCTCCTAGTGAGGAATTAGGCTGAAATTAAGCCTGAATACCGGTGATTTTGATCTCGGTGTACCACTGGCGGTGGCCCATACGCTTCATGTGGTGCTTACGACGACGGAACTTGATGATACGGACTTTATCGTGACGACCTTGGGAGATCACTTCAGCCACAACGGTAGCGCCAGCAACAACTGGAGCGCCGATGTTCACGTCATCGCCATTGGCGACCAACAGAACGCGATCAAAAGTAACGGATTCGCCGGTAGCGATTTCCAGTTTTTCGATCTTCAGGTATTCACCTGGGGCGACCTTGTATTGCTTGCCACCAGTAACGATTACTGCGTACGACATGGTATTTCTCCGATAATCCTGCTCACCCAGCGCTTTATAAGAAGAGGTATTGGCTGGCATGGCTGCATGGGATGGACGTCCCGTATGCAATTGCGTAAGGCAGGTGCTGCCCAGGAAGTTCAGGGTGCGCGATTGTACGCAAGCAATCGACGCCTTGCAAGTAGCCGCCTATCGCGCCTTGACACTCGCGGGCGCGGGTCCTAGCATGCCGCGCAACCCTTCTGGAGCGACTGTCGCTGATGCAACCCCAAGCTTTCTACCGCGCGGTGGCGGACGATTTTAGCGCCGTCGACGGCATCATCAAGAAGCAACTGACTTCTAAAGTGCCGCTGGTCTCCAAAATTGGCGACTATATTACCTCGGCCGGCGGTAAACGCCTGCGTCCTTTATTAGTGCTGTTGTGCGGCAAGGCCCTGGGCCGCGAAGGCGACGACCTGCGCCTGCTGGCCGCCACTATCGAGTTCCTGCATACCGCGACCCTCTTGCATGACGACGTGGTCGACATGTCCGGCATGCGCCGTGGCCGCGAGACCGCCAATGCCATGTGGGGCAACGCACCCAGCGTACTGGTGGGCGACTTCCTGTACTCGCGCTCGTTCGAAATGATGGTCGAACTGGGCTCGATGCCGGTGATGAAGATTCTTTCCCAGGCCACGCGCATCATCGCCGAAGGCGAAGTCTTGCAACTGTCCAAAGTGCGTGACGCCAGCACGACCGAAGAAACCTACATGGAAGTGATTCGCGGCAAGACCGCAATGCTCTTCGAAGCCTCGACCCACAGCGCCGCCGCCCTGTGCGGCGCGACCGCCGAGCAGGCCGAAGCCCTGCGCACCTTTGGTGACCACTTGGGCGTGGCCTTCCAATTGGTGGACGACCTGCTCGACTACCGCGGCGACGCTGAAACCCTGGGCAAGAACGTCGGTGACGACCTGGCCGAGGGCAAGCCCACGCTGCCGTTGATCTACACCATGCGCGAAGGCACGCCGGAACAGGCGGCACTGGTGCGCAAGGCGATCCAGAAAGGCGGTATCGAAGACCTGGAAAGCATCCGCGCCGCCGTCGAGGCGTCGGGGTCGCTCGACTACACCGCGCAACTGGCCCGCGACTATGTGGCGCGCGCAATCCAGTGCCTGGAAGCCCTCCCAGCCAGCGAATACCGCGATGCACTGGTCGAGCTGAGTGAGTTTGCAGTCGCACGTACTCACTGAGCACTATCTGCGAACACGGGCTTGTGTGGGAGCGGGCTTGCTCGCAAAAGCGGAGTGTCAGTCAATATCTTATAAATTGACCCAGCGCTTTCGCGAGCGAGCCCGCTCCCACATTTAGAGCGCCTTACCCGTTCAAGACCGCGCCCCGCCCTGCTATAAACCCTATATAATGTGCGACTTTTAGCCATCCTGAAACTCAAGGAGCCTTAGTGAGCACATTGCCACCCTGCCCGAAATGCAATTCCGAATACACCTACGAAGATGGCGCCCAACTGATCTGCCCGGAATGTGCCCATGAGTGGTCCGCCAGCGGCGAACCCGAAGCGGCCAGCGATGCAGCCGTGAAGAAAGACTCGGTCGGCAACGTCCTGCAGGACGGCGACACCATCACCGTGATCAAGGACCTCAAGGTCAAGGGCACCTCGCTGGTGGTCAAGGTCGGCACCAAGGTCAAGAATATCCGCCTGTGCGATGGCGACCACGATATCGACTGCAAGATCGATGGGATCGGCCCGATGAAACTCAAGTCCGAATTCGTCCGCAAAGTCTGACTGTACTGCCACCCTCTCGTGCCCTGCGCGAGAGGGCGCTTCCCCGCGTCAAATCCTCTCAAGTAGTAAAAGGCCAGCCCTTTTGCCGCGCACAATCCCTACACAGAAAAACCAGGAATTCACCAATAGGGACTTGCTATTCTACGAATAAGAATTATTCTCATTGAATCCCTCAAGGAGATGTGACCATGACTTATTTGATAGATGCCTGGCTGGACCGTCCACACCCCTACCTGCGGATACTTCATCGGGAGACCGGGGAAGTCTGTGCGGTGCTCGAAGAAGACGCGTTGAATGAACTGCAGGCTCAGGGCGACCTGGACGTCAATGGGCTGAGTTCCAGTGAACCGGGGGTGCTGAAGGAGGTGGTGCGCAATCTGTTTCTGTTCTGCTATGCCCGAGCATTGCGCCCGGTGACAGAACTCAATGGCAAGTTTCATCCATGAGCGACCCTGAAAGCCCCTGTAGGAGCGAGTTTACTCGCGAAGAACGTCAACGATAACGCGCCCATTCTGGATGAACGTATCGCACTCGGCTCTTTGGCGGGCAAGCCCGACTCCTACATAACGCCAGGGCAACAAGCAGCAGGTCTTACAGAACGTCGAGCAGCTCGACGTCGAATACCAGAACGCTGTGCGGCGGGATGCTGCCAACGCCTTGAGCGCCGTAAGCCAGTTCGCTCGGCACGTACAGACGCCATTTGCTGCCGGCATTCATCAATTGCAGGGCCTCGGTCCAACCAGCGATCACGCCGCCGACCGGGAATTCCGCAGGCTGGCCACGCTCGTAGGAGCTGTCGAAGACAGTGCCGTCGATCAATGTACCGTGGTAGTGAGTACGCACCTGGTCTTCACGGCTCGGCTTGGCACCGTCACCCGCCGTCAGCACTTCGAATTGCAGGCCGGAAGCCAAAGTAGTGATGCCTTCACGCTTGGCGTTTTCAGCCAGGAACGCCAGGCCGGCGCCGGCGGCAGCTTCAGCCTTGGCAGCGGCTTCGGCTTGCATGATGTCGCGGATCACCTTGAAGCTGGCCGCCATTTGCTCTTGATCAACACGGCTCGGCTTGCCGGCGAAGGCGTCGGTCAGGCCGGCCAGGATTGCCTCCAGGCTCACGCCCGGGGGCGGGTTGTCGCGCAGTTGGTCGCCCAACTGGCGGCCAATGCCGTAGCTGACACGGGTTTCGTCGGTGGACAGATTGACTTCGGACATTCAAGGGCTCCGCTGTAGGACAACTGCAAAACCTGCAAAACGCGGGATTCTGCGCGTCATCCAAACTAAAAGGGCGAGCAGACTAGCACACTCGCCCCACGCTTGATGAGCCCAAGACACTGCGCCAGGAAGCGCCCGGCGCTGATCAGTGTTTGGTTACTTTATCCAGATAACCCATGGCAAACGCCGAAATCACAAACGTCATGTGAATGATCACGTACCACATCAGGTGCTGAGGATCGACGTTCTTGGCATCCATGAAGATCCGCAGCAGGTGGATGGAGGAGATCGCCACAATGGAGGCCGCCACTTTCATCTTCAACGACGAAGAGTCCATGGTGCCCAACCAGTTGAGCTTCTCCTTGCTGTCATCGATATCCAGTTGCGAGACGAAGTTCTCGTAGCCGGAAATCATGACCATCACCAACAGTCCGCCGACCAGGGCCATGTCGATCAACGACAGGAGTACCAGAATCAGCTCCGACTCGGCCATCGCGAAGACATTGGGCAGCAGGTGAATCACTTCCTGAAAGAACTTCAGCGCCAGCGCCAGCAGCCCGAGCGACAGGCCGAAATAGATCGGTGCCAGCAGCCAGCGCGAGGCGTACATTGCATTTTCGATAAAACGTTCCATTGAATCTCACACAGCGTGGCTAGAAATGCTGGCGAGTATATCAGTCGCGCACAGTGCCCAGAACCACCCGAAAAACTGACCTGCAACACTTTTATGCCCAGCGCAGCGCGCTGAACACCGTGCAGTATGGTTCGAGGTGACGCAGGACAAGCCTGAGACAAAAAATCGCCGGTTCAGGAGTGAATATCGCTCAGCGCCCTCGCCCGTCCGCCATTGAGCTGTCGCAGGTGCGCCTGCAGATGCAAACACCATATCTGCGGGTCATCCGCCAGCACGTAGCCATGCAACAGCAGGCTCTGCACCACGGATTCAAGGATATGTTCAGCCACGAACGACCCATGAAAGGGACCTTGGGACCTGATGGTCGAGGGTTGCTCGCCGGTCATGCCGGCGGCAAACAACAAGGTCCACATGCCGGCTTCCCCCGCAAGGGGACGAATGGAGCATTCAATTCGGGTGACCAGGCCCAGGCACTGGCGAGTGAGGCAAAGGTTGCGCGGCATGGCGGCGACCCTCGGCAGATCGGCATTCAGCCTCTCGAAGGACGAGACTGTTTCTATCCAGCGACTCCTGTGGATATCCCTTGAGCTGAGAATAGAAGAAAACCCGTACAAACCAAGGACGCAGAGACCAACGGCGACCTTGTCATGGGCTATCGGGTCAAAAATATGACGAGGGGAGCCACTCCCCTCGCCCTGCAACCCATCAACTCGGCTTGGCTTCGGCCAATGCCTGCTGCGCCAGTTCCTTTTCCGCTTCCTTGAGGTCTTCCTCGCTGATCATCTCGGCAATCGCCCGCAAACGCTCCACGACCCGCGCATTGACGGTGCCCTCCGGGAATTGCCCTTCCTCATCCGGTTCACCGGCCGGCTCGCCCACCAGCAAGCTCAAGGCCTCGTCGGCCTGGCGCACCGCGTAGATATGAAACTGTCCGGCCCGAACCGCTTGCAAGACCTTCTCATCCAGCATCAGCGTCGCGACGTTCGCCTGGGGAATGATCGCCCCCTGCTCACCGGTCAGGCCACGCGCCTCGCAAAGACGGAAGAAACCCTCGATCTTCTCGTTGACCCCGCCCACCGCTTGCACTTCACCGAACTGGTTGATCGAGCCGGTGATCGCAAAGCACTGTTTGAGCGGCGTCTTCGACAGCGCCGAAATCAAGGTGCAGGCCTCGCCCAGGGATGCGCTGTCGCCATCGACGTAGCCGTAGGACTGCTCCAGGGCAATGCTTGCGGAAATCGCCAGAGGAAATTCCTGGGCATAACGGCTGCCCAGGTAACCGGTGAGGATCATCACGCCTTTGGAGTGAATCGGCTGCCCGAGGTTAACTTCGCGCTCGATATCGACAATGCCGCTGCCCCCCGGATACACCGTGGCGGAAATCCGCGCCGGCACGCCAAAGGCCGAATCGCCCACCTCGAGCACCGTCAGCCCGTTGCACTTGCCCACCGCCGCGCCCGCGGTGTCGATCAGGATCACCCCCGCGAGCATATCGTCGAGAATCCGTGCCGATACACGCCCGGTACGTGTGGCCTTGGCCTTGAGCGCCCGCTCGATATGCCCGGCATCGGTCATCTCATCAGCCGCCAGGTGACGGATGAAATCGGCCTCGCTGACCAACTGGAACAGATCACCAATACGTGCCGACAGCCGCCCCTGATGCTCCGCCAGGCGTGCACTGTAGGTCGCCAGGCGCGCCACCGCATCCGACGTCAATGGCGCCATGCCTTCTTCCGAAGTGCGGGTCTTGAGCAACTGGGCAAACTGCTCCAGGCTTTCGTCGACCATCGGGATGTCTTCATCGAAATCCACCAGCACCCGGAACATTTCCTGGAAGTCCGGATCCAGGTCTTGCAGCGTGTAGTACAACGAACGGGCCCCGATGATGATGACTTTGACGTTCAACGGGATCACTTGCGGGTTGAGCGTCACGGTGGCCAGGCGGCCCAGCTCACCGAGAGGCGACTCCATCTTCAACTTGCGCGACTGCAAGGCGCGCTTCAGAGCGTCCCAGACAAACGGTTCACTGAGCATTTTTTCGGCTTCCAGGATCAGGAAGCCGCCGTTGGCGCGATGCAATGCACCCGCGCGCAATTGCCGGTAGGTGGTGTAGAGCGCGCCCTGGTCGGTGCTGTATTCGATACGCCCGAACAGGTTGTCGTAGGTCGGATGCGGTTCGAACACCACCGGCGCGCCGCCATTGCTCGGGTGACCAACCACCAGGCTCGGACAGTACTGTTCCTCCAGCAACTTGCGGGCCTGGGCGTCGGTTTTTGCATCGTCCACCAACTGTTCGACCACGGTTTTCAGCAGATAAACCTGCATCGCTTGCAGGTAGCCGCACACGCCGGCGTTTTCCGCGTACTTCTCCGACAACGGCGCCAGCAATGGCTGCAAGGCCAGGGTGATGGTTTCCTCGTTGAATTGGCGTATCTGGTTGTTGGACTCGCGCTTCCATTGCGGCAGGCTGGCGAGTTCTTCGTTGAGGCGTTCTTCAAGTTCCGAAATATCGGTGTGGAAACGCTCGCGATCGACCTCCGGCAACTGCGAGAACTCGGCCTCGTCCAGCGCCTTGCCATCGAGCATCGGCGTAAACGCAATATTGGAGCTGTCGCGGTACAGCGCTACGTCTTTTTCCAGGGCCAGGCGCTCGATCACGTCCAGGGCTCGGTCATAACGCTGATTGAAGGAACGGTCGATGGCGCTTTTGCGCTGTTGATAGGTCGGGTGCTCGAACACCGCCGGGAAGGTCGCCACCAGGTTATCGATCAGCCCGTTGATATCGGCGATGAACGCCGCCGCTCCGCCCGCGGGCAACTCCAGGGCCCGGGGTTCGCGAGGTTCGTCGAAATTATTCACATAGACCCAGTCCGCCGGGGTCTGCAGGCGTTTGCCTTCGGCCTTGAGATAGCGTTTGACGAACGAAAAGCGGCCGGTACCGGGCTCGCCCATGACAAATACGTTGTAACCGGGACGTGGCATGGCCACGCCGAACTGCAAGGCTTCGACCGCACGTTCCTGGCCAAGCACACCGCGAAAGGGCTCCAAATCATTGGTGGTCGAGAAGCTGAACTGTTCAGCGGAAAAAGGACGAGTCAGCGCTTCGGGCGCTAGACGCAAGCTGGCAGCTACAGGATCAGGCATCGGGCTTCCTTACATCAGGCGGGGCAGATGACGGCATTCTGGCGCCGCGTATGGCTGGCTGGCAAGGCACGGTTTAGGGAAAGCATAGACACAAGCCGCCTCCTGTAAAAAACACCCATTCGCCGATTGTTTTACAAAAACTCACGGAACCCTTGGTTCATGCCTAAACTCAAAACTGCGCGGGATGGACTAATAACCGTCCCCTAGGGCGCTAGAGGCGCCTGAATCCTTGTCCATTGGTTTGCACACAAAGAGAACAAAGCTATGAAACGGATCCTTCTCGGTACTCTCTTCACCGTCGTCTCCCTCAATGCAATGGCTGAAGCGCCAGGTGGCCCGAACTGCGGTTGGGGCAACATGCTGTTTGAAGGCCAACGTGGCACCCCCGCCCACTTCCTGGCCTCCACCACCAACGGCACTTCGGGTAACGCCACCTTCGGCATGACCTCGGGCACTAACGGTTGCAGCACCAACAGCGCGCTGTCTTACGGCGGCAAATCGTGGATTGCCATGAATGGCATGATGAACGAGCTGTCCGAAGACATGGCCAAAGGCAATGGCGAAGCACTGACCACCTATGCCGTGGTGCTGGGTGTCGCTCCTGAAGATCGCGACCACTTCGCAGCAGTGACTCACGAGCACTTCCAGCAGATCTTCAGCAAGGCTGACGTGACCGCAGAAGATGTGCATTCCAACACCCTCGCTGTCCTGAAAGGCGACGCCCGTCTGGCGAAATACGCCACCCAGGCTTAAGCTCGACCTACCCGCGCCTTGCGAGGCGCGGGTTTTGTTTTTTGGACCTGCCCCCCCTTCGGGTCTTTATTTATTCCGACTTAAGTTGCCCCTATGCTCAAACGCTTTGCCTGGCTGGCACTCTTCACCTGCGCCCCGCTGTACGCGGCGCCGCACCTTGATGATCAACGTTTGCAGCAACTGGCCAACGACCCGTTCTGGCTGTCGCTGGGGCACTACGAAAGCGGCAAGATCAGCGGCTGGCGCAGCTATGTCAGCGACCAGCGATTCTTCCTTGCCAAAGACGGCGCGCATCATCCGGACGCCGAACTGAAGGCTACCGTGCAAGCGCTCTACGCGCCGGCCAGTCTCGGTGAAAAACACGCCCAATGCGTTTACCCGGCACGCACCCGCTGGCTCAAGGAGCAGTTGCAACTGACTGACTTGCCCGCCGCGGACTGCAAGGAATTCAAGCAATGGTTCAAGGACGTCGCGCCCCACAGCGCGGTGATGATCTTCCCGGCGGCGTACCTCAACAGCCCATCGTCGATGTTCGGACACACTCTGCTGCGCATCGACCAGGCTGACGTGCAGAGCAACAACACCGCCCTGCTCAGCTACGCAATCAACTTCGGCGCCTATATCGAAGGCTCTGACAACAGCCTGCTGTACGCCTGGAAAGGCCTGATGGGCGGCTATCCCGGACTGTTCGCGCTAGTGCCGTACCAGGAGAAACTCTCGGAATACCGCAGCCTGGAAAACCGCGACCTGTGGGAATACCGGCTGAACCTGACCCAGGTCGAAACCGAGCGCATGGTCGAGCACGTGTGGGAACTCAAGCAGATCCAGTTCGACTATTTCTTCTTCGACGAAAACTGCTCTTACCGTCTGCTGGAGCTGCTGCAAGTGGCGCGCCCCGGCCTGCGCCTGACGGAACAGTTTCCGCTGACAGCCATTCCCACCGACACCGTCAAAGCCGTGAAAGACGCAGGCCTGGTGGAAAAAATCGATTACCGCCCCTCCCGTGAGCGCGAGTTGCTGGAGCGTGCCAAGCCGCTGGACAGTGACGAGCAGCAATGGGTGCTGAAGATCAGCGACGACCAGAAACAGCTGCAGGACCCGACCTTCAAGGCCCTCGCCAAAGAACGCCAGGCCTTGATCATCGATGCGGCCTATCGCCTCGGCCGCTACCGCGCCAATGGGCTTGAACGCGACCCTGAACGCTCCCAGCGCAGTTTCGAACTGCTGCGGGCCATCAATCAGAACCCGGCTCCAAACCTGCAAATCGAACGTCCGGGCCTGCCCGAGAATGGCCATCAGTCGCGCACCTGGCAAGCCGGTATCGGCACCCGGGGCGACAAGGCATTCGGCGAATACGGCCTGCGCATGGCCTACCACGACCTCAACGACAACGCCGAAGGCTTCCCCTTGGGCGCGCAGATCGAAATCCTGCAAATGAAACTGCGCCAGTACGAAGGCAACAACTGGCAATTGCAGCAATTGGACCTGGCGACCATCCGCTCATTGACGCCGCGCAACGAGCTGCTGCAACCGTTGTCCTGGCAAGTCACCGGAGGCCTTGAGCGTGTACCGGGCAAACATGACGACGAAACCCTGGTCAGTCACGTCAACGGCGGTGCCGGCGGCACCTGGCAATTGCGGGACGACATGCTCGGCTTCGCCCTCGGTACCGTGCGCGTGGAGCATAACAACGACTTCAGCGAGTTCATCTCCCCCGCCGCCGGTTTCAACACTGGCCTGTTGTGGAAAAATCCGCTGGGCAACCTCAGCCTGGAAGCCAAGGGCGACTTCTTCACCAATGGCGAAGTGCGGCGTAGTATCAGCCTGAATCAACAGTGGGAAGTGTCACGCAATCTTGGCGTGCGCTTGAGTGCGCAACGTGAGTTCAGCCATTTGGCGACCCCGGTCAATGAAGTGATGCTTGAGGTGAAGTGGTATCACTACTGACCCAGTTCTCAGGTCCAGCACAAATATAAATGTGGGAGCGGGCTTGCTCGCGATGGCGGTGGATCAGTCACCGAAAATATCGACTGGTCCACCGCCATCGCGAGCAAGCCCGCTCCCACATTGGGTTCGCATTTATTCCGCCACATCCCGCTGGGCTCTTACGGCATGGCCATTACTTGCACCGACCTTGAACACGTGTTCAGCCGGGCGTGAGTCGCTTTCAGACATCCATCGAAACTAATCACCTGCGACCATGGCCCAAACTCCATTGCAGGAGAAACGTCATGAGTCGAGCTTTCGTCAACGAAGACAGCGCCGCTGCCCAGGCCAACCAGCCGGTGGAGCGCCAGGTCAGCACGCAACCCAACCATCTAACCGCCCACGGGCTGGGGCAGTTACAGGCCAGGGTGGCGCAGTTGCAACACGAACATGCCCAAGAGTCGGCCAAGGGTGAACAGGCGGACAAACAACGCTTGGCCGACCTGGAGCGGGATTTGCGTTATTTCAACCAGCGGCTGCACAGCGCCCTCGTCGTCGCCCCGGCCACTTCCACCGAAAAAGTGCAGATCGGCAGTTGGATCACCTTTGCCAACGAACAGGACGAACAGCAGCGCATTCAACTGGTGGGCGAAGACCAGGCCGATGCCGCCTTGGGCCTGATTAACTGGGGCTCACCGTTGGGCAAGGCGCTGCTGGGTGCACAGGTCGGTGACGAGGTGCTGTGGAAGCGCCCCGTCGGTGATCAATTGATCGAGATCCTGCGGATTGAACCCGAGGCTTAAACGATACCCTGGGCCAGCATCGCATCCGCGACTTTCACAAAGCCCGCGATGTTCGCGCCTTTCACGTAATTGACCCGACCGTTTTCTTCACCATAGTGCACGCAGGCATGGTGGATCGACTGCATGATGTTATGCAGCTTGCTGTCCACTTCGCCAGCGGTCCACAGCAGACGCATGGCGTTCTGCGACATTTCCAGACCGCTCACCGCCACACCGCCCGCATTGGAAGCCTTACCCGGTGCGAACAGAATGCCGGCGTCGATGAAGGTATCCACAGCCTCAAGGGTAGTGGGCATGTTGGCGCCTTCCGCCACGCAGACACAGCCATTGCGCAACAAGCTGCGCGCAGCGTCGGCGTCCAGTTCGTTCTGGGTCGCGCATGGCAGGGCGATGTCGCACGCCAGTTCCCAGGGCGTCTGGCCGGCGCGAAACTCCAGGCCGAAGCGCGACGCCAACTCACTGATGCGCCCGCGCTGGATGTTTTTCAGCTCCAGCACCGCTGACCATTGCGCTTCGGTCAAACCACTTTCGCTGTAGAGGGTGCCCTCGGAATCGGACAAGGAAATCACCTTGCCGCCCAAGTCCATGACCTTGCGCGCCGCGTATTGCGCCACGTTACCGGAACCTGAAATGGCCACGCGTTTGCCGTCGACACTTTGCCCCTGGCGCTTGAGCATTTCTTCAGCGAAATAAACACAGCCAAAACCGGTGGCTTCCGGGCGGATCAGACTGCCGCCGTAGCTCATGCCCTTGCCGGTCAGGACCGAAGTGAACTGGTTGCTCAGGCGCTTGTACTGGCCGAACAAAAAGCCGATTTCCCGGGCGCCCACGCCGATATCGCCGGCCGGCACGTCAACGTCCGCGCCGATATGGCGATACAGCTCACTCATGAACGCCTGGCAGAAACGCATGACCTCAGCGTCGCTCTTGCCCTTGGGATCAAAGTCCGAGCCGCCCTTGCCGCCGCCCAGGGGCAGCGACGTCAGGCTATTCTTGAAGGTCTGCTCGAAGGCGAGGAATTTCAGCACCCCGAGATTCACCGAGGGATGGAAGCGCAGGCCACCTTTGTACGGGCCGATGGCGCTGTTCATCTGGATACGGAAGCCGCGATTGACCTGGACCTTGCCGTGATCATCCACCCACGACACGCGGAAGGTAATGGCGCGTTCCGGTTCGCAAATGCGCTCCAGGATGCCCGAGGCCAGATAGTGGGGGTTGGCTTCAAGAAACGGCCACAGGCTACGTAGGACTTCTTCAACGGCCTGGTGGAACTCGGGCTGATCCGGGTCACGTTTTTTGAGGCGGGCGAGGAAGGATTCAACGGATTCGATCATGAAAAGTCTCGGCAAATTATTGTCGTTAGCGAAGATTTGAGCCGGACTTTAACAACTCGCCACGCACCGCGACAGGGCAAAATGTCGCATTTGTGAATTCAAATGGTGCATTGGATATAAATAAGTTAGCTTTTTGAGCGTTATTGCACCTGAATGGGGATGCCAAGAGCCGATCGCGCACCAATAGACAAACCGCCTTCGCGAGCAAGCCCGCTCCCACATTTGACCGAGTTGCCGAGGAGTACACGAGCAAATGTAGGAGCGGGCTTGCTCGCGAATGAATCCAACCCGGTCCACCTGAAAAATCGAAAAAAAAAGCGGAGCCCAAGGCTCCGCTCTTTCAACTCACCGACCTGAATCAGGCCAGTTTCTTGTGTCGCACACGGTGCGGCTGGGCAGCGGCTTCGCCCAGGCGCTTCTTGCGATCCGCTTCATACTCGGTGTAGTTACCTTCGAAGAACACCGCTTGCGAGTCGTCTTCGTACGCCAGGATGTGCGTGGCCACGCGGTCAAGGAACCACCGATCGTGAGAAATCACAATCGCGGCGCCCGGGAAGTCCAGCAAGGCCTCTTCCAGGGAACGCAGGGTTTCGACGTCGAGGTCGTTGGACGGTTCGTCGAGCAGCAGGACGTTGCCGCCCTCCTTCAGGGTCAGGGCCAGGTGCAAGCGACCACGCTCCCCGCCCGACAGGTCCTTGACGAACTTCTGCTGGTCGCCGCCCTTGAAGTTGAAACGGCCGACATAGGTGCGCGACGGAATTTCATAGTTGCCGATGCGGATCTGGTCGGAACCGTCGGAAATCTGCTGGAACACCGTTTTGCTGCCGTCGAGGTCGTCACGGCTCTGGTCGACACAGGCCAACTGCACGGTTTCACCGATCTCGATGCTGCCCGAGTCCGGCGTTTCCTTGCCCATCAACATGCGGAACAAGGTCGATTTACCGGCACCGTTACCGCCGATCACGCCGACGATGGCGCCTTTAGGCATGGCAAACGACAGGTTGTCGATCAGCACGCGATCGCCATAACCCTTGCTGACGTTCTTGAATTCGATGACCTTGTCACCCAGGCGCGGACCGGCCGGGATGTAGATCTCGTTGGTTTCGCTGCGCTTCTGGAACTCCTGCGACTGCATTTCTTCGAAGCGCTGCAGACGTGCCTTGGATTTGGACTGGCGGGCCTTGGCGCCTTTGCGCACCCATTCCAGCTCTTCCTTCATGGCTTTTTCGTGGGCCGATTGTTGCTTGGATTCGGCAGCCAGACGGTCGGACTTGGCTTCCAGCCAGCCGGAGTAGTTGCCCTCGTAAGGGATACCGGCGCCACGGTCGAGTTCCAGAATCCAGCCGGCAACGTTGTCCAGGAAGTACCGGTCGTGCGTGATCGCGACCACGGTGCCCGGGAAGTCGTGGAGGAAATGCTCCAGCCAGGCGACGGAGTCGGCGTCCAAGTGGTTGGTCGGCTCGTCGAGCAGCAGCATGTCGGGAGCCGACAGCAGAAGGCGGCACAGGGCCACACGACGTTTCTCACCACCCGACAAGTGCTCGACCTTGGCGTCCCACGCGGGCAGGCGCAGCGCATCGGCGGCCACTTCGAGTTGGCGCTCCAGGTTATGGCCGTCGCTGGCTTGCAAGATGGCTTCCAGCTTGGCCTGTTCGGCGGCCAGTTTATCGAAGTCGGCATCTTCTTCAGCGTAAGCGGCGTAGACCTCGTCCAGGCGGGCCTGAGCGTTCTTGATCACGCTGACCGCTTCCTCGACCACTTCACGCACAGTCTTGGTCGGATCGAGGATCGGCTCTTGCGGCAGGTAGCCGATGTTCAGGTCTGGCATCGGCCGAGCTTCGCCTTCAAACTCGGTATCGACACCTGCCATGATTTTCAGCAGCGTGGATTTACCCGAACCGTTGAGGCCGAGCACGCCGATCTTGGCGCCAGGGAAGAAGGACAACGAAATGTTTTTCAGGATTTCCCGCTTCGGCGGAACAACTTTGCCCAGCCGATGCATGGTGAAGACGTATTGAGCCATGGTGAACCTAGCGTCAGTGACTGATGAATTAAGCGGGCGTAACCCGTGCCAGGCCATGCGCGGCGAGGGCCGTTGATGATTATCAATGCCTGCGTGCGGAAAGAGCCTGATTGTCTGGGGCTGGAACGCCCTCGCGTAACCGGCAAAGCTACCTGAATGCGCCTGACCCGTCCAGCCAAGCGGGGCTGGCACTTTGCCACAACACAAGGCATGCTAGCCGCCCTTCGGGCGTCCGGCTTATAGTGCACGTCGCGCGCCAATCCAGCCAAACCGCAGGATCACAGCTTGACCAACGTAACAAAGCCAAGTCCCCTGCGCGCAGCCCACATTGCGCCGGGTACGCCCCTGCACGGAACCCTCAAGGGCGCATTGGCGACGCTGGTCTTGTTGCTGCTCGCCCTATTGTTCTGGCAACTGCTGGACCAATTGCAGCAGAACCAGAAGAACCAACAGCAGCACACCATAGACCACAGCGCCGACCTGGCCGAGAAAATCAGCCTGAACATGGCCCTGAGCGCGCAGATCGCCCTCAACCTGCTGCCGATTGTCGAGCCCCCGGGCGACCTGGAGCAGCAACAAGCGCTGATGCGCACCCTGCAACGTTCCTTGCCAGAGTTGCGTAGCCTGGCCCTGCTTGCCCCCAGCGGCGCGATGATCCGCGACACCGCCGATGACAGCCTGGACAGTGCCTGGCTCGAAGAACTGGTCAAGCGCAGCCACGGCCAACCTTATTATTTGAGCAACAACAACGATGGCAGCGTGATCTATCTGCTGCTGCATCAGCCCAGCGGCGGCGCCAAGCTGTATTGGGCGCTGCGCCTGACGCCCAACTACCTGACCAACCTGACCCAAGAGGATGAGTACTGGCAGCGGCCGATGTGGATCGTCGAAAACCACGTCAACCACCGGATCATCAGCCGGGACAGCGGCATGCCAGTCCAGTCGCCGGCCTCCCTGACCCCGGACGAACTGAACAAAACCGTGCTGGTCACCCCCTTGAGTAAAAGTGACTGGCAACTGCGCGGGCTGTTTGATCGCGCCGCAGTGCTCGAACAACTGCTGCCCGCGTTTATCGGCAAATGCCTGCTGGGCCTGGCCTTCTCGCTGATCCCGGTGATTGTCCTGCTCAACATGCGGCGCCGCCAGCGCCAGGTCAACGAAGGCCGGCGGCGCTACCAGGATATTTTCGATGGCACCGGCGTGGCCTTGTGTGTGCTCGACCTGTCAGGTCTGCCAGGCCTTTTCGAAAAGACCGGGTTGAACAGCCGCGAGCAGTTGCAGGAGTGGCTGCAAAACAGCCCCGGGCAACGCCAGCAACTGCTCAAGGAATTGCGCATCACCGAGGTCAACCAGGTGGCTGTGCGTCTGCTCAATGTGGCGTCCTGCGAGCAAGCCTGGGAGCGCCTGATCGACGGCGGCCCGCTGCAACACATCGCGATTGGCGACCAAGTGCTCGAGGCGGTACTCACCCAGCAGAAACAGTTGGAGCTGGAGATTCAGCTCAGCGACATACAGGGCAACCCCCAATACCTGTGGCTGGTCATGCGCCTGCCCGAAGAGCAGCATGACTATAAGGCCGTGATCCTCAGCATCAGCGACATTACCAGCCGCAAGTTGATCGAACTGTCACTGGTCGAACGCGAAGGGTTCTGGTCGGACGTAGTGCGCACCGTGCCCGATCACCTGTATGTGCAGGACGTCATCAGCCAGCGGATGATTTTCAGCAACCACCATCTTGGGCACACCTTGGGCTACAACAAGCCCGAGCTGCAGCAGATGGGGGAGTACTTCTGGGAAATCCTGCTCCATCCCGAAGACGCCATGGAGTATCACGACCTGCGCCAGCAACAGCGCAGCGCCGGATACAGGAGCCAGTTGCAATGCCAACTGCGCTTTCGCCACCGCAACAATCAATGGCGCTGCTTTGAAATCCGCGAGCAGGCCCTGGCGCGAGACAAGAACGATCAGGTCACCCGCATCATTGGCGTGGCCAAGGACATTACCGACCAGATCGAAGCCAGCGAGTCCCTGCGTGACAGCGAGCAGCGCTACCGCATGCTGGCCGAAAGCATCAGCGATGTGATCTTTTCCACCGACAGCAAGCTGGCCCTCAACTACGTCAGCCCGTCAGTGAATGCCGTGCTGGGCTATGAGGTCGACTGGATCTTCAAGAATGGCTGGCAATCGACTATCGCCAACCCACAACAACTGATGGGTATCTACACCCTGATAGAACGCGTCAGCCGCGCCCTGGACAAACCCGAGGCCCTGGCGTTGCTACGCGACGACGTGCAGACCCAAGTGTTTCTGTTCGACTGCCTGCGTGCCGATGGGCGCAAGGTGCCGATCGAACTGCGGCTGGTACTGGTCTGGGATGAACAGGGTACGTTCGAAGGCATCCTCGGGGTGGGTCGCGATATCAGCCAGCAACGCCGCGCCGAGAAAGACCTGCGCATGGCGGCCACGGTATTCGAACACTCGACCTCGGCGATCCTGATCACCGATCCGGCCGGGTATATCGTGCAGGCCAACGAGGCGTTCAGCCGGGTCAGTGGCTATGCCGTGGCCGATGTGCTCGATCAATTGCCGAACATGCTGACCGTCGACGAGCAGCAGGAAGCCCACCTGCGTTACGTCCTCAAGCAATTGCACCAGCACAGCACCTGGGAAGGTGAAGTGTGGCTCAAGCGGCGCAGCGGCGAGCATTATCCGGCCTGGGTCGGGATCACCGCCGTGTTCGATGACGAGGGCGACCTGGCCAGTTATGTATGTTTTTTCAGCGACATCAGCGAGCGCAAGGCCAGCGAACAGCGCATCCACCGCCTGGCCTACTATGACGCCCTGACCCACTTGCCGAATCGGACCCTGTTCCAGGATCGGTTGCACACCGCGTTGCAGTCGGCGGAGCGGCAAAAGTCGTGGGTGGTCTTGATGTTCCTCGACCTGGACCGCTTCAAGCCGATCAACGACTCCCTGGGCCACGCCGCCGGCGACCGCATGCTCAAGGAGATGGCCACCCGCCTGCTCGGCTGCGTGGCTGAAGACGACACCGTGGCGCGCATGGGCGGCGATGAGTTCACCCTGCTCCTGCAGCCCCGCACCAGTCGGGAAATGGCGTTGAACCGGGCGATTCACGTGGCCGAGCAGATTCTCGCCAGCCTGGTGAAGCCCTTTGTGCTGGAAGGCCGTGAGTTTTTTGTCACCGCCAGCATCGGTATCGCACTGAGCCCTCAAGACGGCAACGAATTGAGCCAGTTGATGAAAAACGCCGACACCGCGATGTACCACGCCAAAGAGCGTGGCAAGAACAACTTCCAGTTCTACCAGGCCGACATGAACGCCAGTGCGCTGGAGCGCCTGGAGCTGGAAAGCGACCTGCGCCATGCCCTGGACCAGAACGAGTTCGTGCTGTATTACCAACCGCAATTCAGCGGCGACGGCAAACGCCTGACCGGTGCCGAAGCCCTGTTGCGCTGGCGTCATCCGCGCCGGGGACTGGTGCCGCCGGGGGATTTCATCCCGGTACTGGAAGAACTGGGGCTGGTGGTGGATGTGGGCGACTGGGTGATCGGCGAGGCGTGCCGCCAACTCAAGACCTGGCACCAGAACAAGGTGCGGGTACCCAAGGTCTCGGTGAACATTTCGGCGCGGCAATTCTCCGACGGTCAATTGGGCAGGCGGATCGCCAATATCCTCAAGGACACCGGCCTGCCACCGGCTTGCCTGGAACTGGAATTGACCGAAAGTATCCTGATGCGCGAAGTCAATGAAGCGATGCAGATCCTCGCCAGCCTGAAAAACCTCGGCCTGAGCATCGCTGTAGACGACTTCGGCACCGGCTACTCATCGCTCAACTACCTCAAGCAATTTCCCATCGACGTGCTGAAAATCGACCGCACCTTTGTCGATGGCCTGCCGTCCGGTGAGCAAGATGCGCAGATCGCACGCGCCATTATCGCCATGGCTCACAGCCTGAACCTGGCGGTGATCGCCGAAGGCGTGGAAACCCACGAACAACTGGACTTCCTGCGCGAACACGGCTGCGACGAAGTCCAGGGCTACCTGTTCGGGCGGCCAATGCCTGCGAACCGGTTCGAGGCGCAGTTCTGTAATGATGCCCTCTTCATGTTTGACTGACATTCGGTTGTGAGACCAATGACCCCTTCGCGAGCAAGCCCGCTGCCACGGGGGAATGTATTTCAAATGTGGGAGCGGGCTTGCTCGCGAAGGCGGCGGCACATACACCGCCCATCATCCAGATGAGCCCCGCTTGTCCGCGACATGATGTCCTTTCATATGTCTTCTAAAACCCATTGAGTTAGAATGCCCTCCTTTTCTGCCCCCGATCCTTGAGGACCGCCATGTTCAGCCGTGATTTGACTATTGCCAAGTACGACGCCGATCTCTTTGCCGCCATGGAGCAAGAAGCTCAGCGCCAGGAAGAGCACATTGAGCTGATCGCTTCGGAAAACTACACCAGCCCTGCGGTAATGGAGGCTCAAGGTTCGGTTCTGACCAACAAATACGCCGAAGGTTATCCGGGCAAGCGTTACTACGGCGGTTGCGAGTTCGTCGACGTCGTTGAACAACTGGCCATCGACCGCGCCAAGGAACTGTTCGGCGCCGATTACGCCAACGTCCAGCCACACGCCGGCTCCCAAGCCAACGCGGCCGTTTACCTGGCCCTGCTGCAAGGTGGCGACACCATCCTGGGCATGAGCCTGGCCCACGGTGGTCACCTGACCCACGGCGCCAGCGTTTCCTCCTCCGGCAAGCTGTACAACGCCGTTCAATACGGCATCGATGCCAACGGCCTGATCGACTACGACGAAGTCGAGCGCCTGGCGGTCGAGCACCAGCCAAAAATGATCGTAGCCGGTTTCTCTGCCTACTCGCAGATCCTCGACTTCCCACGTTTCCGCGCTATTGCCGACAAAGTGGGCGCCTACCTGTTCGTCGACATGGCTCACGTAGCGGGCCTGGTCGCCGCCGGCGTCTACCCGAACCCGGTGCCTTTCGCTGACGTGGTGACCACCACCACCCACAAGACCCTGCGCGGTCCACGTGGCGGCCTGATCCTGGCTCGCGCCAACGCCGAGATCGAGAAAAAGCTCAACTCCGCCGTATTCCCGGGTGCCCAGGGCGGCCCACTGGAACACGTGATCGCCGCCAAGGCCATCTGCTTCAAGGAAGCCTTGCAGCCTGAGTTCAAGACCTACCAGCAACAAGTGGTGAAAAACGCCAAGGCCATGGCCTCCGTGTTCATCGAGCGCGGTTTTGACGTGGTCTCCGGCGGTACTGAAAACCACCTGTTCCTGCTGTCGCTGATCAAGCAGGACATCTCCGGCAAAGACGCGGATGCCGCTCTGGGCAAGGCGTTCATCACCGTGAACAAGAACTCGGTGCCGAACGACCCACGCTCGCCGTTCGTCACCTCGGGCCTGCGCTTCGGCACCCCGGCCGTGACGACTCGCGGCTTCAAGGAAGCCGAGTGCAAGGAACTGGCTGGCTGGATCTGCGACATCCTGGCCGACCTGAACAACGAAGCGGTGATCGATGCCGTGCGTGAGAAGGTCAAGGCTATCTGCAAGAAGCTGCCGGTGTACGGCGCGTAATTACAGTCGCCTGAATAAGAAGCCCGGCGCCTGCGCCGGGCTTTTTTATGTCGATATGAATTCGAAATGCCGTTGACATATGGGAGCGGGCTTGCTCGCAAAGGCGGTGGATCAGTCAGCTTATTTGTGTCCGACACACCGCTTTCGCGAGCAAGTCGAATCGTCGCACCACCGCTCCCACCTTTGCTGATCGTATTTCAAATCAGGCTTGATGAACCTTTGCAAAACCCTGGCGAATCTTGTCTTCCGGCAACTCATCGGCAATAAACACAATCACACTTTCCCGCGTCTCGCCTTCGGCCCATGCGGTGTCCCAGTCGAACCCGTAGAGCTTCAGCACGCCCTGAAACACCATGCGCCGGTCTTCTCCAGCGATGTTCAGCACACCTTTATAACGCAGCAACTGTTTACCGTGGTCTTCCAGCAATTCATTCATGAACTCGCTGAGGCGGTCGATATCCAGCGGCTGTTCGGTGCGCAGCACCAGGCTGGAAATGCGATCGACGGACGGCGCCTGGCGGACCGGGCGCAGGCTCATGCCGGCGTTGAGATTGAAGCCGCGCACATCCAGCAGTTCGGCGAGGTCGATCTGGCCGTGTTGCACCACGCGGATTGGCGCGCGGCGGTTGATGCGGGTCAGGCGTTCGCTGAGGGCCTCGAAGGCGGCGTCGTCCACCAGGTCGCGCTTGCTGACCAGCAACCGGTCGGCAAACCCGATCTGCGCCTGGGCGATGGTCTGGGTCAGATGATGCTCGGCATGGGCCGCGTCCACCAGCGTAATGATGCCGTCGAGCAGGTAACGCTCGCGCAGTTCCTCATCGATAAAAAAGGTCTGGGCCACCGGCGCCGGATCGGCCAGGCCGGTGCATTCGATCACCAGGCGATCAAAGGCAATTTCGCCACTGTCCAGGCGCTCCAGCAGCAGGTACAGGGCTTTGGTCAGGTCGGTGTGGATGGTGCAGCACACGCAACCGTTGGACAGGGTCATGACTTGCACCGGCTCATCGCCCAACAGTTGGCTGTCGATGCCGGCATCGCTGAATTCGTTTTCGATCACGGCAATCTTCAAGCCGTGCTCGGTCTTGAGCAGGTGACGCAGCAAGGTGGTCTTGCCCGCACCGAGAAAGCCGCTGAGGACTGTGACGGGAATGGGAGAGGACAAAGAGATTCTCCTTGAGGGAACACAGAAACCAATGTGGGAGCGGGCTTTATGTGGGAGCGGGCTTGCTCGCGATGCAGGCAACTCGGTCTATCTGGTATACCGAGGTGATGCTATCGCGAGCAAGCCCGCTCCCACACAAGCCCGCTCCCACAGTAAATCACAGCCAGCCCGAGTACCGGGTCAACAGCACTTGGGCCCACCCTTGCCGCCGTAACGGGCCTCCTGGCGTTCCCGGAAGAACGCCTCGTAGTCCATCATCGGCTTGTCCGGGTGTTTGGTTTGCATATGCTCGACGTAGGTGTCGTAGTCGGGCATGCCGACCATCAGGCGCGCGGCCTGACCGAGGTATTTACCGAGGCGACTCAGGTCATTGAACATCGTTGAACCCTCTATTACGCGTCCGGAACCGCCTGGAAGGGCGACTCTTTATCCGTGCGTTCCTTATTGCCCCAGGCGGCGACGCCGACCTTGAGCGCATAGAACAGGATACTGAACACCACGAACAGGAACAGCACCGTCAACGTCGCGTTGGTGTAGGCGTTCCAGATCACGTGCTGCATCTGTTCGATACTCTTGGCCGGAGCCAGGATCTGCCCGCTGGCCAACGCATCGCTGTACTTCTTCGCCAGCGACAGGAAGCCGATCGCCGGGTTGGCGTCAAACAGCTTGATGAAGCCTGCGGCGGTGGTGCAGATCAGCAGCCAGATGGCCGGCAACATCGTCACCCAGATATAGCGTTGGCGCTTCATTTTGATCAGCACCACGGTGGCGAGCATCAGTGCGATACCGGCCAGCATCTGGTTGGAAATACCGAACAGCGGCCACAAGGTGTTGATCCCACCCAGCGGATCGATCACGCCCTGATACAGCAAGTAGCCCCACATCGCCACGCAGCCGGCAGTCGCCACCAGGTTGGCGGTCCAGGACTCGGTGCGCTTGAGCGCCGGGACGAAAGAGCCGAGCAGGTCCTGCAGCATGAAACGCCCGGCACGGGTGCCGGCGTCGACCGCGGTCAGGATAAACAGCGCTTCGAACAGGATCGCAAAGTGGTACCAGAACGCCATGGTGTTTTCACCCGGCAGCACACTGTGCAGAATCTGCGCGATACCCACCGCCAGGGTTGGCGCACCGCCGGCGCGGGCCAGAATGGTGGTTTCACCGATGTCATTGGCGACCGCTTGCAGCGCGTCCGGGGTAATGGCAAAGCCCCAGCTGCTGACGGTTTGCGCGACTGTCACCACATCGCTGCCGACCACCGCGGCCGGGCTGTTCATGGCGAAGTACACACCAGGCTCGATCACCGAGGCGGCAACCATCGCCATGATGGCCACGAACGACTCCATCAACATGCCGCCGTAACCGATGTAGCGCGAGTGGGCTTCATTGGCCAGCAGCTTGGGCGTGGTGCCCGAAGAGATCAGCGCGTGGAACCCGGACACTGCACCACAAGCGATGGTGATGAACAGGAACGGGAACAGACCGCCTTTCCAGACCGGGCCAGTACCGTCGACAAACTGGGTCAGCGCCGGCATTTTCAGCTCTGGCATGGTGACCAGGATACCGATAGCCAGAGCGACGATGGTGCCGATCTTCAGGAAGGTCGACAGGTAGTCACGTGGGGCCAGGATCAGCCAGACCGGCAATACCGCGGCCACAAAACCGTAACCGACCAACATCCAGGTGATCTGGATTCCGGTGAACGTGAAGGCCTCGGCCCACACAGGATCAGCGGCAATCTGCCCACCCAGCCAGATCGAACCCAGCAGCAGCAACACCCCGATGATCGAGATTTCGCCAATCCGCCCCGGACGGATGTAGCGCATGTAAACGCCCATGAACATCGCGATCGGGATGGTCGCCATGACCGTGAATATGCCCCACGGACTTTCGGCCAGGGCCTTGACCACGATCAGCGACAGCACCGCGAGGATGATGATCATGATCAGGAAGCAGCCAAACAGCGCAATGGTCCCGGGAATGCGGCCCATTTCCTCGCGGACCATGTCCCCCAGGGATCGACCGTTACGACGCGTGGAGAGGAACAGGATCATGAAATCCTGCACCGCGCCCGCCAGCACCACGCCGGCAATCAGCCACAAAGTGCCGGGCAGATACCCCATCTGCGCCGCCAACACCGGGCCGACCAACGGGCCTGCGCCGGCAATCGCCGCGAAGTGGTGACCAAAGAGAATGTGTTTGTTGGTCGGCACATAGTCCAGACCGTCGTTGTTGACCACCGCGGGGGTCGCCCGCCGAGGATCGAGTTGCATCACATGATTAGCGATGAACAGGCTGTAGTAACGATAGGCCACCAGATAAATGGCGACTGCCGCAACGACAATCCACAAGGCGTTGATCGCCTCGCCTCGCCGCAAGGCCACTACGCCCAGGGCGCACGCACCTACAATTGCCAGCACCAACCAGGGTAAATGGCGTGCCAGGCTATTATTATTTTTCATTTTTATATTCCAGCCAGGTTGGACAGAAAGAAAGCCAGCCCGAGTTTAGCTTGCCCTGCTCCAAAGGCCACCCCCCTACGTTGGTCTAGAGCCTTGGAAAGACGAAAAAAGCGGAAATAATCGCTCGCGGATGGCGCGGGACTACACTCTATTGACCTAACCGAGGGTTTGACCATGAGCGAACAGCCGTCAGATCGACGCCGTTTTCGGCGGATTGCCTTCGATGCCAAGACCGAGCTTCAGCAAAACGGCCAGGAATGGCCAGTGCAACTGGTGGATTTATCGCTGAAAGGGCTGCTGGTGCGACGTCCGTCCCCCTGGCTGGGAAACGGCGCCGAACCCTTCGATGTCGATATCCATCTGGATGACGATACCGATGTGCAGATGCAAGTGCGCTTGACCCATGACGACCATGGGCAATTGGGTTTTGTCTGTGAGCATATCGACCTGGACTCCATCAGCCATTTGCGCAGGCTGATTGAATTGAACCTCGGCGATCCGGAGGAACTGGAGCGGGAGCTAGGCGCCTTGCTCGAAATCTGACCAGCCTTGCAGGTGCGGCGGTGTTACTCGAACAACGCATCCAACGCCTGCTCCAGACGCGTGACCGCGATAATCTGCAACCCCGGCGGCGCCTCTTTCGGCGCATTGCCCTTGGGCACGATGGCCCTTTTGAAGCCGTGCTTGGCGGCCTCCTTGAGACGCTCCTGACCGCTGGGCACCGGGCGCACTTCGCCCGACAGGCCCACCTCGCCAAACACCAGCAGATCGTGAGGCAACGGCCGATTGCGCAGGCTCGACATCACCGCCGCCATCAGCGCGAGATCGGAGGCGGTTTCCAATACCTTGACCCCGCCCACCACGTTGAGGAACACGTCCTGATCATGGGTCGGAATCCCGCCATGGCGGTGCAATACCGCCAGTAGCATCGCCAGACGATTCTGATCCAGGCCCAGGGTCACGCGGCGCGGGTTGGCCAGGTGGCTGTCATCGACCAGCGCCTGGACTTCCACCAGCATTGGCCGAGTGCCTTCCCACGTCGCCATCACCACGCTGCCCGGGACTTCTTCCTGCGCCCGCGTGAGAAAGATCGCCGACGGGTTGGAGACCTCTTTCAGCCCCCGGTCGGTCATGGCGAACACACCCAGCTCATTGACTGCGCCGAAACGGTTTTTCACCGCCCGCAACAGACGCAGCCGACCGTCCGATTCCCCTTCGAAATACAACACGGTGTCGACCATATGCTCCAACACTCGCGGCCCGGCCAGCGCGCCCTCCTTGGTCACGTGGCCCACCAGGAAAATCGCCGTGCCGCTCTGCTTCGCATAACGCACCAACAGCGCTGCGCTCTCGCGCACCTGGGAAACACCGCCCGGCGCGGATTGCAGCTGTTCGGTAAAAATCGTCTGGATCGAATCGATCACCATGACCTTGGGTTTTTCCAGGCGGGCGGTGGCGATGATGCTTTCGATGCAGGTTTCGGTCATGACCCGCAGTTTGTCCTGGGGCAAGCCCAGCCGACGGGCGCGCATCGCCACTTGCTGCTGGGATTCCTCGCCCGTGACATACAGCGCCGACATGCGGCTGGCGATGCTGCACAGGGTTTGCAGGAGGATGGTGGATTTGCCGATGCCCGGATCGCCGCCGATCAGTACCACCGAACCGTCCACCAGGCCACCACCGAGTACCCGATCCAGTTCACCGGATGCGGTGGAAAAACGCGGAATCTCTTCGACGCTGACTTCGGCCAGGGTCTTGATCTGGGCCTGTTGGCCCGTCCAGCCGGAACGACCGCTGGGCGCCGCTGCGCCACCGCTTTCCACCAGGGTTTCAGTGAGGGTGTTCCACGCGCCGCATTCACCGCATTGGCCAGCCCACTTGGGAAAGGTCGCGCCGCACTCCGTGCAGCCGTACATGCGCTTGGCCTTTGCCATCGTCGAGAATCTCCAACCGAAAAACCGCGATGATAGCTCAGCGTGGCGCCACAGTACGGATTTCACCGCGGGCTAATCGTGAAGCGCTGTTACCCAGCGGATCCTCGACGTTTAAGTCGGCGCCCTTGGCCTTCAACGCCTCGAGTAACTCGACGCGCTTGAACAGCCCGGCATACATCGCCGCCGTCTGCCCGGCAGCATTGCGCTGGTCGGGATTGCAGGGGGTCGCCAGCAAACGCCGGGCGATGCTCAGCTCACCCTTGAAAATCGCGCCCATCAGCGCCGTGTTGCCGCGCAGGTCCTGGACGCAAGCATCGGCGCCAGCCGCCAGCAAATGCTCCACATACGCGCCTTGGCCGTGGTAGGCCGCGAGGATCAGCGCGGTATAGCCCTTCTCGTCCTGGGTATTGAGTGAGTAACCGGATTCGATAAAGGTGTTGAGCATTTCCACGTCGCCCCGACGGGCGGCATCGAAGTAATAAGTCTGCAGTTGCGCCTTGACCGCCTGCGGATCGGCGGATTCGGCCTGCACGCTGAATGTCAGCAGGGCGGCAAGTAAACCGAGATAGATACGCATGGGGCTTCTCCTGTACGTGTCGACGCCCGGCACCGGGCGTCGACAGCCATCAACGGTCAGTCGGTGAGCTTTTCAGCCAGCGCCTTGACCCGCGCCAGGTCACCTTTGGCAACCTTGGTCACGCCCGTGCCGTACTCCGGGTCGGCCTTGTACAGGAACGACAGGATGATGTGCTTGCTCGCTTCATCGGTGGTCGCCAGGGAGCCGCCAAAGTTTTCGATCAAGTCCTGGCGTTCCTTTTGGCTGTAGGAACGGTACAAATCGCCCGCCTGCTTGAAGTTCTGCTCACGCTGAATCTTCGCCTGCTGCGTGCTGCCCGACACGGCCATCTGGCTGTAGCGTGCGCTTTGCGGCTCTTCCCGAGGAGCCAGGCGGCTTGGCTGGTAGTTCACGCCGCTGGTGGTTTTGCCGAGGTTCATCGCGCCATCCTGGTTGCCGTTGTTGACGGTGACCCGTGGCGCGTTGATCGGCAGTTGCAGGGCATTGGCGCCCAATCGGTACATCTGTGTATCAGCGTAGGAAAAAACCCGGCCTTGCAGCAGACGATCTTCCGACGGTTCAATGCCCGGCACCAAATTGGCCGGCGCCATGGCCACTTGTTCGGTTTCCTGGAAAACATTCGCCGGGTTGCGGTTCAACACCATTTGTCCAACTTTGCGCTCTGGCACGCCCGGCCAGATTTTAGTGGCATCCAAAGGATCGAAATCAAACGCGGCAAGCTCTTCAGGCTTGAGTACTTGCACGTACAAGTCCCACTTGGGGAAGTCGCCCTTATTGATATGCGTGACCAAGTCGTTAGTCATGTGGCTGTAATCACGGCCCTGGACTTCAACCACTTGTTTCGGGTCAAGATTGTTCAGGCCTTGCAGACTCTTCCAGTGGAACTTGACGTAATGAACCTGGCCTTTGGCATTGATCAACTTGTAGGCATGTACACCGTTGCCATCCATCTCCCGGTAACTGGCGGGAGTGCCGGCGTCCGAGTACAGCTCGGTCAGCGTGCGAGTGGCCTCCGGAACATGCGAGAAGAAGTCGAAACGGCGCGAGTCATCATCCAGGTTAGTGCGCGGATCGGGTTTGAAAGCATGCACCATGTCCGGAAACTTGATGGCGTCGCGGATAAAAAACGTCGGGAAGTTATTGCCGACCAAGTCCCAATTACCGTCGGCGGTATAGAACTTGGTCGCAAAACCGCGAGGGTCGCGCAGGGTTTCCGGGGAATGGTTGCCGTGGACCACCGCGGAGAAGCGCACAAATACCGGTGTGGTCTCGCCTGCCGCAAAGACTTTGGCCTTGGTCAGGTCAGTCAGGTTGTCGGTTACCGTAAACGTGCCATGAGCCCCCGTACCCCGGGCATGAACGACGCGCTCAGGAATGCGCTCGCGGTCGAAACGTTGCAGTTTCTGGATCAACTGCACGTCTTGCAGGAGGACCGGCCCGGTCGCGCCGGCCGTTTGCGAGTTCTGGTTGTCGCCGACCGCCGCGCCATTATCCCGGGTCAGGTTGGCCGCTTGCACAGACAGCGTTACCAGGCTGACGGTAGCAATCACCATCAGCTTTCGCGCAGCAAAAGGCCTGCGACTCATAAGGTTGTTCATCAGCAATTCCTCTGGTTGTTGTGTGCACTTAAAGGAGTGCTTGTCAGAGGCTAGTGACCTGGGCGCAAGAAGATAAATAGAAAACCCTGAACACCCTAATATAGAAAAAAAGCTGGTAATTCACTGAAATGACGGATATTTCGCGCGCGATTGATGGCACTTTGCAAACTATTTGCGTTTTAATGTGTCGATAGCACCGAACAGTGTTAACCGTTGTATCGGGCAAGCCTGGCCATACTGATTTACACTGGATTTCATCTTTCTCAACTGTAACAAGGAATAACCTATGGGCGTGATCAGTGAGTTCAAGGCCTTCGCGGTCAAAGGTAATGTGGTCGACATGGCGGTCGGTATTATCATCGGCGCCGCCTTCGGCAAAATTGTTTCTTCCTTTGTGGGCGACGTGGTGATGCCTCCCATCGGTCTGTTGATCGGCGGTGTGGACTTCGGGGACCTTGCCATTACGCTCAAGGCAGCTCAGGGCGATGTTCCTGCCGTTGTCCTGGCCTACGGCAAGTTCATTCAGAGCCTCATTGACTTCGTGATCGTGGCATTCGCGATTTTCATCGGTGTAAAGGCCATCAACCGCCTCAAGCGCGAAGAAGCCGTGGCACCCAGCCTGCCACCGGTACCCACCAAGGAAGAGGAATTGCTGGGCGAGATCCGTGATCTGCTCAAGGCTCAGAACAACAAGCCTCTGTAGCTGAGCGGCGGTTTAGAGCGGCTGCGATGACGGGTTGGGGTTGGTTTGTGACCATACCAACCCCAACCCAGGCTGATGCCCGACAATCCCACAGGCCAAGCGCCTTTTTCTACCAGTAGTTTTCCACCGCAACCTGCCCTGGCCGACGGCTCAGGCTCAATTGCATGTCCCTCTGTTTAAGCAGTTGACGGGTGTCATCGATCATCTGCGGGTTGCCGCAAATCATCACCCGTGAATGCTCCGGGGTCAGCGCAACACCCGCGGCGCGTTCCAGCTCGCCGTTTTCGATCAACGTGGTGATGCGCCCATTCAATGCGCCTGGATGCTGCTCGCGGGTGACGATGGGCAGGTAGGTCAGTTTATGGGCATGTTCGGCGAGGTATTCGCGTTCGCCCAACTCTCTGATCAACGCTTGATAAGCCAGCTCCCTGGCTTGCCGAGCGCTATAGACCAGGACGATCCGCTCGAACTTTTCCCACACCTCGAAATCCTGCAGGATCGACAGAAACGGTGCGACGCCGGTGCCGGTCCCCAGCAACCACAGATCCCGGCCATCGACAAACCGGTCCAGCGTCAGAAAGCCGGTGGCCTGACGTTCGACCAACAGTTCATCACCCACGCGCAAGCGACTCAACTCACTGGTGAATTCCCCCCCAGGAACCACGATGGAGAAAAAATCCAGGTACTCATCAAACGGCGACGACACCACGGAGTAGGCTCGCCATACCAGGCTCCCGTCACTTTTGGCCACCCCCAGGCGCACGAACTGTCCCGCGCGAAAGCGGAAGCCGGGATCTCGAGTGGTCCGTAAGGTAAACAGGCCAGGGGTCAGCGATTGCACGTCAATCAAGGTCTGTCGGGTGTATTTTTCGGCACTGGCGGTCATGGAGGGCTCCGTTTGGCTGGTGGCCCTAGTATCCCTCAAAAGGCAATGGGTTAAACACCTACATCAAGCAATGGCATTTAAACGCAATGTTTAACAACTAATTCCGGCGAATGTGAAAACTTCGTGAAACGCAAAATACGCCGGTCAGACTTAGAGCAAACAGTCTAACTAAAGGTGATATCAATATGATTTCACCTGCAACAGTTTTGCTATATAAGTTAATCCCATAACGGCTATTAGTTCTGCATAGTGCCTCGCCGCAGTTGCATTCCCTCGAAGATAAGCCCTTAAAAAACCTGAATAAAACTAACCCGCACGATTTTTCTCAATACCTGTCTCGCGAAAAAACACGCATAACGTGGCCCTGGCTAAGAGCGAAAATTCCCACGCGCAATTCAAACCATGTCCTACACTGCGCTGTACAAAATGGATCTAACCCACTCCACCTGAGTGCGACTCATGGAGAGTTTCCGATGGTCAAATGGCGCAACACCCGTCCCCCAAAACTGGAAGCGGAAAGTGAAGTGACAACTATGTTTGAAGCTGCCCTGAACATTACGTATGAGCTAGGCTTCGACTACTGCGGCTTCACAATGGGCGCTAACGTGCTCTATCGCTCCAACAAGAACGTTCATCTCAATAACTATCCAATTGAATTGAATAAAGCCTATAAACAAGAAAAGTACTTCGAGATGGATCCGCTCGTAGCTCACTGTAAAGACAGCGTGCTCCCTATTGTCTGGGAAGAAAAAACCTTTTCTGCCGTGCCTGACCTGTGGGCTCACGTACATTCCCACGGTTTGAGTTTTGGCTGGGCGCAGTCGGTGCATGACGTCAGGGGCCTTTTCAGCATGATCAGCCTGAGTCGGCGCGCAGGGCCGGTACAAGCAGAAGAACTGTATGAGAAAGCCGGCCAGGTACTGTGGATGTGTCACGCCCTGCATACGGTCGTCGCCAAAACCTTCGTCGGTGACGCGCCCGTGCAGCCCGCTCACAAGCTGACAGCACGCGAGACCGAGATACTGCAATGGTCGGCGTTGGGCAAGACGGCTTCCGATATTGCGACGATTTTGTGCCTGTCAGAGCGCACCGTCGGCTTTCATGTCAGCAGTTCGATGAAGAAGCTCGGGGTCAACAACAAGATTGCCGCCGTCATCACTGCCGTGAAACGCGGCTTGTTTTGATCCACGACCGTTAGGGAACCTGATCTACACCGGTTAAAACACAGCATGTAATCCTGTCGAAAAAAACGTAATATTTACCGTCAGTTCTGAGTGATGACGCCTCTACACACCCGGCGTCGCAGTCCACTCAGAGGGTCCCTCCTGCTGCCCATTGCGGCGTCACCCGTCGATTATCCAGAGTCTCCCCCGCCATGCCCCTGCTCCACAGCCCCTTCGCCCAACTCGATCTGATCCGCCAGCCAGAGCAGCCCAATGAACCGCTGCAAGCCTTCGATGCCGCCGACGAGTACTTGCTGAGCTACCTGGCCGAGCAACAGCCAGCAGCCGCGACTCGCGTACTGGTGCTCAATGACAGCTTTGGCGCCTTGGCGGCCAGCCTCGAGGGGCATGTGCAGGTCACCAGCAGTGGCGACTCGTTCCTGGGGGCCCTGGCCCTGCAGCAGAACCTGCTGCGCAACGGCAAGGCGTTCGATGCCGTCGCGCTGGTACCGGCGAGTCAGGTATCCGACGGGCCTTTCGATCGCGTGCTGATCCGTGTGCCAAAAACCCTGGCGCTGCTGGAGGAGCAATTGATCCGCCTGCAAGGTCAACTGGCGCCTGGCGCCGAGGTGATCGCCGCAGCGATGGTCAAGCATCTGCCGCGTGCCGCCGGTGAATTGCTGGAGCGTTACATCGGACCGATGCATGCATCACTGGCGGTAAAAAAAGCGCGATTGTTGATCGCCACCCTGGCTGACCGTCCACCAGCCGTATCGCCCTACCCCACGCGCTATCGCTTGGACACCCCGGCCATCGAGCTGCTCAACCACGCCAATGTGTTCTGCCGCGAGGGCCTGGACATCGGCACCCGTGCCTTCCTGCCCCATTTACCGCAAAACCTGGGCAGCGCCCACGTAGCGGACCTGGGTTGCGGCAATGGGGTATTGGCCATCGCCAGCGCCCTGCAAAACCCCGACGCTCGGTACACCTTGGTGGATGAGTCGTACATGGCCGTGCAATCGGCCGCCGAGAACTGGCAGGCGGCGCTGGGTGAGCGGGCCGTGACCATTCGTCCCGGCGATGGCCTGGCCGATCAAGCGCCGCAATCCCTTGACGTCGTACTGTGCAATCCGCCGTTCCACCAACAGCAGGTAGTCGGCGACTTTCTCGCCTGGCGCATGTTCCAGCAGGCCCGTGAAGCCTTGGTGGTCGGCGGTGCGTTGTACATCGTGGGCAACCGCCACCTGGGTTATCACAGCAAGCTGGCGCGGCTGTTTCGCGGCGTCGAACAGGTCGCAGCCACGCCGAAGTTTGTGATCCTCAAGGCACGCAAATAAAACCAGGACAAAAAAAACCCTCCGCAAGGAGGGTCATGAAACCGTGCCGCAAGGCAACGGGATGGGCTATCAGTGGGTGCTCAAGCCCGCGGCGTTCATGAACATGCGCATCAGGCTGGCCACCACGAACAAGGCCAGGACGCTGCCGGTCCAGATCATCGTCAGCCAACCCACGCGTTGCCAGAGCGGCTTTTTCTCGGCCTGCTTTATATCGTCCAGCGAAGGTTTACCGGGCATGGGGCGGTCCTCCTAGTGATAACCGTCTTCGTGAGTCACCTTGCCGCGGAACACGTAGTAGCTCCAGAAGGTGTAACCCAGGATGAACGGGATGATGAACAGTGTGCCCACCAGCATGAAGCCTTGGCTTTGCGGCGGCGCGGCAGCGTCCCAGATCGAGATCGACGGCGGCACGATGTTCGGCCACAGGCTGATACCCAAGCCGCTGTAGCCGAGAAAGATCAGCACCAGCGTCAGCAGGAAGGGTGTGTAATGGGCGTTACGCGCCACCGCGCGCACCAGGCCATACATGGTCACCAACACCAGAATCGGCACCGGCAGGAACCAGAACAGGTTCGGCAGGGTGAACCAGCGCGAGGCGATTTCCGGGTGGGACAGCGGCGTCCAGAGACTGACGATACCGATCACCGCCAACACCACGAAGGCCAGCGGCCGCGCCAGGTCGTGCATTTGCTCCTGTAACTTGCCTTCGGTCTTCATGATCAGCCAGGTGCAACCCAACAGCGCATAGGCGACGATCAGCGCCACGCCGCAGAACAAGGTGAACGGCGTGAACCAGTCCAGTGAACCGCCGGCGAACTGCCGGTCGACCACCGGGAAACCGTCGATAAACGCCCCCAGCGCGACGCCCTGGAAGAAGGTAGCGGTCAGCGAACCGCCGATAAATGCCTTGTCCCACAGGTGACGCTTGTGATCCTTGGCCTTGAAGCGAAACTCAAAGGCCACGCCACGGAAGATCAAGCCGATCAACATCAGGATCAGCGGCAGGTACAACGCCGAGAGCACCACCGAGTAGGCCAGCGGGAACGCGCCGAACAGCGCCGCGCCCCCGAGCACCAGCCAGGTTTCGTTACCGTCCCAGACCGGGGCGACGGTGTTCATCATCACGTCACGGTCGGTCTTGCCCGGAATGAAGGGAAAGAGAATGCCAATCCCCAGGTCAAAACCGTCCATGACCACGTACATCATGATGCCGAAGATGATGATTACGGCCCAGATCAGCGGAAGATCAATACCCATGACTCAATTCCCCTTGTTCAGACTGTCGCCATCATCGGCATCGCCGCTGTCATCGGCCGCCGACAGTGGCCGCGCGGGTGTGCGCTTCTGTCCTGGACCGCCATGCGCCGGCTCGGTGATGTCGTGGGTAACCGGGCCTTTGCGCACCAGGCGCATCATGTAGCCGAGGCCGGCACCAAACAGCGCGAAGTACACCACCACAAACAACACCAGCGTAATACTCATCTGCGCCAGGCTATGGTTGGAGGACGCATCCGCCGTGCGCATCAGCCCGTAGACCACCCACGGCTGACGCCCGATTTCAGTGGTGAACCAGCCGGCGAGGATCGCGATCAATCCCGACGGCCCCATCCATAGCGCCAGGTACAGGAACGGTTTGCTGCTGTACAGCCGGTCGCCCTTGCGCAGCCAGAGCGCAAGCAGACCGGTGAAAATCATCAGCAAGCCGAGGCCGACCATGATCCGGAACGACCAGAACACGATGGTCGAGTTCGGTCGGTCCTCAGGCGCAAACTCCTTGAGGGCCGGCACCTGCTTGTCCAGGGAGTGAGTGAGAATCAGGCTACCCAGGTACGGGATTTCCACCGCGTATTTGGTTTTTTCGGCCTGCATGTCCGGCCAGCCGAACAGAATCAGCGGGGTCGGCTCGTTGCCAACGTTCTCCCAGTGACCTTCAATCGCGGCGATTTTTGCCGGTTGATGCTTCAGCGTGTTGAGACCGTGGAAGTCACCGACCACCGCCTGGATCGGCGCGACAATCAGCGCCATCCACATGGCCATCGACAGCATGGTGCGGATCGCCGGGTTGTCTTTGCCCCGCAGCAAGTGCCAGGCCGCCGAAGCGCCGACGAAGAACGCCGTGGCGACGAAGGCCGCGATCGACATGTGCAGCAGGCGGTAAGGGAACGACGGGTTGAAGATCACCGCCAGCCAGTCCACCGGGATCACTCGCCCATCAATGATTTCGAAGCCCTGGGGAGTTTGCATCCAACTGTTGGACGCGAGGATCCAGAAGGTCGAAATCAGCGTGCCCACGGCCACCATGACCGTCGCAAAAAAGTGCAGCTTGCGCCCGACCTTGTTCCAGCCGAACAGCATCACCCCAAGAAAACCGGCTTCGAGAAAGAACGCAGTGAGCACTTCATACGTCAGCAGCGGCCCGGTGATCGCACCGGCGAAGTCCGAAAAGCGGCTCCAGTTGGTACCGAACTGGTACGCCATGACCAAACCGGAGACCACGCCCATGCCGAAGTTGACCGCAAAGATCTTCGACCAGAAATGGTAGAGGTCGCGGTACGTGTCGTTGTGGGTCTTGAGCCACAGGCCTTCCAGCACCGCAAGGTAACTGGCCAGGCCGATGGTGATGGCCGGGAACAGGATGTGGAATGAGATGGTGAACGCGAATTGGATTCGGGCGAGATCTAGTGCCTCCAAACCGAACATAAGTCTTCCTCTGTCAGGTAATTCAGGCTGCTGGCTGATGGGCCTGCACCCACTGCCCCCACGGATATGGAGTGTGGCGAATTGCAATTCGTTCTTTTTATTACCGACCACGTAGGGAATCTGGCCAAGTGGCCGCCCGATCAACGCCGAAACCGGCATTGATCTGGATCAAGCATCGATAAAAGAGTAGTCCCATTCTCCGGATTGCACTGTGTGGTCTTTTGCCGCGTGACAGGTTGCCTCAGTCAAGTGGGTGTCTTGCCAAGGGTAGGTTGGATCTCGCAACTATTTGTTACACGCAGATGCTAACCTCGCTCTTCCTCACGCTCAGTCCAGTCTTTCCGATGCCCAGTGAACCCGAGTTGCTGTTACGTCACCACCGCCCTTTCATCGCGTTCTGGCTGGCGCGGATCTTTACCGCCAGTGGTTTCCAGATGCTCACGGTGGCCATCGGCTGGAACCTCTATCAACTGACCGGCAATGTGCTGGACCTGGGCCTGGTGGGCCTGGTGGAGTTCGTGCCACGGGTGTTGTTCATGCTGCACACCGGGCATGTCGCCGACCGTTATGAACGACGCAAGGTCGCCGCCATCTGCCAGACGCTCCAGGCGATGATTGCGTTGTCGCTGGTGATTGGCAGCCTGACGGGCAATATCACCCGCGAAATGATCTTCATCCTGGCGTTCCTGTTGGGCGCCGCCCGTTCCTTTGAAATGCCCACCACCCAAGCCTTGCTGCCCAGCATCGTGCCCAGCGCACTGTTTCCTCGGGCCGTGGCCGCCGCGCAGTCGGCTCAACAATCGGCAACCATTGTCGCCCCGGCCCTCGGTGGTCTGCTGTATGCCTTTGGCAGCACCTGGGTATATGGCCCGACCGTCGTGTTGTACCTGATCGCCTGCGTGCTGACCCTGAACCTGCCTGCCCGTCAAATGCCCCTGAACAAAGGCAAGGCGACACTGGATTCGTTGCTCGCCGGCATCCGCTTTATCCGCAGCCGGCCTGACATCCTCGGAGCCATTTCCCTCGACCTGTTCGCCGTGCTGTTGGGCGGCGCAACTGCATTGCTGCCGGTGTTCGCCAAGGACATTCTGTTGACCGGCGCCTGGGGTCTTGGCCTGCTGCGCTCGGCGCCGGCGGTGGGCGCACTGTTGATGTCGTTGTGGCTGGCGCGCTTTGCCGTGGATCGCCACGTCGGGCGCGTGATGTTTACGGCCGTGGGCGTATTTGGCGTGGCGACCATTGCGTTCGGGCTCTCCACCTCATTCTGGTTTTCCCTGGCGGTGCTGGTGGTGCTGGGCGCGGCAGACATGATCAGCATGGTCATTCGCGCCTCGTTCGTGCAGTTGGAAACCCCCGATGAGATGCGTGGCCGGGTCAGTGCGGTCAATGGATTGTTCATCGGCGCTTCCAATCAGTTGGGCGAATTTGAATCCGGCGTCACCGCGCACTGGCTGGGCACCGTGCCTGCCGTGGTGTTGGGTGGTGTCGGTACGCTGCTGGTGACCGGGGTCTGGATCAGACTGTTCCCGAGCCTGGCCAAGCGTGATCGCATGCATACGCCGGTTGAAGACTCGCGGTTGGCTTGAGGCCGACTGAGACTTGGCTGAGATCGATCAGTCAAGAGATGAAGATCCTTGGGACGTGTCGAGCTTGAGCCATGTTGCGTGGACCGCCCCTCACCCTAACCCTCTCCCCAGAGGGGAGAGGGGACTGAACGGGAAATATTGGCAATCTATGGCAACCTGAAAAAGCAGCTTTGAATCCATAATCAAAACGGTTTTTCAGGTCGCAAATTTTCTCAGCCCACTTCGGTCTGTCCTCTCGCCCCTCTGGGGAGAGGGTTAGGGTGAGGGGCTACCGCCAACGCGCACGTTTACAACACCTTATCCAGCGTAATCGGAAACTCCCGTACCCGCTTACCCGTAGCATGATAAATCGCATTCGCCACCGCCGCCGCGACCCCGACTATGCCAATCTCACCGACGCCCTTGGAGCCCAGCGCATTCACAATCTCGTCGTGTTCCTCAACGAAGAGCACGTCAATTTCGCCGACATCGGCATTCACCGGAATGTGGTATTCAGCCAGGCTGTGATTCATGTAACGCCCCAACTGATGGTCGACCTGAGTCTCCTCATGCAAGGCCATGCCAATCCCCCACACCACGCCACCCAAGATCTGGCTACGGGCCATTTTCGGATTGACCACCCGCCCGGCCGCCACCGCGCTGACCACCCGACTGACCTTGATGGTGCCCAGGTCTTCATCCACCCGCACCTCGACGAACACCGCCGAATGCGTGGCCGAGGCATAGCCTTTGCGGCGCTCGTCCGGTTCGCTGTCGACCTGCACTTCCAGGCACTGCTCGCCGCTGTCACGCACCAATTGCGCCAGGTCAATGTGCTGCTCGCCGGCGTGCAACTGAGCATTTTCAAAGCGCGCCGACTGCGCCTCGCTAAAGGCCGGATATGTCTTGCGGGCCACCGTCAGCAGTTTTTCATTCAAGGCTTCACAGGCTTGCTGCACCGCCGTGCCGACCGACGACACGGTAAACGAACCGCCTTGCAGCGGTGCCGTGGGCAGTGACGAGTCACCGAGGATAAAGCGCACATCGTCCATCGCCACGCCACAAGTCTGCGCCGCGATCTGGGTCATCACCGTGTAGGTGCCCGTGCCGATGTCGGTGGTCGCACTGCTCACCGTGAGTTTGCCCTCGTGATCGATCGAGGCCTTGGCGCTGGCCTTCATTTGCATCGCCTCCCACACCCCGCCCGCCATGCCCCAGCCAATCAACTGGCGGCCCTCGCGCATGCTGCGCGGTTCCGGGTTGCGCTGACTCCAGCCAAAACGCTCGGCGCCTTCGCGGTAACACTCGCGCAAGGCTTTGCTGGACCAGGGCTTGTCTTCGTTCTGATTGCGTTCGGCATAGTTGATCAGGCGCAACTGCACCGGATCGATGGCCAGGGCACAGGCCAGTTCATCCATCGCGCACTCCAGGCCAATCAACCCGAGGGCGGCGCCAGGGGCACGCATATCCAGCGGAGTGAACACGTCCAGCGGCACCAATTTGTAGGTCAGTTGCACGTTGTCGCAGTGATAAAGCATGCCGCTCCATTCCACCACGTGCTCGCTGAAGTCCTCGAAACGCGATGTCTGGCCAATGGCGGTATGCCCCATCGCCAGCAACCGACCATTTGCCGCCGCGCCTATTTGCAGGCGCTGCAAGGTGCGCGGGCGATAGCCGAAAGTGAACATCTGCTGACGAGTCAGGGTGACCCGTACCGACCGCTTCAGCGCCAGTGACGCCATCACCGCTAGCGGCAATTGGTACTGCGGGCGCAAGCCGGAGCCAAATGCCCCGCCAACGAACGCGGCGAAAACCCGGACCTGGCTTTTATCCAGGCCAAATACTTTCTGCACGTAGGCCTGGCAGTTTTGCGTGCCCTGGGTCTTGTCGTGGATATGCAGCGTGCCGTCCGCCTGGTACAGCACGGTACTCGCGTGCGGCTCCATCGGGTTGTGGTGTTCGATGGGGGTGCTGTAGTGCAAATCCAGGTGGATGGCAGCGCCGGCCCATTCGGCCTGAAAGTTGCCACGCGGCTTGGGCAGTTCCTGAGGCGACGGATGAGCCTGCTCACGTAACGCGAGCAGGTCGGTTTCAGCGGCTTCGCGTTCATACTCGATGCGCACCAGCGACCCGGCATGGCGCGCCAGCTCCAGGTTATCGGCAATCACCAGGGCCAACGGTTGACCGCTGTACAGCACGCGATCGTTGTAGAGCGGACGGAACGGCGAGCCGTCGGCGGCATCGGCATCGGCGTAGCTGTCGTCATAGCTGGCCAGCCTGGGCCGGTTGAGGTGATCGAGCACCATCACCACGCCCGGCAATGCCAACGCCTGTGAAGCGTCAATACGCAGCACACGGCCCTTGGCGATGCTGCTGGACACTACGCTGCCGTGCAGCAGGCCCTCTTCAGCAAACTCACCGGCGTAACGGGCCTGACCGGTGACCTTGAGCAGACCGTCGACCCGGTCCAACGGTTTGCCGATGGCACTCATGAGCGATCTCCCGCAACTGCAGCATCGCTCAAGGCGCGAATGATCGCCCGGCGTGCCAGTTTGATCTTGAAGGCGTTGTGTTCAAGGGGCCGGGCATCCTGCAACAGCGCCTCGGCCGCCGCGCTGAAGGTCTCGCGACTGACGGGTTGCCCTATCAAGGCCGCTTCCACCGCGCGGTCACGCCACGGTTTGTGGGCGACACCGCCCAAGGCCAGGCGCGCATCGCGGATCACCTCGCCGTCCAGCTGCAGCGCGGCGGCGACCGACACCAGGGCGAAGGCATAAGAGGCACGGTCGCGGATTTTCAGGTAATGACTGTGAGCCGCCAGATGGTCGGCGGGCAATTCAATGGCGGTGATCAGTTCATCATCGGCCAGTTGGTTGTCTCGCTGTGGCGCATCGTCCGGCAGCCGGTGAAAGTCGGCAAACTCAATCACCCGCGCGCCGCCACGCCCTTGCACATGCACGCGTGCTTCCAGTGCGGCCAGGGCCACGCACATGTCCGACGGGTGTGTGGCGACGCACTGCTCGCTGGCCCCGAGGATCGCGTGGATACGATTCAAACCGTGCCGTGCCGGGCAGCCGCTGCCAGGTTCGCGCTTGTTGCACGGCACGGCGGCGTCATAGAAGTAATAGCAGCGCGTGCGCTGCAACAGGTTACCGCCGGTGCTGGCCATGTTGCGCAGTTGCGGCGAAGCACCGGCCAGGATCGCCTGGGACAGCAGCGGGTAACGTTGTTCGATCAAGGGATGCCACGCCAGGTCGGCATTGCTCACCAAGGCGCCGATCATCACGCCACCGGCCGGCGTCTGCTCAATCTCGCGCAGTGGCAGCCCGGTAATGTCGATCAGGTGCTCGGGGTGGCTGATGTTCTCTTTCATCAGGTCCAGCAGGTTGGTGCCACCGGCAATGAAACGCGAGGTCGCGCTGCTCAGCGCCACGGCTGCCTGTACATCGGCGGGTTTGCTGTAGTGAAAGGGATTCATTGCTCACCTCCCGACGCTCGGCACGCCGGCAACGCTTCTTGCACTGCATCGCGAATATTGTTGTAGGCACCGCAGCGGCACAGGTTGCCGCTCATCAATTCCTGAATCTGCGCCGCATCATGGGCACGGCCTTCTCGAGCCAGGCCTATCGCCGAACAAATCTGCCCGGGGGTGCAGTAGCCACACTGGAACGCGTCGTGCTTGATGAAGGCCTGCTGCATCGGGTGCAACGTGTCGCCAGTGGCCAACCCTTCGACGGTGGTCAATTCGGCGCCGTCGCACATGACCGCCAACGTCAGGCAGGCGTTGATCCGCTTGCCATTGAGCAACACGGTGCAGGCGCCACACTGACCGTGGTCGCAGCCTTTTTTACTGCCGGTCAGGTCCAGTTGCTCACGCAACAGATCCAACAGCGTGGTCCAGGGCAACACCTCCAGTTGGCGGGCTTGACCATTGAGGACCAGGTTAATCGAATGTCCGACAAACGGCTTGGCCGCCGCGCCAGTAGGGATCGCGCTCATAAACACCTCACGGTTGGTGTGCATTCGCGGCGTTCTCGGAAGTCGCCGTCTTAGCGGTACGACTTCGAGGGGTTATGAGCGTTCAAGGGAATTGATGGACGGGAATCAGCGGATGGAGAGCACAGCGCTCAGGGTATTGCGCGGCGCATTGATGGAGGTGTTGCTGTAGCGGAACGAGCCTTGGGCCCGCACGTCCAGCTCAAACACATAGACATAGCCCATTAAGGTCCCCGCGCCATTGCACGCCTGGCTGATGGAGCCCACCTGGCAGACCGCCGTGCTCCGGCCCGCCAGCCGCGCGCCGTCGAACGAGGCCACGGAGTTGTTGCCGATGCCCAGTTCCTTCACGTAGACCTTGGTGGGTCCGCGATGCGCACACAGATGGGTACTCTCCGCCCGTTCGGGGATGACCTCCGTGCAATTGGCCGACTCGACCTTGAACACGCGCACCTCGCTCAAAGCCGGTGCAGGCGCGCCCCACGCCGGTGCCGGTCCCAGCCACAGGCTGACGCAGGCAAACGGAGCTAGACTCCACGCGATGGCTTTTTTCATGCTTTTAATGACCCACGGCTGAACGTCGGGCAAGTATGCCCCAAGGCCACACTCAACAAAACCGAGGCCGGGTGCCACAGGCCCGCGACCTGCTGGTATGATGCGCCGCTTTTTCCGATCCTCTCTCGAAAACACGCGGCGCCTGGCGCAGTTTGTGCTTTGACTTTGAGGTCAACAAATAACGGCGCCGAGCGCGCCACAGGGAGCAGGCATGCTGGAAAAGCTGTTTCAACTCAAGGCCCACGACACCAACGTGCGCACCGAGATTCTCGCGGGCATCACCACCTTTCTGGCCATGGCCTATATCCTGTTCGTCAACCCGAGCATTCTCGGCGAGACCGGCATGGACAAAGGCGCCCTGTTCGTCGCCACCTGCCTGGCTGCCGCCATCGGCTCGGCGATCATGGGCCTGATCGCCAACTACCCGATTGCCCTGGCGCCGGGCATGGGCTTGAACGCCTTCTTTACCTACACCGTGGTCCTGCACCAGGGCCACACCTGGCAAGTGGCGTTGGGCGCGGTCTTCGTTTCCGCCGTGCTGTTCTTCCTGCTGTCGATCTTCCGCATCCGCGAATGGATCATCAACAGCATCCCGCTGCCGCTGCGCTCGGCGATTGCCGCCGGTATCGGCCTGTTCCTGGCGCTGATCGCCCTGCAAAACGCGGGCATCGTGATCAGCAATCCGGCGACCATGTTGAGCATGGGCGATCTGGCCAAGCCGGCGCCGGTTCTCGCCACGCTGGGTTTTGCCCTGATCGTTGCCCTGGAAGCCTTGAAGGTTCGCGGCGCCGTGCTGATCGGCATTCTGGCGGTCACCATCGCCTCGATCGTGCTGGGCTTCACGCCGTTTGGCGGAGTGATGTCGATGCCGCCTTCCCTGGCCCCGACCTTCCTGCAACTGGACATCGCCGGCGCCCTCGATATCGGCCTGATCAGCATCATCTTTGCCTTTCTGTTCGTTGACCTGTTCGATAACTCCGGCACCCTGATCGGCGTCGCCAAGCGCGCCGGCCTGATGGGCAAGGACGGCCACATGCCGAAAATGGGCCGCGCGCTGATCGCCGACAGCACCGCCGCCATGGCCGGTTCCCTGCTGGGCACCTCGACCACCACCAGCTACATCGAGTCCGCGGCCGGCGTGAGCGCCGGGGGCCGCACCGGCTTGACGGCCATCGTGGTGGCGATCCTGTTCCTGCTGGCGTTGTTTTTCTCGCCGCTGGCCTCCAGCGTACCGGCCTTTGCCACCGCGCCAGCGTTGCTGTTCGTGGCGGTGCTGATGACCTCGGGCCTGGCGGAAATCGACTGGGACGACATTACCGTTGCAGCGCCGGTGGTGATCACTGCCCTGGCGATGCCCTTCACTTACTCCATCGCCAACGGCATTGCCTTCGGTTTCATCGCCTGGACCGGTATCAAGCTGCTTTCGGGCCGCTACCGTGAACTGAACCCGGCGCTGGTGATTCTGTCGCTGCTGTTTGTGATCAAGCTAGGCTGGTTCCCCGCATGACTTTTGATGCTGCAAGTTACGCCCTGCAACTGCAAGACAAGGTCACGCGCCTGCGTGACCTGCTCGCACCGTTCGACGCGCCCGAGCCACAGGTTTTCGACTCACCGTTGCAGAACTTCCGCCTGCGCGCCGAGTTCCGCCTGTGGCGTGAAGCAGGTCAGCGTCACTATGCGATGTTCTCCCAGGACGACAAGCGCACGCCGATTCTGATCGAAGCGTTTCCCATCGCAAGCACCCGCATCAACCAGTTGATGCCGCAGCTCAAGACGGCCTGGCAAGCCAGCGCCGCATTGAGTCACAAGCTGTTCCAGGTCGAGTTCCTGACCACCCTGGCCGGCGACGCGATGATCACGCTGTGCTATCACCGCCCGCTGGACGAACACTGGCACGCGGCGGCCAAGCAGCTTGCCGCCGATCTGGACGTCAGCATCATCGGCCGCTCGAAGGGCAAGCGCGACGTGATCGGCCGCGATTACGTGGTGGAGAAGCTCGAGGTCGGCGGCCGTACCTTCAGTTACCGCCAGCCGGAAGGCGCGTTCACCCAGCCCAACGGCACGGTGAACCAGAAAATGCTCAACTGGGCCTATGAAGCCCTGGGCGATCGCGGCGACGATCTGCTGGAGTTGTACTGCGGCAACGGCAACTTCACCCTGCCGCTGGCAACCCGTGTGCGCAAAGTGCTGGCCACCGAGATCAGCAAGACCTCGGTCAACGCAGCCCTGAGCAACCTCGATGAAAACGCTGTGGATAACGTCACACTCGTGCGCTTGTCCGCCGAAGAGCTGACCGAAGCCTTGAACGAAGTGCGGCCGTTCCGTCGCCTGCACGGCATCGATCTCAAAAGCTACGCGTTCGGCAGTGTATTCGTCGACCCGCCGCGTGCTGGCATGGACCCGGACACTTGCGAACTGACCCGACGCTTCGAGAACATCCTGTACATCTCCTGCAACCCGGAAACGCTGGCGGCGAACATCGCGCAACTGCACGACACACACCGTGTTACCCGGTGCGCCCTGTTCGACCAGTTCCCGTGGACCCACCATATGGAATCGGGTGTGCTGCTGACCCGTCGGTAATCCGCGCCGGAGCTGGCTCGCCAGCTCCGGCAACACCTGGGGTGTCCGGCCGCGCGGGTGGCCATCGGCGCAAGCCGCTTTACAGCACAGCAAGGCGTTGGTCCTTGCCATTCAGCGTTCGATAATCGAACGATTCTCCAGCGCTCGCCGCCGCCTCGATTGACCAAATTAACCATTCAGTACATTTTGTCTCTCTCGATAAAAACAACCGTGGAGACTGCCTCATGGCACCTATCGTGCTGCTGCTCAATGGCCCCCTCGGCGGCCGCACCGCCACACAATCTGGCCTCAAGCTGAAAGGGCGTGAACAATGAATGCGCGCATTCTCGCGGGCCTGATCGGTTCGGGTATCCAGGCTTCGCGCACCCCGGCCCTGCATGAACATGAAGGCGACGCCCAAGGCATGCGCTACCTGTACCGCTTGATCGACCTGGATCAACTGAACCTGGACAGCAGCGCCCTGCCCGACCTGCTCAAAGCCGCCGAGCAGATGAACTTCACCGGGCTGAACATCACTTACCCGTGCAAGCAACTGATCCTGCCGTTGCTTGATGAGCTGTCAGCCGAAGCACGCGCGATTGGCGCGGTGAACACCGTGACCTGGCAGGCCGGCAAGCGCATCGGTCACAACACTGACTGCCTGGGTTTTGCCGAAGGGTTGCGTCGCGGCTTGGGCGATACAGCGCGCAAGCGCGTGGTGCAGATGGGCGCAGGCGGCGCCGGGGCTGCAGTGGCGCACGCGCTGCTCGGTGAAGGCGTGGAACAACTGTGTATTTTTGATCTGGACAACAACCGCGCCCAAAGCCTGGCCGACAACCTCAACCAGCATTTCGGCGCCGGTCGGGCACAGGCCGGCAACGACCTGGGCAACGCCATGGCCAAGGCCGACGGCCTGGTCAACACCACGCCCGTGGGCATGGCCAAACTGCCGGGTACTCCGGTGCCGGCGACGCTGTTGCGCCCAGCGCTGTGGGTGGCGGAAATCGTCTACTTTCCGTTGCAAACCGAACTGTTGCGCGATGCGCGGGCCTTGGGTTGCCGCACCTTGGACGGTGGGCATATGGCGGTGTTCCAGGCGGTAAAAGCGTTTGAGTTGTTCAGCGGCGAAGTGGCGAATGCAGAACGGATGCTCGAGCACTTCCAGCGTATGAATAACTGACGCCGGATCGTTCAAGCCTGCAAGTAGCGCAATACCGACTCACAAATCATCGCCCGATGACGTTGTTTGACCGCCTCATCCGACAACTCGATCTGAAAAATCTCACTGAACGTATGCCGGTTGGAGACCCGGTAAAAACTGAACGAGTTGATCAGCAAATGCACATCCAGCGGCTCCAGCCCTTCGCGGAAGAGGCCCAGCTCGGCGCCCCGGCGCAAGGTGGCGCCGAGTGCCTCGAGGATGTTGCTGTTCATCGCCTTGATCGAATCCGAACGCTTCACGTATTCGGCGTTGTGGATATTCTCGATGCTGACAATACGCACGAAATCCACGTTCTGGTCGTGATGATCAAAGGTGAACTCCACCAGGCGCCGGATCGCCTCACGCGGCTCGAGCGCGGTGAGGTTCATCCGGGTTTCGGTGTTGCGAATATCCCCGTAGAGCTTTTCCAGCACCTCGACGTATAACTGCTCCTTGCTGCCGAAGTAGTAATAAATCATGCGCTTGGACGTGTGGATGCGCTCGGCGATGGCATCCACGCGCGCCCCGGACAGCCCCTGCTGGACGAACTCGACAATGGCCTCTTGAAGAATGTTCTCGCGGGTCTTTTCCGGGTTGTTCTTACGGCTTTTGCGCGGAGCCTGGGACCCGGCGGACAGTTCGGAAGTCGACGTCATGTTGCACTCACGGCCATTGATGCTAGCCGTGATTATGGAGTGGCGCGTCCCACGAAGGAAGGGGCAACCCCCTACAACCTGGCTTGGCGCGGCGCGCCGCTGCGGGACTTGGCCATGGCCGCCAGACGTACCGCCACGTTGGCCGCGCCGTAACCGGAATAACCGTGCTTGCGCTGGATGATTTCGAAGAAAAAGCGCCCTTCGAAAGGCTCGGTGTACACGTGAAACAACTCACCGCCCTGGGCGTCACGGTCGTATAGGACGTTGTAGTACGCCAGCTCGCTGAGGAATTGCTCGTCGAAATCAAACCGTGCCGCCAGGTCATCGTAATAGTTGAGCGGTATATCCAGCAGCGGTACGCCAGCCTCTTTGGCGCGGCTCACTTGCGCGAAGATATCCGCGCACTCAAAGGCAATGTGATGCACCCCGGAGCCACGATAGCTGGAAAGCGCATGGGAAATCGCCGTGTTGCGGTTCTCGGAAATATTCAGCGGCAGGCGGATCGAACTGCAGCGGCTGCGCAAGGCGCGGCTTTTTACCAGGCCATAAGGGTCGGGCAACACCACTTCATCATCGGCCTCGAAATCCAGCAGGCTCTTGTAGAACAGCACCCAGCTGTCGAGGCTGTCGGCCGGCAGCGCCATGGCCATATGGTCGATACGCAACAAGCCCCCGCTGTCGGCCGTTGCAGAGTGCAGGTTGAAGTCAGTGTCGTAGCGTCTTTCCTGATCATCCACCAGATAAATCAGGCTGCCGTCGGGAGCACGTACCGCCGCCAGTTCCCGTTCATTGGGACCGACCAGACCGCGATACGGCTGGCCCTTGTAGGCCACCGCGCGCTGCAGGGCCTTGGCGCTGTCCTTGACCCGGATCGCCGTGGCGCACAACGACGGGCCATGGGCCTCGAAAAAGTTGTGCGCAAACGAATAAGGCTCGCAGTTGAGGATCAGATTGATATCGCCCTGTCGCAACAAGCTGACGTTCTTGGAACGATGCTGCCCCGCGTTGACGAACCCCAGGCGCTGCAACCATTGCGCAAGCTTGGCAGCGTGGCTTTCATCGACGGCAAATTCGAGGAATTCGATGCCGTCATAGGCGCTGGCGGCCGGGGTATCAAACAGCAGATCGACAGGTTTAGCCTCGCGTTCAAGACGTTGACGGGTCTTCTCTTCCAGGTACAGCAGTGAACGCAAACCATCGGCGGCATTGGCCCGGGTCGGCGCGGCCCGGAAACCGTCATTGAAAATTTCCAGGGACAGCGGACCGGTGTAGCCACTCTTGATAATCGGTGCGAGAAAACCTGCCAGGTCAAATTCGCCCTGGCCGGGGAAGCAGCGGAAATGCCGGCTCCACTCCAGCACGTCCATGGCCAGGATCGGCGCATCGGCCATTTGCACGAAGAAGATCTTGTCACCGGGGATATCGGCGATGGCCGTGGGATCGCCCTTGAGCGACAAGGTATGAAAACTGTCCAGCAACACGCCAAGACTGGGGTGATCTATCTCACGCACCAGGCTCCACACCTGTTGCCAGGTATTGACGTGTCGGCCCCAGGCCAGCGCTTCGTAACCGATACGCAGGCCGCGACGCCCGGCGTGTTCGGCCAACAGGCCCAAGTCATCGCGCAGGATCGAATGCTCGCCCGTCGAGTCCGCCGACGTATTACTGCACACCAGCACCAGGTCGGTGCCCAGCTCCTGCATCAGGTCAAACTTGCGCTCGGCCCGCTCCAGGTTGCGCGCCAGGCGTTCACGGCGACAGCCTTCGAAATCGCGAAACGGCTGGAAGAGCGTGATGGCGATGCCCAGGTCGGCGCACCTCTGCTTGATTTCACGCGGGCTGCCGTCGTAATACAGCAAGTCGTTTTCGAAGATTTCCACGCCATCAAACCCGGCCGCGGCGATGGCTTCGAGTTTCTCCGGCAGAGTGCCGCTCAGCGAAACGGTGGCGATGGAACGTTGCATGGACTGACTCCCGGCCATTGAGGCTGATCTTGCTTGAAGCAAATTATTGGCCGCACACTAAAGCACAGCAATGCAAAATGTACGAACCGGTTAGTTTTAAGTGCGATTATCGAACACAATGACGGTTGGCGAATTGACGATTTTTTAGTCACTGCGCACCATCGACTGTGCATCCAGGACCACGTTCAATGGGCGCCCTGAATGATCAAGACCCAGAACACACCATAAGAATTTCAAAAAACGGGTACCTCTCATGCCAACGCAAAACTCCGCCATGGCCGCGCGCCTCGGCAACCCGGACGCGGCCATCGGCGACAAGATCCGTGACGCCCTCGCCGTCGGTAAAACCCGCTGGGGCATGTTGGCCCTGGTGTTTTTCGCCACCACCCTGAACTACATCGACCGTGCCGCCCTCGGCGTCATGCAGCCGATCCTGGCCAAGGAAATGAGCTGGACGGCGATGGATTACGCCAATATCAACTTCTGGTTCCAGGTCGGGTACGCCATCGGTTTTGTGCTGCAAGGTCGGTTGATCGACCGGGTCGGCGTCAAGCGCGTGTTCTTCTGCGCAGTCCTGCTCTGGAGCATCGCTACGGGCGCCCACGGGCTGGCAACCTCGGCGGTGGGTTTTATGGTCTGCCGCTTTATCCTCGGCCTGACTGAAGCGGCGAACTACCCGGCCTGCGTCAAGACCACCCGCCTGTGGTTCCCCGCCGGCGAGCGCGCGGTGGCCACCGGTATCTTCAATGCCGGTACCAATGTCGGCGCCATGCTCACGCCGATGCTGTTGCCGTTGATTCTCCACGTGTGGGGCTGGCAGGCGGCGTTCCTCTGCATGGCGGCATTGGGCGGGATCTGGCTGGTCTTCTGGGGGTTGAAGTACTACAACCCGGAAGAGCACCCGAGCGTCAAGCAATCGGAATTGGACTACGTGCAACAGCACAGCGAGCCCGAACAGCCTCGCGTGCCATTCAGCCGCATCCTGCGCATGCGCGGCACCTGGGCTTTCGCCATTGCCTACTCGCTGACGGCGCCGGTGTTCTGGTTCTACCTGTACTGGCTGCCGCCGTTCCTCAACCAGCAATACAACCTGGGCATCAACGTGACCCAGATGGGCATCCCGCTGATCATCATTTACCTGACGGCGGACTTCGGCAGCGTCGGCGGCGGGATCCTCTCCTCGTTCCTGATCGGTCGCGGCATGCAGCCGATCAAGGCGCGATTGCTGTCGATGCTGCTGTTTGCCTGCTGCATCGTCGGCGTCATCCTCGCCGCGGGCGCCAGCCAGTTGTGGGTTGCGGTGTTTGCCATCTCCCTGGCCATCGGCGCGCACCAGGCCTGGACCGCCAATATCTGGAGCCTGGTGATGGACTACACGCCCAAGCACATGATGAGCACGGTATTTGGTTTCGGCGGGATGTGCGCGGCCATCGGCGGAATGTTCATGACTCAGATCGTCGGCCATATCCTGACCGTGACCAACAACAACTACACCGTGCTGTTCACCCTGATCCCGGCGATGTACTTCATCGCGCTGACCTGGATGTACTGCATGGCCCCGCGCCAGATTCCCACCGTCGAGGCCTGAGTCAAACTCAACGCCGCCGCTGCTGCCAGGCAGCGGCCAGGCCGCTCAAGCAAATCACCCCGATCCCGACCACGGTGGTCAGGTCCGGGGTGTGATTGAACACCAGCCATCCCAACAACCCCGCAAACACGATCTGGCAATAGCCGAACGGCGCCAGCAACGCCGGGGCCGCCACGCGGAATGCCTTGGTCAGCATCAGGTGCGCGGTCATGCCGCAGGTGCCCAGCGCCAGCATCAACACCGCGTGGCGCCAGCTCGGCACCTGCCAGAAGAACGGCACCAGCGCGCTCATCACCAGGGTGTTGCACAAGCCGGCGAAGAAGTTGCTGGTGGTGGGGCTGTCGTACTGACTGAGGGTGCGGGTCAATAGTTGGTAGAAGCAGAAAAACAATGCCGACGTCAGCGGCAGAAATACAGCAGGCGTAAACAGTTCACCGCCCGGGTGAACGATGATGATGACCCCGACAAAACCGCAGATAACCGCCAGCCACTGGCCGCGCGTCACATGTTCGCCCAGCAGTGGCACCGACAATGCCGTCACCAGGATCGGCGCCAGAAAGTTCACCGCCGTTGCTTCGGCCAAGGGTATGTAGTGCAGCGCCGCGGTAAAAAACAGGCTGGTGCCCAACAGGCACAACGCCCTGGCGATTTGCCATAATGGCCGCTTGCTGCGCAGCACCCGCAAGCCTGATTGCGGCAGGAAGATCCCGGCCATCAGCAGTGTATGCACCATATACCGGGCCCACACCACCATCACGATCGGGTAGAACCCGGCCAGGTATTTGGACAGGGCATCGTGGCTGGAGAACAGGAATGTCGCCACCACAATCAGCAGAATGCCTTTGAGGGGATGGTTGACGCCGGAAAGTGGAGTGCTGAGGGTCATTGAATTCTCGCGCGCGACAGGCTGAAATGACCACCCAGAACGGTGGCATTCAACCGGTTAATCTAGAACCGGTCGCAGGTCTACCTCAAGAGCATAACCAAACACCGGGCGAACAGCTAATGTCGATCAGTTAAGCGAATGAGGCACCCTGTAGGAACGAGGGGGGGCGCCTAGCCCTTGCTCGCGAAAAAACGTCAACGATAACGCGTGCCTTCTGGATAAACGCGGCGCCTTTGAGTTCTTCGCGAGCAAGCTCGCACCTACAAGATCGGCATTAATACAAACAGCGCACTAAATTGCAGGAATCGAGTCCAACGCTCCACGCCCGCCAGCCATTGCGCGCATTTCCACCAAGGCCTATCCCTTATGATGAGAAAAACCCTGTTTATCCTCTCCACCCTGGTGCTCCTCAGTGCTTGCGATAAAGAGCCGCAGGTCAGCCAGCCGCAACCGGCGTCGGTACAAGCCACCCTGGTGCCGGAAGTCTTGCCTACCGACAAATGGGTCGGCCAATGGGTCGGCGTTGAAGGCCTGAGCCTGACGGTCAACAAAGATCAGAGCATCGGCCGCGGGCATTATCTGCTGACCATGCGCTACGGCCTCGACGCCGATGCGTCAGGCACCTTCAAGGGCGTGGCCACCGAAGAAGGCATCAGTTTTACCCGTCCCGATGGACCGCAATTGCTGCGCGCTGGCGACGGCGTAGCCACTGGCTTGAAGTGGCTGACCGAGAAAAAAGATTGCCTGGTGGTCAATACCGGCGAAGGCTATTGCCGTTAAAACGACCATACTCACTCACGATTATTGCGCCTACAGCACGCACACCAAGAGGATTGCCACATGCTATGGAAAAAGGGCCGACGCAGCGACAACGTGGTCGACGCGCGTAACAACGGCGGCGGTGGCGGCGGTATGCGCTTTGGCGGTGGCAAGGGCCTGAGCTTGACGGCCATCGTGCTGATCGTCGGCATCGGCCTGCTGACCGGCCAGGACCCGATGCAGATCCTCGGGCAATTGAGCGGTCAAATGACCGAGCAAGCCCCTTCCGTCAGCCCGCAAACGCGCCAGGCACCACCGGCCAACGACGAGCAGGCCGAATTTGTCCGCGCCGTGCTGGGCGATACCGAAGACACCTGGGGCCAGGTGTTCAAGGAAAACGGCCTGACCTACAAGAACCCCAAGTTGATCCTGTTCCGTGGCCGGGTGAACTCCGCCTGCGGTGGCGCGACGTCCGCCAGCGGCCCGTTCTATTGCCCGGCTGACCAACAGGTGTACATGGACCTGGATTTTTTCCGGGAAATGTCGCAACGCTTCCAGGCCGCCGGTGATTTTGCCCAGGCCTACGTGATCGCTCACGAAGTCGGCCACCATGTGCAGACTCTGCTCGGGATCTCTTCGAAGATTCAGGCGGCGCGCCAGCAAGGTCGCCAGATGGAAGGCGACGGTGGCCTGCTGGTACGCCAGGAGCTGCAAGCCGACTGCTTCGCCGGGGTCTGGGCCAATCGTGCGCAAAAGCGCCTGAACTGGCTGGAACCCGGGGATATCGAAGAAGCGCTGAATGCGGCCAATGCCATCGGCGACGATCGGTTGCAGCAGCAGGGCCAGGGTCGTGTGGTGCCTGATTCGTTCACCCACGGCACCTCGCAACAGCGGGTACGCTGGTTCAAGACCGGTTTTGCCCAGGGCCAGATCACCCAATGCGACACCTTTTCGGCCACCCGTCTTTGATGAGCAAGCGCTGGGGCTTACTGCTGGGTTTGATGCTGGCCGGGTCTGCCACCTGGGCCGCCGAACAGACGGTCAAGGTGCTCAGCCCCGCGCGCTTTGCGCTGCAGGCGGGCGACTTGAGCATCGGCCTCAGCCAGGATTGGCGCCAGCCACTGCCACAGATCAGCCGCGCCGTGATTATCATCCACGGACGCCTGCGCAACGCTCAGTCCTACTTGCGAAGCGCTGAAGACGCCGCGCGGCATGCAGGCCAAAGTGCCAGTACGTTGCTAATCGCCCCGCAGTTTCTCAACGACGCCGACATCAAGCGCCACCGCTTGGGCGACACGCTGCTGCACTGGCAGGGCAATCACTGGATGGCCGGCGAGTCGTCAATCGGGCGTGGCCAGATCAGTTCTTATGGCGTCCTGGACCAGATCATCGAGCACTTGGGCAATCGGCAACTGTTCCCGGGCCTGAAAGAAATCGTGGTCGCCGGCCATTCCGGAGGCGGCCAGGTGGTGCAGCGCTTTGCCTTGACCGGGCATGATCACCCGACCCTGAGGGCCGCGGGGATCAGCCTGCGCTATGTGATCGCCAACCCTTCTTCCTATGCGTACTTCAGCCCACAACGCCCGGTGAAGTTCGAGCCGGCCAGTTGCGTGGGCTTCAATGAGTGGAAGTACGGCATGCAGCACCTGCCGGCCTACGCCAATGGCCGCAGTCACGAAGAACTGGAAACGGCCTACGCAGCCAAAGACATTACCTACCTGCTGGGCCAGCAAGACACCGACCCGAACCACCCGGCGCTGGACAAAAGCTGCGCCGCCGAGGTGCAAGGCGCCTACCGGTTGATTCGCGGGCAGCATTATTTCGACTACCTCAAACAACGCCATCCGCAGATACAGCAGAAGCTGATTGAAGTCCCGGGGGTGGGCCATAACGGCGACAAAATGTTCACTTCGCCTGAAGGCCAAGCGGCCTTGTTCGACTAATCCCCCAGACAAAACCCAATCAAACAGGAGGTGCCTGGTTTAGAGCATCCGTTGCAACGCCGCGCAATCCTCGGCATGCCAATCCGCCAGCTCCGGCCATGGATTCTCCGGCAGGTTGACCAGGACCGTCCTGGTCCCCGCCGCACGGCCGCAGTCCAGGTCAAAACGATAATCACCGACCATCACCATCTCGGCGGGCGCCACGTCCCAGGCTTCGGCCAGTTTCAACAGGCCACCGGGATCCGGCTTGGGAGGCGCATCATCACGCCCCAGCACATCCTCCACCGCAAAACAGTCCGCCAAGCCAATCGCTTGCAGCGTCACGTGGGCCAGTTCCCGAGCGTTGCGGGTCAGGATGCCCAGGCGGCAACCGCGCTCAGCCAGCGCCCGCACCAACGCCACCGCACCTGCGGCGGGCCGCGAGCCGAGGGCCAGTTCGCGCTCATGCTCCAGCAACCATGCATGCTTGGCGGCCGCGATGTCCGCCGGCAACGCTGCCAGATGCGTGAGGATGTCGTCGGTCGCCGGAATATCCAGCGCCACGCGAATCGCCGCAAAATCATGGACCGCGACCGTCAGCGTGCCGTCCATGTCGAACACCCAGTGTTTAACGTGCTTCAGGCTCATGCCCAATCCTTGCGATGGCGAATCAACCCTTCCTGGGTCACCGACGCCACCAATTGACCCGCGCGGTTGTACACGCTGCCACGGGAGAACCCCCGGGAATTGCCGGCCCACGGGCTGTCCATGGCGTAGAGCAACCAGTCGTCGGCACGCAGGTCGGCGTGGAACCACAAGGCATGGTCGAGGCTGGCCACTTGCATGTCTTTCTGCCAGACCGTCTTGCCATGGGGCAGCAACGAGGTGGTCAGCAAGCCGAAGTCCGAGGCGTAGGCCAGCAGGTATTTATGCAAGGCAGGCAAGTCGGCCAGGGCTCCGTCGGCGCGGAACCACACATATTTGACCGGATCCGCCGGCTGCGGGTTGTACGGGTCCTTCTCGGTCACCGGCCGCACTTCAATCGGCTTGGGGCAGAGCAATTTGTCGCGCATGTGTTCAGGAATCAGGTGCGCGCGCTGGCGAGTCAGCTCCAGTTCCGACGGCAGGTTCTCCGGCCCCACTACCACTGGCATGGTGGTCTGGTGTTCAAAACCTATTTCATCGTACTGAAACGATGCGCTGCAGGTGAAGATCGGGTTGCCCTTCTGGATCGCCGTCACCCGCCGCGTGCTGAAACTGCCGCCGTCGCGTACCCGGTCCACCTGATAGACCACCGGCAGCGCGGCATCGCCAGGGCGCAGGAAGTAACCGTGCAACGAATGCACATGTCGCGCTTCCTCAACGGTCTGGCTGGCCGCCGACAGCGATTGCCCCAACACCTGACCGCCGAACAGTTGGCGAAAGCCCAGGTCCTGGCTGCGACCACGAAAGAGATTTTCCTCGATCGGTTCCAGGGTCAGCAAGTCGACCAGATCTTCCAACACTTGGCTCATTCAAACTCTCCTCACACAAAGCAGTACCGCGCAGTCTTGGCTGCGGCGGGCGAGATTATCGGGCATCGGGCGGTCTGCTTATCCATGCAGCGTATCCAACCACTGGCCGCGGGTGATGCGATACAACACATGATGGCGCAGCGGATCGTCCGCCGCGAGCTTGGGGTGTACAAAATCCGCCGCCGGATCGTAATGCATGCCGATGGCCTGCATGACTTTCTGTGACGGCTGGTTGGTCTGGGCAGTGAAGGCCACCACCTCATCCAGTTGCAACCGGTCAAATCCACAGCGCAAGGCCGTCCACGCCGCTTCGCTGGCATACCCCAGGCCCCAATGTTCGCGAGCCAGGCGCCAGCCAATCTCGACCGCCGGGGTGAAGGCTGCGTCAAAGCCGACGTTCATCAGCCCGGTCAGACCGATAAACGCGCCGCTGTCCTTGCGCTGCAGGGCCCACAAACCAAAACCAAACTCGGCGAAATGCCCCCGGATGCGCCCGATCAACGCGGCGCTTTCCAGTCGACTCAAGTGGGCCGGAAAATAACGCATCACCTGCGGGTCCGCGCACATGTCGGCAAACGTCGAGAGATCGCTATCGCGCCATTGGCGCATCACCAGCCGTGCGCTTTCCAGTTGCAGTATCGGCTCCATGATTCGCCCTCCCCTGACATGTGCGTGAGTGTACAGCGCTGTTAAGATCCTTCGTTGGTTCCCGTCAGAAATCGCCATGCCTTTGCCATTGATCTACCACGACGACTACAGCCCCGCGTTCCCGGCGGACCACCGCTTTCCCATGGACAAGTTCCGCCTGCTGCGCGATCACCTGGTGGACAGCGGCCTGACCCTGGACAGCCAACTGCTGCGCCCAGCGCTGTGCCCCAGCGAGATTCTCGCCCTGGCCCATGAACCCGGTTATATCGAACGCTACATGAGTGGCGAGTTGTCCCGCGAAGACCAACGGCGCCTCGGCCTGCCATGGAGCGAAGCCCTCGCCCGGCGTACCGTGCGGGCGGTGGGCGGTTCCCTGTTGGCCGCCGAACAGGCGCTGGAGCACGGGCTGGCCTGTCATCTGGCGGGCGGCACCCACCACGCGCATTACGACTACCCGGCGGGATTCTGCATTTTCAATGATCTGGCGGTGATCAGCCATTACCTGTTGCAAAGCGGTCGGGTGCACCGCGTGTTGATTTTTGATTGCGACGTGCATCAAGGCGACGGTACCGCGCGCATCCTTCACGACACACCGGACGCTATTACCGTGTCCCTGCACTGCGAAAAAAACTTTCCCGCCCGCAAGGCCAAGAGCGACTGGGATATCCCGCTGCCCATGGGCATGGGCGATGCCGATTACCTCAAGGTGGTGGACGATGCCCTCAATTACCTGCTGCCGCTGTATCAGCCGGACCTGGTGCTGTACGACGCCGGTGTCGATGTCCATCAGGACGACGCGCTCGGCTACCTCAAACTGACCGACGCCGGCCTTGCCGCCCGTGACGAAAGCGTGATGCGCCATTGCCTGGGCCGCGACATCCCGGTGGTCGGGGTGATCGGCGGTGGCTACAGCAAGGATCGCCAGGCCCTGGCGCGCCGCCACGGCATCTTGCACCACAGCGCGCAACGGGTCTGGACGTCATCAGGGTGTCACTGAGTTGTGGGTGTTACCCACAATGACTGTGGAACGGCCTGTGGATAACCTGAGCGAAAGGTCCTACAAGCAAGGCGCTACATAGCCTGCAGGACGCTGTACGTTTTTTGATCAGGCATCCGTGGCGTCCTCGGGTAGAATACTCGGCCTATTTCGCCGAACCGTAGTCACGCCATGCCCCAGACCCAAGCCCAGCCGCATCACGTGACGATCATCGGCGGCGGTCCCGCCGGACTGATGGCCGCCGAAGTCTTGAGCCAGGCCGGGGTGCACGTGGACCTGTATGACGGCATGCCGTCGGTGGGGCGCAAGTTCCTGCTGGCGGGCGTGGGCGGCATGAATATCACCCACTCCGAACCTTACCCGGCATTCTTGTCGCGCTATGCCGAACGAGCGCCGAATATCGCGCCGCTGCTGCGCCAGTTTGGCGCCGAAGCCTTGTGCGAATGGATTCACGGTCTGGGCATCGAAACCTTTATCGGCAGCTCCGGGCGAGTATTCCCCACTGACATGAAAGCCGCGCCGTTATTGCGCGCCTGGCTCAAGCGCCTGCGCGATCAAGGCGTAGTTATCCACACCCGCCACCGCTGGCACGGCTGGAATGCTGACGGCAGCCTGCTTATCCACAGCCCCGAAGGCGAGAAAAACCTGCGGGCGGAGGCGCTGGTGCTGGCGCTGGGCGGCGGCAGTTGGGCGCGACTGGGTTCGGACGGTGCCTGGCTCAAGCTGCTGGAAGACCAAGGGGTGCCCTACGCACCGCTGCAACCCAGCAACTGCGGCTTTGAGGTGTCGGCCTGGAGCGACTTGATGGTCAGCAAATTCGCTGGCGCACCGCTGAAAAATATCGCCATCGGCTTGGCGGATGACACGCCGCGCCTTGGCGAATGCGTGCTCACCGCCACGGGCATCGAGGGCAGCCTGGTCTACGCGCTGTCGGCGCCGATTCGTGAAGCGATCAATCGCGACGGCTCAGCGACGGTGCATCTGGACCTGCTGCCAGGCAAACCGTTGCAAAAAGTCCAGGCAGCGCTCGCCAAGCCACGCGGTTCACGCTCGATGAGCAAGCATCTGCACAGCCAGTTGGGAGTGGACGGGGTAAAAGCCGCACTGTTGCGAGAGCTGGCGCCCGCCGGGCATTTCAGCGATCCACTGCAATTGGCCGCCGACATCAAGGCGCTACCGCTGACACTGGTGAAACCCCGCCCGCTGGACGAAGCCATCAGCACCGCTGGCGGCGTGCCGTTTGAAGCGCTGGATGAACGCTTGATGCTCAAGCAAATGCCGGGCGTATTCTGCGCCGGGGAAATGCTCGACTGGGAGGCACCGACCGGCGGCTACTTGCTGACGGGGTGTTTTGCCAGCGGGCGAGCCGCAGCGCGCGGCATGTTGGAGTGGCTGAAGCGCTGAAACCTGCGGTAAGTTCAAATCCGCTTTCGCGAGCAAGCCCGCTCCCACATTTGGAATGCATGCTCATGTGGGAGCGGGCTTGCTCGCGATGAGGCCCTTAAAGACACCGCAACACTTACTTCTTCTTACGCGGCCCGGTGTTAAACACCGGCACCTTGCGCACCGGCTTGATCGACGGTTCCGCCACCGCCACTTCGCCACTCTCCACCCACTTGCCGAGGTTGCGTTTGCCGCCCCCGGAGGCCTTGGGTTTCTTCGGCTTCTTCGGTTTCTTCACCACCTGGCCGCTGGCATCGGTATCCGGTACCCGGTGCTCAGGCTCGAAGTCCTGTTCCATGTGCCGGGTCAATGTCTGGCGGGTCAGCATCTCGATGGCCGACAGCATGTTCACTTCATCGGCACACACCAGGGAAATCGCCTCGCCGGTATTGCCGGCACGCCCGGTACGGCCGATGCGGTGAATGTAATCCTCGGCCACGATCGGCAGGTCAAAGTTGACCACCAACGGCAAATCCTCGATATCCAGGCCACGGGCCGCCACGTCGGTGGCCACCAGAATCTGCACATCGCTGGCCTTGAAACGATCCAATGCGCGCTGGCGGGTCGCCTGCGGCTTGTCACCGTGAATGCCGTCGGCGTTGATCCCCAAGCCCTGGAGTTTGTCTACCAGCGCATCCACGCCGTTGCGGGTCTTGGCGAACACCAGCACCTGCTTCCACTTGCCCTTGCGCATCAGGTGCACAAACAGCTCCGGCTTGCGCTTCTTGTCTACCGGCACGACCCATTGCTTGACGGTGTTGGCGGCGACGTTACGCGGGCTGACTTCGATGCTCAGCGGATCATTGAGCATCTGCCCGGCCAGCAGGCGGATGTCATCGGAGAACGTAGCGGAGAACAGCAGAGTCTGGCGCTTTTTCGGCAGCATGCGGTAGATGTTCGCCAGTTCTTCGGAGAAACCCAGGTCGAGCATGCGATCGGCTTCATCGAGCACCAGGGTTTGCAGCTGATTGAGTTTCAGCGCGTTCTGGCGGAACAGGTCGATCAGGCGGCCAGGCGTGGCGACCAGGATGTCAACGCCCTTGCGCAGCTTCATCATCTGCGGGTTGATGCTCACGCCGCCATACACCGCGTAAGTGCTCAACGGCAGGTTTTGCGCGTATTCGGCGACGCTGGCGTGAACCTGCTCGGCCAGTTCGCGGGTCGGGCACAGGATCAGCGCGCGCACCGAGTTGGCGGTGACTTTCGGCCCTTCCATGGTCAGCAGTTGCAGCAGCGGCACGGCGAAGCCAGCGGTCTTGCCGGTACCGGTCTGGGCCGCGGCCATCAGGTCGCGACCGGCCAGTACCGCCGGAATGGCTTGCGCCTGCACCGGCGTCGGGGTCTGGTAGCCAAGCGTCTCAAGGGCGCGCAGCAAGGGTTCGATCAGGCCAAGGGTGGCGAAAGTCATGTGTTTACCGTAGGAAAAATTCAGCGCAAGGTCGCAATGCGCGGCAGTTTACCTTATTTCCGGCTTCGGCTTGCGCCACTGGGGCAGGCTGATCAGCAACACTGCGCTGATGATCACCAGCATCGCCAGGGCTTCTTCGATGCCGATACTCTCACCGACAAACACAATCCCCAGCAACACCGCCACCGCGGGGTTGACGTAGGCATAACTGGTGGCCGCCGCCGGGCGAACATGCTTGAGCAGGTACATATAGGCGTTGAAGGCGATGATTGAACCAAATACGGTCAAGTACGCCAGCGCCAGCCAGCCTTCCAGCGGCGGCATGGCGGGCAGGTGCTCGCCCTTGAGCGCGCTACCGATCAGCAGCACAACGCCTGCGATCAGCATTTCAGCGGCGCTGGCCATCGCGCCCTGGGGCAGCGGCAGGTGGCGGCTCCACACCGAGCCAAAGGCCCAGGACGCGGCGGCGAATAACAGCAAGGCCGCGCCCAGCGGACTCGATTGCAGGTTGGACCCCATGTTGAGCATGGCAATGCCGATAATCCCCAGGGTCACCCCGGCCCACTCCAGACGCGTATTACGCGCGCCCCAGAAATAACCGCAGAGCAAGGTAAACAGCGGCACCGTCGCCACCGCCAAGGCCGCCACGCCGGAAGTCACCCCGGTGTGCTCGGCCACACTGACCGCGCCATTGCCGAAGGTCAGCAGCAAAATGCCGATCTTGCCCGCGGCCTTCCACTGCTCCCAGGTCGGCGCCGGCACACCGCGCCAGCGCAAGTAGCCATACATCAGCGCGCCCGCCACACAGAAGCGGATCCCCGCCAGCAACAACGGCGGCCAATATTCGACGCCAATGCGAATCACCAGGTAGGTGGATCCCCAGATGACATACAACGCAAAAAAAGCAGCGATCAGGGGTAAGGGAAAACGACGGGGGCCAGGCATGGGCAGCTCTGCGGCAGAACAAGGGATAGCTATTTTAGAAATCCGCGCCAGCAAACATAAGTTACAAAACCTGTTTAAAATGCCCATACACTTTTTAAATCATGCTTGTCAGGGCTATAAGCCTTGCATTCAAAAGCCACCCGCGCAGAGGGCCTTATCATGGACAAATACGACCGCATGCTCCTCGGCGCCCTGCTGGAGGATGGCCGCGCCACCTACGCGCAATTGGCCCGCAGCGTAAACCTCTCCGCCCCGGCCGTGGCCGAACGGGTGGCCAAGCTGGAAGCCAGCGGCGTGATTACCGGTTACCAGGCCAAGGTTGACCTGTCCAAGGTCGGCTTGCCGATCCAATGCGTGATCGAACTGCGCCTGACCAATCACGGCAACCAGAAAGTCTACGACGCCCTGGCCGAAATCCCCGAACTGACCGAATGCCACCGCGTAACCGGCGATCCCTGCGTGATCGTGCAGGCCGCGGTGGGTTCGATGCCGGAGCTGGAAAACCTGATTAATCGGTTGGCCAAGTTCGGATTCAGCAAGACCTCGATCATCTTGTCGAGCGCGATAGAGCGGCGAGTGCCGCTGGGGCAGCTGGAGCGCCGTGCTTGAAGTTGAGCCGATATCGATGCCATTGCGGTCGAGTTCAAACGATTGCTGTGTGAAGATCACTTTCCTGCATAACGTAGTCCATGTACGTAGATGACAGGCGAAATGTTAGGTCGCAACACATGGCGCTAGGTTGGCGAAGCGAAAAACCAGAAAGGTCCGACACCCCGACGGGGCTGAGCCTACTGACTGTTCAGAACGAGCGTAAAGGCCGTCACAAAGAGTAGATGCTTCAGTGGCCAGCCAGATCGATCCCTTTCATTTGCGGGACGTTTCCTAGCGAGCTTTCCAACCTTGCTCTGCCTGACGGCCATCGCTAATGTGCTCCGCGTCATCGGCCCTTCGATGACCGGGAGTGCAAGTCCGAATTTACGAGAAGGAGCGTTAAAGATTCCGGAGATTCATCATGGCCAAAGCAACCACCGCTCCAACTGATACCCACGCAGAACTCCTCAGTGAAATCGCCCAGCTCAATCGCCGAGCCATTGACTACTACCGCAAAGCCTGCGCCCCGGATGCACCCACCTTCATTTTGAATGACAACCTGAGCTTCGAAGATGCCCTCGCCCATGCGGCGGATTTGCTGCATTGCGCGATAGAGACTGCACACGCCTCGGGTGAGTCGGTAAATGCACAGCAGCGAGCAGTGATGTATTTGGTGGAAATGGCGAAGGGGGTGGTGGATCGGGCGCTGGACTGCGTAAGTCCACGCTGACGTGACGAACGAACTTTTAATCGCAAGGGTCACGTTCGCCACACATCCTGTGGCGAGGGGGCTTGTCCCGTTGGGCTGCGAAGCAGACCTCCTAAAGACAATTGCAGCGTATCAGGCAGTATTCAGCGTTTGGTTTTGGGGCTGCTACGCAGCCCAACGGGACAAGCCCCCTCGCCACAGATAGGTGCTGCGTCGGGGTCAGAACCCGCGATGTTTCTTCAAATGATCATTGATCTTCGCCGCCGGGACTTTCTGCAAGCTGCACAGCAAGTCATGGGACAGTTCACGCAGGCCGTGGGCACGACGCAGTTCCTGTGCCAGGTGGGCGGTCAGGTTGGCGGCCATTTCCGCATCCGCCATCGCCCGGTGAGCCTTGCCGGTGTGGGGCAGTTGGGCAAAAGCGTTCAAGGTGCCGAGTTTGTGGTTGGGTGCGCTGGGCATCAGGCGCCGCGCAAGCAGCAGCGAACAGGCGAACTTCTGCAGGCGGGTGCGGCGGATCAAGCCCAGTTCGAAATCCCAGAACTTCTGGTCGAACGCGGCATTGTGGGCCAACAGCGGCGTGGTGCCGACAAACTCATTGACCTCGTTCATCACCCGCTCGGCCGGTGGCGCGCTGCGCAGCATGGCATTGCTGATGCCGGTCAGTTGCTCGATAAAACCCGGCACCCGCACGCCTGCGTTCATCAGGCTCTGATAACGGTCCACGATCTGGCCCCGCTCGAGGATGACCACGGCGATTTCCGTGGCCCGGCAACTGCTGCTCGGCGAGATGCCAGTGGTTTCAAAGTCGATGACCGCTATACGTTCCAAACCTGTTCCAACTCCGTCTAAAAACTATTTGAGCAACAACGCGCCCTCGATCGGCACATAGCGGCTGGCGGCACGAATCAACGAATTGGCCGTCAACCCCGGCACTCCATAAGCCACGGCCTCGACGCCATGCTTATGAATGATGCGGTCGAGCAACATGTCGAAATCGCCATCACCGGAGGCCAACACCACTTCGTCGACATTCGCGGCGGCATCCATGATGTCGATGGTGATGCCCACGTCCCAGTCACCTTTGGCCGAGCCATCGCTGCGCTGGATGTAAGGCTTGAGCTTCACGGTGAAGCCGAGGTTGCGCAGGATCTGCTGGAATTGCTGCTGCTTGCTGTCGCCACGGTCGATGGCGTAGGCATACGCCTCGACAATCTGCCCGCGCTGGCTGATATCCGCCCACAAGGCGGCGTAGTTGAAATGGCAGCCATACGCCTGGCGCACGGTGTAGTAGAGGTTCTGCACATCGGCGAACACTGCAATTTTTTTCACCGGGCATCCTCATGGCACTGGCGGACGCACTGGCCCGCAAAGGCCGTCAGTATGCCAGCCAAGCGCAGGTTTTCGAGAAAAATCAGACCGGGGCGACAGCGCGCCCCGGTTCAGCGTGGATCAGACGAAGGAATCGTCGTCACCAAAGAAGGAAGAATCATCGGCATAACCGCTGTCGGCGAAGCTGTCGGAGTCGTTGCCGTAGCTGTCATTGTCGGCGACACGTGGCTCGTCATTGCCCCAGCCGCCGCTGTCACTGGCGGGCGCCGGCTCTTCGCGGATGATTTCTTCCACCACCTGCGGCTGCTGAGCGTGGCTGAACAGGCTGCTGATACCTTGGGCCAGCATCACCCCACCGGCCACACCGGCAGCGGTTTTCAGTGCGCCGCCGAGAAAGCCGCCGCCCATGGGCGCTGCCTGTGGCTGAGGTTGCGGGTAATTCTGTTGCGGCGCAGGCTGGCTGTTAAACCCAGGACGCGCGGGTTCACGCCAACCGCCGCCCGACGAGGGCGGCGCATTGGGCGAAGGTTGCGAGTCGCGGGAACCGCCGCCAAAGATACTCGACAAAAACCCGCCGCTGCTCGAGGCCGGTGGCGGCGTCGGGGCTTTGCTGCGTTGCAGTTCAGCCTGCAACTGCTGGATCTGTTGTGCCTGCTGCTTGTTCTGCGCGTCCAGGCTCTGGATAGCCGCTTCCTGCACCAGGATCGCCTGGGTCATGAAATACCCGGCGTCGGGTTGGCGAGTCATGTGCTCCTTGATCCGCGCTTGCGCCTGGGCGTCGCGGGGGCCTGAGTCCGTTTCGGCTTGCTGCAACCGTGAAAACAGTCCATCGATCAGGGTTTGCTCTTCGCTGTTCATGGCGACCTCGTTAGATTGCCGGTAGAAATCCGCGTCCTGCCCGGAACGGGCAAGGTACGTTTCAAGTAATGGGGCTGGCGACGAGGCTTTCAATGGTCTTTACCCAAGGTTTACGTTTGTGGGTGATCGGTTAAAGTGTGCACCTGCTTTTTCGGCCTGTGATGATCTTGATGAATCCGTTGAACGTTCTGCGCGACTCCTTCTACTTTTTCCAGCGCAACTTGGGCGCCATCGTGCAGTTATGCCTGCCGCTGGTGATTGTCGAGGCGATCCTGCAACAGGTGCTCGAGCATTCGCTGGGCGAAGATGCGTTTGCCGGCTACGGCGTGATCGTCGGGCTACTGGTATACCCGCTGTACACCGCAGCACTGATCCTGTTCCTCGACGCCCGCAGCCGTGGCGAGTCGCCCCGCACCATGGAGGTGCTGGCCATGTCGCTGGCCCTGTGGCCACGCTTTGCCCTGCTGACGGCCATGAGCACGTTGCTGATTCTCCTGGGGCTGTCGCTGTACTTCCTGCCGGGGCTCTGGCTGATGGTGACGCTGGCCTTTGCCGAGTACCTGCTGGTACTGCGCGGCATGCCGGCGCTGACGGCCATGAAGGAAAGCTTCCGTCTGACCCGTGGGCATTTTCTGCGCATCCTGGTTTGCCTGTTGTGCGTGATGACCCCGTTATGGCTGCTCAAGGGCGCCAGCGTCGCGGCCTGGCCCGACCTGGAAAACCCGCTGCTGGCGGTCCTGATCAATAGCGCCCACAGCTTCCTGCAGCTGTTTACCAGCGTAGTGCTGTTCCGTTTGTTCATGCTGATCGCCGGTGATGCCGACGCACAATGACGTGGCCCTTGGGCTGCGGGGCGCCCTCGGTTATGCTCCGAACCTGTCCTGCAGCGCCATAAGGCGAGCCGATGACCCGTTTACTGCGTATCACCCTGCTAAGCCTGCTGATCCTCGCCGGCTTGCTGACCGCCCTGATCTACAGCCTGACCTGGCGTCCTGACGACAAGCAAACCCAGCCTGTCAGTTGCGTCGCCCCACGCGCGCCGACCCTGTTGCCGGGCCAGGCAATCAAGGTGATGACCTGGAACGTGCAATATCTGGCGGGCAAGAACTATGTGTTCTGGTACGACACGCCGGACGGCAGCGGCCCGGACGAGCGTCCCACCGTCGAAGACATGGCCTTCAGCCTCGACGAAGTGGCGCGGGTGATCCGTGACGAACAACCCGACATCCTGCTGTTGCAGGAACTCGACGAAGACGCCAAGCCCTCCCACTACCAGGACCAACTGGCATTGCTCCAGGAGCGCCTGGTTGACCTCTACCCGTGCAGCGTCCAGGCCTTCGACTGGAAGTCCGATTTCGTCCCTGACTGGCATATCTTCGGCAGTGTCGGACGCAAGCTGGTGACGTTGAGCCGCTACCAGATCGAACATGCCGAGCGCCTGCAACTGCCGGTGGCCTCGGCCAATCTGATCAGCCGCCAGTTCCAGCCCAAACCTGCGTTGCTGCTCAGCTATCTGCCATTGAGTGACGGCGGCCAACTGGCCGTGCTGAACACCCGCCTGGACAGCACGACGCCGGGTCACAGCGCGATCCGCGAGCAGGTACAAATGACCGTCAAGCTGTTGGACAAATTCGAAAGCCGTGGCACGCCCTGGCTGATCGGTGGCGACTTCAACCTGTTGCCCCTGGGTCAGTTCCTGCGCCTGGATGCCAGCAAACGCGGGCAATACTCGCCGGACAGTGAGCTGCATCTGCTGTGGGACAAATACCCGATGATCCCTCGCAACAGTCAATCCAGCGGGATCGATCGGGCCCAGTGGCTGACGCACTTCCCCAACGACCCGAGCCTCGACGGGCCGGATCGCACGCTCGACTATCTGTTCTACAGTCCGCGCCTGAAGCGCGTTGAGGCACGAGTGAGGCAGAGCGACACCCTGCGGATCTCCGATCACTTGCCGGTGATAGCGCGCTTCCTGCTACCGGCGGCGCAGTAATTACTTTCTCGGTTTGATCCGCGCCGTGGCCTCCGCCACCAGCGGATCATCCGGCCAGTAGTGCTTTGGATATCGCCCCTTCAAATCCTTCTTCACCTCGGCGTAGGTACTGCGCCAGAAGTTCGCCAGGTCCTGGGTCACTTGCACCGGTCGCCGCGCGGGCGATAACAGGTGCAGCTTGACCACCTGCCGCCCGCCGGCGATGCGCGGGGTATCCGCCAGTCCGAACAATTCCTGCAAGCGCACCGCCAGAATCGGCGGCTGTTCGCTGTAGTCCAGACGCACCGACGAACCCGACGGCACTTTCAGATGATGGGGCGCCAACTCGTCCAGTCGTTGAGGCAGCGGCCAGGGCAGCAGGTTATGCAGGAAGCTGGATATATCCAGGTTGGCAAAATGACTCAGGCGCGAGACCTTGCCCAGATACGGCATCAGCCAGTCTTCCAGGCTGGCGAGCAACGCGCTGTCACTGACGTCGGGCCATTCACTGTGCTTGCCGGCGTCCAATTGGCGCAACAACATCACTCGCGCCTGCCATTGGCGCAGCTCCGGGGTCCAGGGCAGGAGTTCCAGGCCTTTGCGCCGCACCAGATGGACCAGCGCCTGACTGCGGGCGGCTTCGTCGAGGCCGGCCAGCGGCTCACGGCTGAGCACCAGTTCACCGACCTTGCGTTGGCGCTCGGCGCGCAATACGCCTTCGCGTTCGTCCCACTCCAGTTGGTCGACGCAGCGCACCTGCTCGGCCAGCACCGACTCGAACAACCCCGGATCGAAGTCCGCCGCCAGGTAGATACGCTCTTCACGCTGCCCTTGGCGGCTGCCCAGTTCGGCGATGACCAGCCACGGTTGCTTCATCAAGCTATCGGCCTCGCCAAACAGCGCTGCACGCCCGTTGGCCAAGCGATATTCGGCGCCACCGGGACGACGTTGCTGGGCGACACGGTCCGGATAAGCCAGCGCCAGCAAGGCCCCCAGCCACCGCGGATGCTCAGGATCCGCCACCGCCTGCTCGGCCTTGCCACGCAGGTAACTGCGATATTGTCGCGCCAACTGCCTGGCGCGTTGTACTCCACCTTGCGTGCCACGGGCACGCTCTGCGCCGGACAGCAATGCCAGGCGACTGTGCAGGTCGGCACCCGCGCCGCGTAAAATATCGCGCTCGCCGAGCAGCGCGGCGACATCACACGCCATGTTCGCCAGGCCCAGATCCTGACCACGCAACAGCAAATGAGCAATCCGTGGATGCGCCGGCAAGACCGCCATTTTCTGGCCGTGGGCAGTCAGCGTCGCCGCCTGCAACGCACCGAGACGCTCAAGCAAGTCCTGAGCCTGGGCGTACGCGGCGGCTGGTGGCCGATCCAGCCAGACCAGTTGCGTCGGCGTCACCCCCCAGCGCGCCAGTTGCAGCGCGAGGCCAGCCAGGTCCGCCGAGAGCATTTCCGCGTTGCCATAGGCCGCCAACGCCTCGTGCTGATCCTCTGACCACAAGCGATAACACACGCCCGGCTCCAGCCGCCCCGCGCGACCGGCACGCTGGGTGGCGCTGGCACGGGAGATGCGCTGGGTGTCGAGTCGGGTCATGCCGCTGCCAGGGTCGAATCGCGGGACCCGCGCCAACCCGGCATCGATCACCACGCGCACGCCATTGATGGTCAAACTGGTCTCGGCGATGTTGGTGGCCAGCACCACTTTGCGTTTGCCCGCTGGCGCCGGATCGATGGCCGCCCGTTGTGCCGTCAGGTCCAGCTCGCCATGCAACGGGCATAGCAGCACATCCGCGCGATCGCCCAGCGCCTCCGCAAGTTGCTGGTTGACCCGGCGAATCTCCGCCTGACCCGGCAGGAAAACCAGCACGCTGCCGGTTTCATCGTGCAAGGCGTCGAGAATGGTCTGCACCACGCGAGGCTCGATAAATTCACCCGGCTGGAACGGCCGCCCCCAGCGCATCTGCACCGGGTACATACGCCCTTGGCTACGCAGCACCGGCGCATCGTCCAGCAGTGCGGCGAGGCGTTCACCTTCGAGGGTGGCGGACATCAAAAGGATTTTCAGCGGCTGCTCGTCGCGAAACAGGTCGCGGCCATTGAGGCTCAAGGCCAGCGCCAGGTCAGCATCGAGGCTGCGCTCATGAAACTCATCGAAGATCAGCAAACCCACGCCGTCCAGCGCCGGGTCATCCTGCAGGCGGCGGGTGAGAATGCCCTCGGTGACCACTTCGATACGGGTCGCCGGACCGACTTTGCTGTCCAGGCGAATCCGGTAGCCGACGGTTTCACCGACCTTTTCCCCCAACTCACTGGCCAGGCGTTCGGCGGCGGCGCGGGCTGCCAGCCGACGAGGTTCAAGCATCAGAATGGTTTGCCCGGCCAGCCAGGTTTCATTCAGCAGCGCCAATGGCACCCGCGTGGTTTTACCGGCGCCGGGCGGTGCTTCGAGCACGGCTTCATGGCGCATCGCCAAGGCGTCACGCAGGGCGGGTAAAACATCATCGATTGGCAACGAATTCATACTGGCTCCAAAGCAGAGCGGCGAGTATAACGGCGTCATCCAGCAGATCTGGCATATAGTCCCCATAACATTGTGCAGGAGAGTCCCATGCGTATTGCTTCACGTGTCATCGGCGGTGTTCTGGCCGTTACCCTGCTGAGCCAACTGACGGCCTGCGGTTCGATTTTCTACCCTGATCGTCGTGGGCAGATCGACGGCAAGATCGACCCGACGATCGCCGTCCTCGACGCCCTCGGCCTGCTGTTCTATGTCATTCCCGGCCTGATCGCCTTTGGCGTCGACTTCGCCACCGGGGCGATTTACTTCGCGCCGGGCGAGACCGCACACGTGGCGCCAGACAAGTTGCAGGAAGCCATTGGCGCCGACGGCAAGGTCGATAACACCAAGCTGCAAACCATCATCCAGAGCGAAACCGGCCGCAGCCTGCCGCTGGATGACCCGCGCCTGATCCAGTTCAAGGGCAGCGTCGAGCAACTCGCCCTGCTGGGCCTGCAACCCGTCGCCTGAAGGATTTGAACGCCTCATGACCAGCAGTTCCGAACACGCCCGGTTATTGCGTCTGGCCACCCGCGCCTCGGTGGGCGTGGCCTGTGTGTTGATTGTCAGCAAAGCCATCGCCTGGTGGCTGAGCGGCTCCGTGAGCATGCTCGCCGGGCTGACCGACTCGTTGCTCGACGGCGTGTCGTCGCTGCTCAACTTGCTGGCGGTGCATTACGCCTTGCGCCCGGCCGATGACGATCACCGTTATGGGCATGGCAAGGCGGAGTCCCTGGCGGGCATGGCACAGGCATTGTTCATCGCGGGCAGTGCGATTCTGATCGCCGTGCAGGCCTTCCAGCGCTTGCAACACCCGGAACCGGTGGGCGCGCCGTGGCTGAGCATTGCGGTGATTGTGCTGTCGCTGGCGTTGACGGTGGCGCTGCTGATCCTGCAGCACCGGGTGATTCGCGCAACCGGCTCGAACGCGGTGCGCGCCGATTCACTGCATTACCGTTCGGACCTGCTGCTCAATGGCAGCATTCTGCTTGCGCTGGTGTTTGCCGGGTTGGGCTTTCACCAAGTGGATGCCTGGTTTGGCCTGGGAATCGCGGTCTACATTTTGTGGAGCGCGCTGCTGATCGCCAAGGAAAGCTTCTCGGTGCTGATGGATGAAGAACTGCCGACCGAGGTCAGCCAGCACATGCTGGAACTGGCCTGTGGGGTGCCCGGCGTACTCGGCGCGCATGACTTGCGCACGCGGATTTCCGGCAACCACTGGTTCGTGCAGTTGCACCTGGAGTTGCCCGGGGAGTTGAGCCTGTCAGTGGCCCATGGCATCAGCGACCAGGCCGCCGAGGCCATCCATCACGCTTATCCGCGCGCCGAAGTGCTGGTACACGCGGATCCTTGCGGATCAGCTACAAGCGGCAAGTTACAAGCTTCAAGCTGAGGCAAAAAGCGTGTAACTTGCCGCTTGCCGCTGCTACTGCCGCACCTGATAACCCCGACTGCCCAGACAGTCGCCCTGGGCCTGGCGATAGGTTTGCACCACCGCCGGGGCCGGCGCATACGTGACGGTCTGGGGGTCAAAACCGCTTTGCTGTACAGCCCAGCGATAACAATCGTAACCATCCTGCCGCACTTGCGCCGGCGATTGACCATTGGCCGGGTAAGCCACCACGTCATAACCGTTGCCCTGAGGCGCAGGCGGCCGCGGCAGGCTGGCCACCGGCGGCTGCACCACCACGTATTGCTGGCTGTTGGCTTCGTAGGTGTAATAGGCGCCGGCGGCAAGAAAAAACAGCGTACTGCCGACCCACACTTCCCGCGCATAGTCGGGCAGGTAACGCACCCCAATTCCGTATGGCGGCGTGACGACCACGTAACGCGGACCTTGGGGGCGATACCAATAACCGTCCGAGAAAAAGTAATCCTGGCCGCGATACGGCACGCGGTAGTTGCGATCGGGAAAACGATCCACGATGTAGCCCGGCCGATGTTGCGGGCCAGGTCCCCAACCATTGCCGTGCCCATTGGGACGGCCCGGCCAGCGGTGGTCATTGGGATGACCGTCATAACCAGGACGCGAGCCAGGTCCGCCGGCGTCCCAATGCGGGTTGTGCTCATTGCGCCGCGGAATGTCACGGTAGTTGCCGTGACGCGGCTCCTGGGTCTGGCGTACCGAATCGGGACGGCTCTGGATCGGCAGGTTGCTGCCGCCTTGCGGACCTGGGCCCTGGCGCGGTGAATTATCCCGCTCGTCGGCCATCACCTGCGCGCCGACGCTGACCATCAGCAAACCAACACCCGCCAAACGCCAGATGCGCTTCATGCTATTCCTCACTGCGGATTAGGGCCTGTAGCCAAGACTGGAAAAGCCTTGCCCGATTCTGAGACAGGTTATCAGTCACGAGAACAATTTTCGCAGGACAAAAAGAAAAGGGGCGACCCGTCGGTCGCCCCTTGAGAACTTCATCCTGGCTCAACGCTTTTGACGTTGGCTCACCTCACGCCGCCTTGTGGACAGTGTGCAGCCCGGGGGCCGGCGCAACCCGGTGGGGTTGGCGGGCCGCAGCCGGCCTGATTCGGCGGGCTGCAGTGGATGTATGTCCGGGCAGTGATTCTGTGGGTAATCATAGGCGTGAAGCCTCGATAGATGATTGCGAAGATTGCGTCAATAAACAGTGCTTGCGCAATTTTTAACCCTGGATAGATAATTCGCAGCAATAGTTATGACAAAGGCCAGCCCCATGAGCAAACTTGACCGATACGACCTGAGTATTTTGGCGGAATTGCAGCGCGACGCGAGGATCTCCAACCAGGAGTTGGCCGAGCGCATCGGCCTGTCGCCTTCGCCCTGCTCGCGCCGGGTCAAGCAATTGGAGGACGACGGCTACATCGCGCGCCAGGTCGCGTTGCTGGACCGCAAGATGCTTCGCCTGAGCCTCACGGCCTACGTGCTGATCGGCATGGATCGTCACACGCCGGAGCGTTTCGAAAACTTCGAGGCGGCCATTCGCACCTTGCCGCAAGTGCTGGAATGCAGCCTGGTCACCGGAATGGACGCCGACTATCAGTTGAAGGTCGTGGTACCGGACATGGATCACTATCAGAAGTTGCTGCTCGGGCACTTGACCCGGATCGACGGCGTCACCAGCGTACGTTCAAGCTTCGTTCTGAATCAGGTGCTCAACAGCACCGAGCTGCCATTGACCCACTTGCGCACCTGATTGCCCTGCTTGCTGCAGGTACAACCCTGTGGAATGGGATTGTCTGTGGCGAGGGGGCTTGTCCCCCGTTGGGCTGCGCAGCAGCCCCCAAAAAAAAGAATGCGGTGTATCAGGCACTCCTCAGCGGCTGGTTTGGGGGCTGCTGCGCAGCCCAACGGGGGACAAGCCCCCTCGCTACAGGGCCACAAGCCTTGACCGCACAGCATTCCGCACCTGGGTGTGCGACGTACCGACGCAGGTCAATGGTGGGCGTGTTGCGTTGCCTTATACTTCACGCCTGCCTCTGCCGGAACTTACCCGATGAATTCGATTGATCCCGTCCTGTTCGAAGAGTGGATGATGACCGGCCTGGTCACCATCCTGATCATTTTCATGGGCTTTATCGTCTGGGACCTGGCAAAGAAATCCAAGGCCGGACGCTTTGGCTCGTTGATTCTGTTCTTCGTGCTGGGCCTGGGCGTGGCGGCTTTCATCATCAAAAGCGTGGTGATCGGCCTGATCGAAACCGGGGCGTTATAACCGCGCCGGCACTTGCCGATATTGGCCCTGGTCAAGGCCTTCAATCGACCAGTCGCCAATTTTCACCCGAACCAGGCGCAAGGTCGGCAAGCCCACGGCTGCGGTCATGCGCCGTACCTGTCGGTTGCGACCTTCGCGAATCACCAGTTCCAGCCAATACGTCGGGACGTTTTTACGAAACCGCACCGGCGGGTTGCGCGGCCACAACTGCGGCTCGTCCAGTAGCCGGGCTTCAGCCGGCAACGTCATGCCGTCGTTGAGTTCCACGCCCTCACGCAGGCGTTGCAGATGGGCCTCGGTAGGCTCGCCCTCCACCTGCACCCAATAGGTTTTCGCCAATTTGTGTTTTGGGTCGGCAATCCGCGCCTGCAACTGGCCATCATTGGTCAGCAGCAGCAGACCTTCGCTGTCCCGATCCAGGCGTCCAGCGGGATAGATACCGGGGATATCGATGAAATCCTTGAGCGTCGCCCGCCCTTCTCCGTCGCTGAACTGGGTCAGCACATCGAACGGCTTGTTGAACAGGATCAGCTTCGGCTCGGCCGGTGGCGCCTTGGCGACACGGCGTGGGGCTGACGAGGATGGCGGACGTTTCACAGCCGGTTGGCGGGAAACGGGACGGGCAGGACGGGACATGGCAAAGGAACATCTAACGGTCAGGACCGACCATGCTAGTGGCCTGACCGTTAAATAACCATCCCAACCGCTTAGCGGAATGGCGGCTCGTCGAAGCTGCGCAGTTTGCGCGAGTGCAACGAGTTGAGCTGGGTGCGCAACAGGTCCACCGCCGCGATGCCAATCTTCAAGTGCTGGCTGACGGCTCGCTCATAGAATGCATTGGCCGAACCTGGCAACTTGATTTCACTGTGCAGCGGTTTGTCCGAGACACACAGCAAGGTGCCGTACGGCACCCGCAAACGGTAGCCCTGGGCTGCGATCGTGCCGCTTTCCATGTCCACCGCCACGGCGCGGGACAGGTTGATCAACGGTCGTTCCTGGGCCCAGCGCAGCTCCCAGTTGCGGTCGTCGTAGGTCAGCACGGTGCCAGTGCGCAGGCGCTTTTTCAGCTCGTCGCCCTTCTCGCCCGTCACGGTGGCCGCCGCCTGCTGCAGCGCGAGCTGCACTTCAGCCAGGGCCGGGATCGGAATATTCGGCGGTACTACCCGGTCGAGAATCCCGTCACGACGCATATAGGCGTGAGCCAGCACGTAGTCGCCAATGGTCTGGGATTGGCGCAGGCCGCCGCAGTGCCCAATCATCAGCCAGCAATGCGGACGTAGCACGGCGAGGTGATCGGTGATGTTCTTCGCGTTGGACGGGCCGACACCAATGTTCACCAGCGTCACGCCATGGCCGTCACTGGCCTGCAAATGGTAGGCCGGCATCTGATAGCGGTGCCAGACCACGCCCGCGGCAATAGCAGACGCTTCGCCATGGTCCATGTTCTTGTCGATGATGACGTTGCCCGGCAACACCATGCGAATAAAGCGCGGATCGCTGCGCAGTTGCTCCAGGCCATGGACGATGAACTGGTCGACATAGCGATGGTAGTTGGTCAGCAGGATCCACGGTTGCACATGGCGCCAGTCACTGCCGGTGTAATGCACCAGGCGTCGCAGGGAGAAGTCGACACGGGCCGCATCAAACAGTGCCAGCGGCAGCGGATCGGTGTTTTCCCAGTCGTAGAGACCATCGGCAATACCATCGGTGGCGGCCGACAGGTCGGTACTCGGAAACACCCGCGCCAACACCGCAGCGGTCACGCCGGAGCCGGCCAGTTCGTCACCCTGCTCTACCACGTACGGATAAGGGATATTCTGCTGGCTGACGCCGACTTCCACCGTGACGGTGAAGTCATGCATCAGCGGCACCAGTTGTTCGAGCAGGTATTTGCGAAAGGCCGACGGATGGGTGACGGTGACGCTGTAGGTGCCCGGCAACTGAACCTTGGCATATGCCCGAGTGGTCTGTGGGACTTCACCGTGGCAGTGATAAGTCAGGCGCAGTTCCGGGTAGCGAAACAACGCGCGTTCTTCTGCGTCTGGTTCGACGCGGTCCTTGAGGTAGCGCTTGAGCGCTTGATTGAGCGCACCCGTCGCGCGCTCGTGAAGAGCCGCCAGCCGATCCACGGCTTCTTCAGCGGTTTGAACGACAACAAAAGCTTCGGTCACGGTAAGCATCCTGTGTGCTGACTTGCAGGTGTTCATCTTGCCTGTATCGTTGCCAGACGCAAACTTAGAATTAGCATGCCGCCAATCCATGTGGGAGCGCGCTTGCCCGCCCCCACATTTTTGGATTGCGTTTATTCAGAGGGCCTGGGGCGTGGAGCGGGCGACGATAGCCTGCACCTCCACACCTCGCGGCAAGGTGCCATAGACCCGTCCCGACGACTCACCCAACCGGCTGGCAATAAACCCGTCACTGACACTGGCATTGCCCGCCTCCAGCAACAGCTTGGCCTGCAACGCCAGTGCAATATCCTCGGTCAGTTGTCGCGCGCGGTACTGAATGTCCTGAGTATCCATAAACGCCGATTTCAACTGCTCAATGTGCCGAGCCAGGCGTGTATCGCCATGCCCGTCCCCCAGCTCGACAAACAGGGTTTCCAACACGCCGGGCTCTTTCGACAGCGCCCGCAGCACATCCAGACACTGCACGTTGCCGGAACCTTCCCACGTCGAATTGACCGGCGCCTCACGGTACAAGCGCGGCAAGATGCTGTCCTCGACATACCCGGCGCCGCCCATGCACTCAGCGGCTTCGTTGATCATCGCCGGGGCACGCTTGCAGATCCAATACTTGCCCACCGCCGTCACCAACCGCGCGAACTTGGCTTCCTGCTCGTCGCCCAGGTGGTCCAGCGCCCGCCCCATGCGCATGCTCAAGGCCAGGGCCGCTTCGCTTTCCAGGGCCAGGTCGGCCAGCACGTTTTGCATCAACGACTGCTCACTGAGGACACGCCCGCCCACCGCACGATGCGCGCAGTGATGGCTGGCCTGGGTCAACGCCTGGCGCATCAGCGCACTGGAGCCGACCATACAATCGAAGCGGGTCATGGCGACCATCTCGATAATGGTCGGCACGCCACGCCCTTCCTCGCCAACCATCCACGCCAGGGCTCCGCGAAACTCCACTTCGCTGGAGGCGTTGGAGCAATTGCCGAGTTTGTTTTTCAGGCGCTGGATATAGAACTGATTGCGGGTGTCATCCGGACGCTGACGCGGCAGCAGGAAACAGGTCAGGCCTTTGTCGGTCTGGGCCAGGGTCAGGAACGCATCGCACATCGGCGCTGAGCAGAACCACTTGTGTCCCACCAGCTCGTAGGACTGGCCCGGACCACCTGCGCCGACCGGATAGGCGCGGGTGGTATTGGCCCGCACGTCGGTGCCGCCCTGTTTCTCGGTCATCGCCATGCCAATCGTCGCGCCCGCCTTGTGGGCAATGCCGACGTTGCGGGGGTCGTAGTCGGTGCTGAGGATTTTCGGCAGCCAGGTGTCAGCCAGATCCGGCTGCAGGCGCAACGCCGGCACGCAGGCAAAGGTCATGGTCAACGGGCAACCGGTACCCGCTTCGGCCTGGCTGTGCAGGTAAGTCATGGCCGCCCGAGCGACATGGGCGCCGGATTGCGGATGAGCCCAGGGCAACGACGGCAAGCCATGTTCAACCGCGGTACGCATCAATTCGTGATACGCCGGATGAAACGTCACCAGGTCAATCCGATGCCCATAACGGTCATGGCTGTTGAACACCGGCTTGTTCTCGTTCGCCAGAAAACCCGCCGCCATCAACGGGCCGCCAGCCAGCGCACCGTAAGCGTCGATGCGTTCCTCGGCCCAACCCGCGCCAAAACGCCGGGACCATTCCTGCAAGGGCAGATCCAGGCGATACAGATTGGCGCCGTCGAGGGACGGTGGCTGGTTGGTGACGTCGTGGGTTTCGGCGAACGAGTGCAGATTCATGACGGGCCTCCTGGGAAAAGGCCGTGGTGATTCATGGCCTGATTTTCAGTTAAGCACCCCCGCCGCGCTTAAAAAAGTGACATACACGCCTAACTGCCGGCGCTTTCACCCTCTATCGGGCAGAGCAAGCGACGCTGCAACACCGCCTGCAATGCCTCGAAACGTACCGGTTTGACCAGTTTTTCGGTGATACCAACACCATGACACCGCTCACGTGCCAGGCTTTCCAGGGACCCACTCAAGGCGATCACCGGCAACTCGCCACAGCCCGGCAATGCACGCATCTGGCAACACAGAGAAAATCCGTCCTGCGGCATGTCCAGCAGCACCGCATCAAACGTCTCATCCTGCAACATCGTCAGCGCTGCAGGCGCGCTGTCGACGACCTTTACCCGATACCCCAACTTGAGCAGCATGCCGCGCACCACCCACTGGGCAACGCTGTTGTCGTTCACCAGCAGTAGCGTACAGTCCTGGGGCGTCCGTCGCGCATCGACAGTGCGCACTGGTTCAGGCGGCACAGCGACAACCGTCAGTTCCAACTGGAAACGGCTGCCCTTGTTGGGCTCGGAATGATGAGTCAGGCGCCCGTCGAGCAATTCGATCAGTTGCCGGCAGATCGCCAGGCCAATACCCAGGCCACCGTATTCGCGGGTCGTCGAACCATCGAGCTGGAAGAAACGCTGATACAGCGCCGCCTCGTCCAGATGAGCAAAGCCAATGCCGGTATCGCTGACAATAAACGTCAAGCGCAGTTGGCCCTGCGCATCGGGCAGCCCAACCACGCGCACGCGCACCACGCCTTCGTGGGTGAACTTGAAGGCGTTGTCCAGCAGACACTCGAGACATTGCACCAGCTTGTCGGCATCGCCGTGCAAGCGATCCGGCAGCTCGTCCGCGACATCAATGGAAAACGTCAGGCCCTTGTTCAACGCAGGGGCCAAAAATTGTTGGCGCAAAGTGTCGAGCACACCGCGCAGGCTGAACACCTGTGACTGGGCTCTGACGCGACCCGCCTGCAATTCGGTCAGCGTGAGGATACCGTTGACCATGCGCATCATGTCCCGGGCCGAGCCGGCAGCCGTCTGTTGATAGTGTGCCAGCTCGCCGGCAAGCGGCACGGTTTGCATCAACTCCAGGGATCCGATGACGCCGTTCATCGGAGTACGCAGCTCGTGGGTCAAGGTGGCGAGGAACTCGTCTTTCAACCGATTGCTGTGGGCCAATTGCTGGTTGAGCATTTCCAGTTTCTGGCTGGCGTCGAAGAGAATTTGCGCCTGCTGTTCACGCATCGAGTTGATACGGTCGGCCAGGGCCAAAGACAGCAACGCCACTTCGATGGCCGAACCGATCTGGCTGGAATACATGGTGAGAAACACATTCGGCAGGTAGCCGAGCACCATCATCGTATTCACCACCCCGCCAATCAGGAACGCCGTCCAGGCAATGATGAAGTAACGCGCCACCCGCTGGCCGCGGCACCAGGCGATGATGCCCGCGACAAAAATACTCACGGAAAAAATCAGCGCCAGGCCGGTTGCCAGGCGCAGGGCCAAGGCATAGCTGGTCATCAGCGACAACAACATCACCACCGCGCCGCTGCCCACCAACACCAGCAATACACGGTCAGTCCAGCGGCTATAGACCGCGGTGTGCAGAAAGCTGCGGGCAAACAGGCTGCCGAACAACGCCGATGCGCCAATCAGAAACGGCGTCGCGGCATTTGCCCACCACGGGTTGTCAGGCCAGAAATACTCCACCGCCGCGCCGTTCACCGAGAGCTGGTACATGCCGAACGAGGCAATATAGAAGATGTAATAAAGGTAGCTGGTGTCGCGCACGCTGAGGTAGATGAACAGGTTGTAGACCAGCATCCCCAGCAACACACCGTAGATCACGCCCAGTACATACAGGCGCACCGGCTGTTCTTCGAGGTACGCAGTACTCGACCAGAGGGTCAGCGGTACCTGGATCGAGCCTTCGCTTTGCAGGCGCAGGTAAAGGGTTTTCTGATCGCCGGGATCGAAGTCGACATTGAACAGGTAATTATTCTGGCGAATCTCACGACTTGAAAAGGGCAACGCGTCTCCCGTACGCCCGGCCAAGCGATAGCCGCCCGCGTTGTCGGGTACGTATAACTCGAGATGATCGAGGGGCGGATAGGCCAGCTCCAGCAACCAGCTACGCCGGGCATCGGGATCCTTGGGAACGTAATGCAGGTCGACCTTGAGCCAGAACACCGAACGCGAATAGCCGGCATTCAGCGTGGCTTTTTCATGGGGGATGTACCGACTGGCGAATGCAGCTGAGCGTGCTTCTTCAGGGCTGACTCTGCCACTCGGGTCTTCGAGCACTTGCATGTCAAGGCCCAGGGGAAGGCTTTGCGTGAGTTCATTGAACTCGACTGCACCGGCCAACATCGGCAGCCCGCACAAGAGAAACATCAGCAGATAGCGCATAGAGCCCCAGCGTGGCCTGTCCGGTTATGTCAAAAAGCCCCCCAGTCCTTTTGAGAAGACGTATACCGGCGATACTGTAATTATTTGGATCCACTCTAGCATAGCCGGTAAAGGCCAAAAGACACCATTGAAATAATTCTTGAAAGGCTCTAACGCGGGTCTTTCAGGCAGTTTCGTATTGATCAAAAATGATATCAATACGCCACCCAGCAGACACACTCTCCCTGAAATTCACGCGCTGCCCGACAGCCACGCAAAAAGCGTTTGGTGGTAAGCTCGCGCACCATGAATATCTACAGCTCTCGCCCTGTTGTCCTCTGTCTCTCCGGCCATGATCCCAGTGGTGGCGCCGGCCTGCAGGCAGATATCGAAGCCCTGCTCGCCCAAGGCTGTCATGCGGCCCCGGCCGTCACTGCGCTGACGGTCCAGAACACGGTCAATGTCAGCGATTTCCGCGTCCTCGATCGCGACTGGGTATTGGCTCAGGCCAACGCCGTGCTTGGCGACTCCGACGTGGCGGCGGTCAAACTGGGCATGCTCGGTTCCACCGCGATGGTCGACACCGTGGTCGAACTGCTGAAGGAGCACCCGCATCTACCGGTGGTCTGCGACCCGGTCCTGCGCGCCGGTGGTGGCGGCAGCCTGGGCAGGGACGAGGTCGGCTACGCGATGCGTGAGCGGTTATTGCCGTTGTCGTTGATTGCCACGCCCAACCTGCCCGAAGCACGCATCCTCGCCGACTTGCCCGAAGGCACGGCAGACGAATGCGCCGAGCAGCTGCTGCCGTTTATCCGGCACCTGCTGATCACCGGCGGTCACGGCGACGAGCAGGAAGTCCACAATCGCCTGTATAGCCGCGACGGTACCCGCCGCACATTTACCTGTCAGCGCCTGCCCGGCAGCTATCACGGTTCCGGTTGCACCCTGACCAGCGCCCTCGCCGGCCGTCTGGCCCAGGGCGAACGGCTGGACAGCGCCGTGGAGTCTGCCCTCAATTACACTTGGCGGACCCTGCGTGACGCCGAACAACTCGGCCAGGGACAGTATGTGCCTCGTCGTTTGCCGCTGGATTTCTGCTCGTAATATCAAGAGGCCTGTCCGATGAAACTACGTGGCCTTTACGCCATTACCGACAGCCAACTATTGGCCGGCAAGTTCCTCACCTACGTCGAAGCGGCCTTGGACGGTGGCGTGACCTTGCTGCAATACCGCGATAAAAGCAGCGACGAGGCGCGCCGCCTGCGTGAAGCCGAAAAACTGCGCGACCTGTGCTCACGCTACAAGACCCAGTTGATCATCAATGATGACGCCGAGTTGGCTGCACGCTTGGGCGTCGGCGTACACCTGGGCCAGACCGACGGCCCACTGACCCCGGCCCGGGCGTTGCTGGGGCGTGGGGCAATCATCGGCGCCACCTGCCACAGTCAGATCGAGCTGGCCGAACAGGCCGCCAAGGAAGGTGCCAGTTACGTCGCCTTCGGCCGCTTCTTCAATTCCACCACCAAACCCGGCGCGCCGGCGGCCACCGTTGAGCTGTTGAGCGAGGCTCGCGCCCGGCTGCACGTGCCGATCTGCGCGATCGGTGGCATTACCCTGGAGAACGCCGAACCGCTGGTGGCCCATGGCGCCGACCTGCTGGCGGTAGTCCACGGCCTGTTTGGTGCTGACAGCGCCCAGGAAGTGACGCGCCGCGCCCGCGCCTTCAATGAACTCCTCAAATCCTGAATTCAGAGAGCCCCCCATGTCTCGTTCCGAAACCCTGTTTGCCAACGCCCAGAAACACATCCCCGGTGGCGTGAACTCGCCGGTGCGCGCTTTCAAAAGCGTGGGCGGCACGCCGCTGTTCTTCAAGCACGCCGAAGGCGCCTACGTCACCGACGAAGATGACAAGCGCTACGTCGACTATGTCGGGTCCTGGGGGCCGATGATCCTCGGCCACAGTCATCCGGACGTGCTGGACGCAGTGCGCAAGCAATTGGAACACGGCCTGTCCTACGGCGCCCCGACCGCCATGGAAACCGAGATGGCCGATCTGGTCTGCGCCATCGTGCCGTCGATGGAGATGGTCCGGATGGTCAGCTCCGGCACCGAGGCCACCATGAGCGCGATTCGTCTGGCCCGTGGCTTTACCGGCCGCGACAGCATCATCAAATTCGAAGGTTGCTACCACGGCCACTCCGACAGCCTGCTGGTCAAGGCCGGTTCCGGCCTGTTGACCCAAGGCGTACCGAGTTCGGCCGGGGTGCCGGCGGCGTTTGCCAAGCACACGCTGACTTTGCCCTTCAACGACATCGCCGCCGTCGAGCAGATGCTCGGCGAAGTCGGTCAGGAGGTGGCGTGCATCATCGTCGAACCCGTGGCCGGCAACATGAACTGCGTACCGCCAGCGCCTGGCTTCCTCGAAGGTCTGCGTGAACAGTGTGACAAGCACGGCGTCGTGTTGATTTTCGATGAAGTGATGACCGGCTTCCGCGTTGCCCTCGGCGGCGCCCAGGCACATTACGGCGTCACGCCGGACTTGAGCACCTTCGGCAAGATCATCGGCGGCGGCATGCCGGTCGGCTGCTTCGGCGGCAAGCGCGAGATCATGCAGCACATCGCACCGCTGGGCCCGGTCTACCAGGCCGGCACCCTGTCCGGCAACCCGCTGGCCATGGCCGCGGGCCTCACCACCTTGCGCCTGATCAGTCGCCCTGGCTTCCACGCCGAACTGGCCGACTACACCACGCGCCTGCTGGACGGCCTGCAACAACGTGCCGATGCGGCGGGCATACCGTTCGTCACCACACAGGCCGGAGGCATGTTTGGCCTGTATTTCAGCGGTGCCGACGACATCGTGACCTTTGACGACGTAATGGGCAGCGATGCCGGTCTGTTCAAACGCTTCTTCCACTTGATGCTGGAAGGCGGCGTTTATCTCGCGCCGAGTGCCTTTGAGGCGGGCTTCACCTCCATCGCTCACGGTGAAGCCGAGCTGAAACTGACCCTTGACGCTGCTGAACGCGCCTTCGCCGCCCTGAAATAAGCCGGCTAAAACCTGACGTCGCCCATGGCGGCGTCAGATTTGCTACCTTGCTTACAGATTTTTCCGCCTTTTTTCGAGAAATCACCTGTAATTCGGCGGATAACGTGCCCATGCAGCAGAAAAACGAGTAAAGACTTTGTAAGCAGTGGCCTGCTTATTTCATAATGCGCGCTTATTGGATCACCCTGTGATTCACACGCCCCGTCAGAGGTAAGTCGATTCCCATGAAACGCACCGGCCGCACCCTGGTACTGGGCTGCCTGTTGCTCCTTCAGCCGCTGCTCGCGCAAGCACAAGCAGGCGGCAACTCGTTGTTGATCCCGGCGATGGGTCGTTGCACCCTCGATACTCAGCCCGAAAGCCAGGCGCAGGCACTGAGCGCCTGTCAGACGCTGGCCGACAGTGGGGATGCGCAAGCGCAATACGAGTTGGGTGAATTCTTCCACGACAGCAAAAATCCTTCCCACGACCTGAACAAGGCCTTGAGCTTCTTCGAGAAAGCCTCGCTGCAGGGGCACGCTCAGGCGCAATTCCAGCTGGGCAGCATGTTCTTCCACGGCGAAGGCGTGGCGGCCAATAACGTCCAGGCGTATATCGTGCTGAAAATGGCGGCGGTCAACGGCGCTGAAGAGGCACTGGACACCGCTGACGAGGTGGCCGAACAGATGCAGCGCGATGAGCTGGAAGTGGCGACTCAGGTGCTGGGACAGATCTTCCGCAACTACCTGCAGGAACTGCAGAGTGCGGACGGGCGCTCGCCGTTCTCACCTCTACCTTGAGTCTTCAGCGCCTCTGACGGCCCTTTCGCGAGCAAGCCCGCTCCCACGTTCGACCGAGTTCCACCTGTGGAATGTGGGAGCGGGCTTGCCCGCGAAGGGTACGACGCGGTCTCAAACCCTACTTTTCAGGCATCGGCATCGGAAACGGCATGACGTTGCTCACGCCACGCGCTTCACTGATCTTCGGCGTGCCAAGGCGCTCGACTTCATCGATGCGCACGATCGAATGCATCGGCACGAAACTGCGTACCACGCCTTCAAACTGGGCCTTGAGCTTTTCCTCGCCCGGATCGACGACCAACTGCGTGCGCTCGCCAAAGACGAACTCTTCCACTTCCAGGAAGCCCCACAGATCACTTTGATAGATCTGCTTGGCGTACATTTCGAACACCTGGCCCTGGTTAAGGAAAATCACCTTGTAGATTGGAGCTTCACGTTTGGTCATGGGGGACGAGTAACACATCGGGGATATAAAAGAGGGCGCGAACTATAGCATGGCACCCGATGCACAGTGCTAGGAACCAATGGGCATGCCCCCTATAATGCGCGGTTCTTTACCACCAGTTGACGATCCCCCATGGCCAAGAAGCTTTACATCGAAACCCACGGTTGCCAGATGAACGAGTACGACAGCTCGCGCATGGTGGATCTGCTGGGCGAACACCAGGCCCTGGAAGTCACCGCCCGCGCCGAAGATGCCGACGTGATCCTGCTCAATACCTGCTCGATCCGCGAACGTGCCCAGGACCGCGTCTACTCGCAACTGGGGCGCTGGCGCGAATTGAAACTGGCCAACCCGGACATGGTGATCGCCGTCGGCGGTTGCGTGGCCAGCCAGGAAGGCGCGGCGATTCGCGACCGCGCGCCCTATGTCGATGTGGTTTTCGGCCCGCAAACCTTGCACCGGCTGCCGGAAATGATCGACGCGGCCCGCATCAGCAAGCTACCGCAGGTCGATGTGTCGTTCCCGGAGATCGAAAAATTCGATCACCTGCCCGAACCGCGCATCGACGGCCCGAGCGCGTATGTGTCGGTCATGGAAGGCTGCAGCAAGTACTGCACGTTCTGCGTGGTGCCTTATACCCGCGGTGAAGAGGTCAGTCGGCCGTTTGACGATGTGCTGTCGGAAATCATTCACCTGGCCGAAAACGGCGTGCGTGAAGTGACCTTGCTCGGGCAGAACGTCAACGGCTATCGCGGCCTGACCCACGACGGGCGTCTGGCGGACCTGGCGGAGCTGATACGCGTGGTGGCGGCGGTCGACGGCATCGAGCGGATTCGCTACACCACTTCACACCCGCTTGAGTTCTCCGACAGCCTGATCCAGGCCCACGCCGAGGTCCCGGAGCTGGTCAAGCATTTGCATTTGCCGGTGCAATCGGGCTCGGACCGTATTCTTTCGGCGATGAAGCGCAACCACACTGCCCTGGAATACAAATCCAAGCTGCGCAAACTGCGCGCCGCCGTGCCGGGGATCTGCATCAGCTCGGACTTTATCGTCGGTTTTCCCGGCGAGACCGAGAAAGATTTCCAGCAGACCATGAAGCTGATTGAAGACGTCGGTTTCGACTTTTCCTACTCCTTTGTTTACAGCCAGCGTCCGGGCACCCCGGCCGCCGATCTGCCGGACGAAACCCCGGAAGAGCTGAAGAAAGAGCGCTTGAACGCGCTGCAGCACCGCCTCAACCAGCAGGGTTTTGAAATCAGCCGACAGATGGTCGGCTCGACCCAGCGCATCCTGGTCACCGATTACTCGAAAAAAGACCCGGGCGAGTTGCAGGGGCGGACGGAGAACAATCGAATCGTTAACTTCCGTTGCGACAACCCGACCTTGATCGGCCAGTTCGCCGACGTGCACATCGACGCGGCGCAACCGCACTCGTTGCGCGGCTCGTTGATCCAGTAAATGCGCCTCCCCGTAGGAGCGAGCTTGCTCGCGAAAAACTCAAGGACGGCGCGTTTTCTCATAATACCCGCGTTATCGTTGTGGCTTTTCGCGAGCAAGCTCGCTCCTACAGGATTGGCCACGGCGAAAATGCGCCGTTTAAGTGCTTTCGTACACCGACGGCTGGCGTTATTCTCTCTTTCATATCCATTGCCAAAGGGCGGCTAAAAGCGACCTTGAACGCACCGACAGTAGAACCCCATCGTTTCCTCCTCGAGCCTTTTGAGGCTCGCCGTTTCGCCAATCTGTGCGGACAGTTCGACGAGCATTTGCGCCTGATCGAACAACGCCTGAGCATCGAGATCCGCAACCGCGGCAATCAGTTCGAGCTTATTGGTGAACCCCAACACACCACGTCGGCAGAAAACCTGCTGAAGCGCCTCTACCGTGAAACCAAAGGTAGCGAGCTGTCACCGGAAACCGTGCACCTGTATTTGCAGGAATCGGCGGTGCAGGAACTGGCCAACAACCCGGTGGCCGAAGCCAGTGTGTCGTTGCGCACCAAAAAAGGCATGATCCGCCCACGCGGCTTGAATCAGCAGCGCTACGTCAAGGAAATTCTCGGTAACGACATCAACTTCGGCATAGGCCCGGCCGGTACCGGCAAGACCTATCTGGCTGTCGCGTGCGCGGTGGACGCCCTGGAGCGTGAGCAGGTGCGACGCATCCTGCTGGTGCGCCCGGCGGTGGAAGCCGGCGAAAAACTCGGCTTTCTGCCCGGTGACCTGGCGCAGAAGATCGATCCGTACCTGCGCCCGCTCTACGACGCGCTCTATGAAATGCTCGGCTTTGAATATGTGGCCAAGCTGATCGAGCGTCAGGTGATCGAGATTGCCCCGCTGGCTTACATGCGCGGTCGCACCTTGAACAACAGCTTCATCATTCTCGACGAGAGCCAGAACACCACCGTCGAGCAGATGAAGATGTTCCTGACCCGTATCGGCTTCGGCTCCACCGCCGTGATCACCGGCGACATCACCCAGGTCGACCTGCCCAAGGGCACCAAGTCGGGCCTGGCCCAGGTGATCGAGGTGCTCAAGGATGTGCCGGGGATCAGCTTCACTCATTTCATGCCCAAGGACGTGGTGCGCCACCCGCTGGTCCAGCGCATTGTCGAAGCTTACGAGCGCTTTGAACATCGCGACGACGGATTGTCCAAGGACGCCCGCCGCGATGCTTGAGCTTGATCTGCAACTGGCTACCGAAGCGCCCGCCCCCAGCGAAGAGCAATTCCGTACATGGTGTGCGCTGGCTTTGCGCCAGCGCAGCGCCGACTCGGAGCTGACCATCCGTCTGGTGGACGAACCCGAAGGCCGCGAACTGAATCACACCTGGCGCCAGAAAGACTACGCGACCAATGTGTTGTCATTTCCCGCCGATGTACCCGACGAATTCCTGGATATCCCGCTGCTGGGTGACCTGGTGATTTGCGTCGCGGTGGTGGAACGCGAAGCCAAGGAACAAAACAAGGAACTTGAGGCCCATTGGGCCCATCTAGTCATCCACGGCTGCTTGCATCTTCTGGGTTACGACCATATAGACGATGAAGAAGCTGAAGAAATGGAAGCGCTGGAACGAACGTTGCTTGCAGAATTGGGTCACCGTGATCCCTATGCCGACGACGAATACCAATCAACACTCAACTGAAACAATCAAGGATTTAGAGTAATCGCTATGAGCGAAGACCGATCGAGCAACGGGCAAAAGTCATGGCTGGGCAAGATCACCCAGGCTTTTGCCCACGAGCCGAAAAACCGCCAGGAGCTGCTGGAGCTGCTGCGCGAGGCCCATCAGAACAAACTGTTGGACAGCGAAGCGCTGGCCATCGTCGAAGGCGCCATCCAGGTTGCGGACCTGCAAGTACGGGACATCATGGTCCCGCGCTCGCAGATGATCAGCATCAAGGCGACCCAGACCCCGCGGGAATTCCTCCCGGCGGTCATCGACTCGGCGCACTCGCGCTACCCGGTGATCGGTGAAAGCCATGACGATGTCATGGGCGTCCTGCTGGCCAAGGACTTGCTGCCGCTGATCCTCAAGGAGAACGGCGACAACTTCAACATCAAGGACCTGCTGCGTCCCGCGACTTTCGTACCTGAATCCAAGCGCCTGAACGTGTTGCTGCGCGAATTTCGCGCCAACCACAATCACATGGCCATCGTGATTGACGAATACGGCGGTGTCGCGGGCCTGGTTACCATCGAAGACGTGCTGGAACAAATCGTCGGCGACATCGAAGACGAGCATGACGTCGAAGAAGACAGCTACATCAAACCGCTGCCCAGCGGTGATTTCCTGATCAAGGCGCTGACGCCTATCGAGAACTTCAACGAGTTCTTCGACAGCGAGTTCTCCGACGATGAATTCGACACCGTCGGCGGCCTGGTGATGAGCGCGTTCGGACATCTGCCCAAGCGCAATGAAACCACGGAAATCGGCGCCTATCGCTTCCGCATCCTGAATGCCGATAGCCGCAGGATTCACCTGATCCGCCTGACACCTATTGCCCGTTAACGCCAAGGACTGATATGCGCCGTCTGACTGCCCCCGGCTGGCCCGGTAACCTGCTGGCCGTGGTGGCCGGCGCCATCACCACCCTCGCGCTGGCGCCGTTCGACATCTGGCCGCTGGCGCTGGTGGCGGTCGGGTTCTTCTACGCCGCACTGCGTGAACTGACACCCCGCCAGGCCTTGGGCCGTGGCTGGTGTTTCGGTTTCGGCCTGTTTGGTGCCGGCACCAGTTGGATCTACTACAGCATCCATCATTTCGGCGGCGCGTCGGTACTGCTGGCCGGGCTGTTGATGTTGGCGTTCACCGCGGCAATTGCCCTGTTCTTTGCGCTTCCGGCCTGGCTCTGGGTCCGCTGGATCCGGCGCAATGAAGCGCCATTGGCCGATGCCTTGGCGTTTGCCGCATTGTGGGTGGGCCAGGAAGCGTTTCGCGGCTGGTTCCTCACCGGCTTCCCGTGGCTGTACTCCGGTTACAGCCAGCTTGACGGCCCTCTTGCGGGGTTGGCGCCGCTGGGCGGTATCTGGCTGATTTCCTTCGCCCTGGCATTGACCGCCGCGCTGCTGTGTAACGTGCCGCGCTTGCTGGCCGCCAGGCGCAACCTGTTTATCGGCGCCGGCCTTCTGCTGTTGGTCGCGCCGTGGGCGGTTGGCCTGGCGCTCAAACACCACGCCTGGACCAGCCCCGCCGGCGCGCCGCTGACAGTGGCGGCGATTCAGGGCAATGTCGAACAAAGCATGAAGTGGGACCCGGACCAACTCAGTGCGCAACTGGCGCTGTACCGTGACATGAGCTTTGCCTCCAAGCGTGTCGACCTGCTGATCTGGCCGGAAACCGCAGTCCCGGTACTCAAGGAATCCGTCGAGGGCTACCTCGGGATGATGGGCAAGTTCGCCGCTGACCGGGATTCGGCGCTGATCACCGGGGTGCCGATTCGCCAGGAGCTGCACCAGCAGAAACGCTACTTCAATGGGATCACCGTGGTCGGCGAAGGCGATGGCACGTACCTGAAACAGAAGCTGGTGCCCTTCGGCGAATACGTGCCACTGCAAGATATGCTGCGCGGATTGATTGCCTTCTTTGACTTGCCCATGTCGGACTTCGCCCGCGGCCCGTCGGACCAGGCGCTGCTGCAGGCCAAGGGTTATCAGATTGCGCCGTATATTTGTTACGAAGTGGTCTACCCCGAGTTCGCCGCCAGCCTCGCCGCTCGCAGCGATCTGCTGCTGACCATCAGCAACGACACGTGGTTCGGCACCTCCATCGGCCCCTTGCAGCATCTGCAAATGGCCCAGATGCGTGCCCTCGAGGCCGGCCGCTGGATGATCCGCGCCACGAACAACGGCGTCACCGGCCTGATCAACCCGTTTGGCCAGATCACCCAGCAGATCCCGCAATTCGAACGCGGTATCCTCTACGGTGAAGTCGTGCCAATGCACAACCTGACGCCGTACCTGCAATGGCGCTCATGGCCACTGATCATCCTGTGCCTGGGCCTGTTTGGCTGGGCGTTGCTGGCGGGCAGGATGGCAAAAACCGTCTGAGAACGGTACACCGAACAATGCGCGAGTGCGCGCATCGCTTTCGAAACGGCCTGGGCGCACTTGCCCAGGCTTTCGAGGCGTTCCCACAGTCATCCGACAGGAAAAAGGACCGGGGATCACGGATGAAAACCCGCAGCACTCAGACTATTCCTATAGCGCTCGATTGAAATCGAGTATTGCCTTGTTACGCACTGACCCGCCGCAACCGGAACCGAGCACCGCGAGACACCACTGAATAACAGCTTTCGGCAATGCTGTTATATCTACTCGGATGGTGTAAAAAAATGCTCGCGAATAAACTCTCGACCGCCGCTTATCCCGCCTCTCAAACGCACGTCCCTTATGCGCCACAAGAGCAAGCGTATCGTTCAGCAAGTAACATACAGAATAAAAACAGCTCGCCTCACTATCTTTTTGGCACTGATACGCCCCCCAGAAACACGCCGGCGCAGCGTAGCCCCCAGGTGACAACAGGGGAACTCTCAGCGCTGCTCTCAACACTTGAGCGGGTGCTTGGCTTATTGAAAAACATGCTTAAAAGCGACCCGCCCAATCCACCGGCTTCAATAACAGTGCCTACGCCAACGCCAACACCTTCTCCAGCACCATTACCTTCTCCAGCACCTGCTCCAGCCCCATTACCGGCTCCAGCCGTAGTTCCCACACCTGTGCCCGAACCCAAGGTGACGGTACCCGCCACGCCCCATGCCGAATTTCTGTCGTCAAAAAGCATCGGGGAAAAACCTGCGGATATCTGGAAAGGTCTTGTTGCCGTCTATGAGAGTTATCCCTGGATGGGATCGAAGGACCACGACGACTACGTGGCGGTCATCAAGGTTGCCATGAGTGCGTTGGGGCAAAGCCCCTTGAGTGTATTCAAAGAAGTTTCACCGGTCGCGGGTGGCTATAACATCACCATGAAAGACAATTTCAAATTGTATATCACGAACGATGAACTCAGGCAGGCCTCCCAACGCGCCAAGTTTGCCGGAACCGATGAAGGAATGCTTAAAGATGCGCGTTTTCTGTTTGCCACCATGATGAAGCGCAGGCAGGTTGATTTCGACACTAAAGAAGGTAACAAAAATTATGCCGCGAAATATATAGGTGATGATTTCGGCGCAGCACTGTCAACGGCAAACGATGGCATTAGCGGTCTTGCAGGCCTGGAACTCCTCGGTTTGCAGTACAACTTGGATCATCGCTTCTCACAGGATGTCGGAGATGAGATCGCCGTACCCGCGATGAAAAGATTCGGCATTAAACGCGGCATGATCACGCAAAACTCCATGGACTACTATGGGCATAAAATCGCAGTACCTCGTGGAATAGAAGTATTTACAGTAATCCCTTAACTGCGCAGAACTCCATCTGCTTTTTACACGCGATCCAACAAAGAATATTTAATATGAATATATCTTCGACTTCGGCACACCTATACCCTATCCAACACCAATATGGACCGGCGGAGAAGGGACTTCGCAGTACTGCTGAATCACTGCCATCGGTGGTGTCACGCGATGTACAGCCACAGGTGACATGGGATGCCACTGCTCAGAAAGAATTGAGCGAGACCCTGGCAAAGATGTTCCAGATGCTCAAGAACGCGCTTGAGCAACTGACTCAGCGGCTAGGCGAAAAGGTGTTGCCGCATCATCCAGAACAAGACGTCGACCTTAGCGTTCCTGACGTTGCACCGGCACCGGTAAATACGCAAACGCAGGTGCCGCAGGTCAGTGTGGCCAAGCTTACAGCGGCAGGGGTAAAGAACGACGATCCTCTATTGTCGAGCAAACGCAACGGTGAAAAACCCGACGATGTGTTTATGGGCGTCTATGCGCCAAGACCGTACCTGGGAGAGCGAGAAATCGCCCCTACTGTCGATACGTTCAAACTGCTGATGATGAAGTACGGGCAAAGCCCGACCGATATTTTTCAGAACCTGCAAACGTCCGGCGATGGCTACGATATCACGTTCCGGGACGGCTTCGAACTGCACATCTCTCGAGAGGAACTGGCTCTTGCCGCACAACATACAAGATTCTCGGGCAATGACAGTGGAATGATCAAAGACGCAAACTTCTTGTACGGGGCCTATATCAAACGCCAACAACTTGAAAAAACCGAATTCGATAACATGCGCGGAAATAGCTTCACCGCTGCCCTGATGCTTGACGCACGCACCCCAACTCCAAAAAAAGTGCTTGAAGGGATGGGTATGGCTAGCAACATGCGCCATGTCATGGCAGGTCTCACCAAAAACCCAGTGGTGTTGATCGGTAGCAATGCCGGCGGATTTTCTATTGACGGAAAATTTGCCAAAGAAGGAAAGTACGGTTTCTCCGATGACATCGCCCAGAAGTGGGCCTACGAACTGGTCTAACGTATACATTTAAAGGCAGAAAACATGAAAACATTTTTTAATCAGACCCCGCCCAGCGCCGTGCCCTACGACAACAAGACCGTCAACAAACATCATATGGATGATTACGATAACTTCGACGGTTTTTTCGATAGTCGTTTAAATCCTGCGAGTCGATATATCAGCGGAACCATTTCAAACGCCGGAGTGAAGCCAGAAGATATCTGGGGTGAATTTTATCAGGGCCAGGAAGGGAACTGCGTGACGGTCTCGGCGATCAAGGCTACGATGATGAAGTTCGGACATAACCCCCATGGTATTTATCAGAAAATCGAGAAAACCAGCGATGGTTTTAAAGTTACCATGAAGGATAACTTTACACTCGACATCAGCCACGACGAGCTACAACAGGGAATAAAAAACTCATCATTCAGGGGCTATGGCCCTGTGCTGTCCAATGCCAACTTCTTATATGCAGTCAGCGCCAAGCGCGCACAACTTGAAAATAATGACGGCTGGGCCAGGTCAAGTTTCGCTGATGGCATGCTGAGCTTGAATGATGGCGAATACGTGGGCGAGGCCCTGACGCGCCTAGGCCTCGCCAGCCATGTCAGTTCAGCGACCGTTCAAGAGTTGATAGATGGCGCGATCGGCACCTTGGCCGATGCCAGGCACTCCGTCGCGGTAGTGGATGGTTATATCGATTTATGGGGGACTAAGGAAAAACTCGCGGACTCCCCTTGGCGCAGCGCCTCGGCGGCTCTCAAGCTGACCTAAACCAAACGTCCGGCAACATCGGCAACCTGTTTGCCGATGTTGCCGGCCGCTGCGCTTTCAAGCGCTAGCCATCGACGCTACGAACGCTTTTCAGCCCTTGAAATCATACAGTCATTTCAATCGAGCGGACGGGATCGGCGCGGGTATGGCTTACCGGTAAAACACCCGATACCCCACCTGCCCCGCCGCTTCGTTGAGCAATTGCCCGCTTTGCCACACCGATTTGAACTCCGGCATCCAGCCGCCCAGCGGCCGCGCATTGTCTGCGCCGAGGAACCCGACGGGGGCCGGCACCACGGCGAAGCCTGCCTTTTCGAAGCTCCAGACCGCACGTGGCATGTGCCAGGCCTGGGTCACGACCACCACGCGCTTGATGCCCTCGGGCAACAGGATCTGTGCGCTCAATTGCGCATTTTCCCAGGTCGTGCGGCTGCGTTCCTCCTTCCAGCGAACATTCACGCCAAAGTCATCGCGCAGCGACACCGCCATCAGCTCTGCCTCACTGGGCGGTGTGCCGTAGTGCAGGCCGCCCGTGGTCAGCAGCGGCAAGCCCGAAGCCTTGGCCAATCGGGCCGCGTAACGCTGGCGTTCAAGACCGATGCCGGTGGGCTGGTCGGTGCCCCACGCCGGATCGCCGCGCTCCCGCCCCGAACCCAACACCACAATGGCATCGGCCCGCTGTGCCAGGCTCGCCCATTCATCGGGGGCCAACGGCGGCTCGGTCTCCAGGGCCTTTGCGCCCCATTGCACCACCACCGGCAGGCTCATCAGCCACATCCCGCCCAACCCCAGGGCAAAGCACACCGCCGCCAGACGCGGGCGACTGCGACGAAACCACCAGGCAAATGCCAACAACAGCAACAGAATGCCGGGCGGCAAGAGCAATTGTTTAATGAAATAGCGAATAGGCATCGAGCATCTCCAAAGATGCCCGAAGCCTAAGGTGTAACGGGGTTTAGCGACAATCTTTAGAAGATTGAAAGAGGTACCGGGTAACGCTGATCAGGCTAAAAGGTGCTACTTGAAGCGCACGGCGCGGAGTTTTTCCGGGCCGCGGCCAGCCGATACGTCCTTGAGCCATATCACTTTGGCCGAGCGTGCAGGCTCACTGGTTGGCGGGGTGGCCAGCCAGCGCGGCGCCGTACGTTCGTTCAAGTCCAGATAGGCCTTGATCACTTCAAACTCCGCAGGGCTCAAGCCCCGCAGTTCCAGCTCATCGGGTCGCTCATCACGCAATCGACCCGCGGTTCTTGCCACATCCAGTGCTCGACCCAGACGATCGATCAGTCCTTCGTAGACTTCCGGTTTCGTTAACATTCGCTGCGAATCGACCATCCCTCACCTCATTGAAGATAAGACTCACTCCCCAATAAATAGCGTAGCTGCGCTAGCGAAACCGACCGGGCGCCGCGACCAACGGCCAGCGGTGCGCAATCAGGGTTTCCCTCGATAGAGTGGGGTCATGTATGCTACGGCGCTTCCTGTAACTCCACTTCCAGCAGTGGTTTGGGCACAGACACGCGGTTTTCGGCGGCGTTCTTCCCGAGCATTGCATTGAAGAGGATTAGGCCACCCCTATTCAGTTCAAAAGTAGCCATGCACGAACACTATCAGCCCCGTGAAATAGAAAACGCCGCCCAGTCGTTCTGGGACGAGCAAAAGTCCTTTGAAGTCAGTGAACAGCCAGGCAAGGAGACCTTCTACTGCCTGTCGATGTTCCCTTACCCCAGCGGCAAGCTACACATGGGGCACGTGCGTAACTACACCATCGGCGACGTGATTTCCCGCTACCAGCGCATGCAAGGCAAGAACGTCCTGCAACCCATGGGTTGGGACGCCTTCGGCATGCCGGCGGAAAACGCCGCGATGAAGAACAACGTCGCGCCCGCCAAGTGGACCTACGAAAACATCGCGTACATGAAGACCCAGTTGCGCAGCCTCGGCCTGGCGGTGGACTGGTCCCGCGAAGTGACGACCTGCAAGCCGGACTACTACCGCTGGGAGCAATGGCTGTTCACCCGCCTGTTCGAAAAAGGCGTGATCTACCGCAAGAACGGTACCGTGAACTGGGACCCGGTCGACCAGACCGTCCTGGCCAACGAACAGGTGATCGACGGTCGCGGCTGGCGTTCCGGCGCGCTGATCGAAAAGCGCGAAATCCCGATGTACTACTTCAAGATCACGGCTTACGCGGATGAACTCCTGTCGAGCCTCGACGACCTGCCGGGCTGGCCCGAGCAAGTCAAGACCATGCAACGCAACTGGATCGGCAAATCCCGTGGCATGGAAGTGCAGTTCCCGTACAACGTCGACTCGATCGGCGAAACCGGCACCCTGAAGGTTTTCACCACCCGTCCGGACACCTTGATGGGCGCGACTTACGTCGCCGTGGCCGCTGAGCACCCGCTGGCAACCCTCGCCGCGCAGAACGACCCTGGGCTGCAAGCGTTCATCGCCGAATGCAAAGGCGGCAGCGTCGCCGAAGCCGACGTCGCCACCCAGGAGAAAAAGGGCCTGCCGACCTCGTTGTTCGTCGAACACCCGCTGACCGGCGAGAAACTGCCCGTATGGGTCGCCAACTATGTGCTGATGCACTACGGCGATGGCGCGGTAATGGCCGTGCCTGCCCACGACGAGCGTGACTTCGAGTTTGCCACCAAGTACAACCTGCCGATCAAGTCCGTGATACGCACCAGCGCCGGTGATACCAACCCGGCGCCATGGCAAGAGGCCTACGGTGAACACGGCACCTTGATCAACTCCGGCGAGTTCGACGGCCTGGACTTCGTGGGCGCTTTCGACGCCATGGAAGTGGCGCTGATCAAGAAGAACCTCGGTGCCTCGCGCACCCAGTTCCGCCTGCGCGACTGGGGCATCAGCCGCCAACGCTATTGGGGCTGCCCGATCCCGATCATCCACTGTGAAACCTGCGGTGACGTGCCGGTGCCGGAAGATCAATTGCCGGTGGTACTGCCTGAAGACGTGGTGCCGGATGGCGCCGGTTCGCCATTGGCACGCATGCCCGAGTTCTACACGTGCACTTGCCCGAAATGCGGCCAGCCTGCCAAGCGTGAGACCGACACCATGGACACCTTCGTCGAGTCCTCCTGGTACTACGCCCGTTACGCCTCGCCGCACTATGAAGGCGGCCTGGTCGAGAAATCGGCGGCCGACCACTGGTTGCCGGTCGACCAGTACATCGGCGGGATCGAACACGCCATTCTTCACCTGCTCTACGCACGCTTCTTCCACAAGCTGATGCGCGACGAAGGCCTGGTGAGCTCCAACGAGCCCTTCAAGAACCTGCTGACCCAGGGCATGGTGATCGCCGAGACTTACTACCGTCGCGAAGCCAACGGCGCCTACACCTGGTTCAACCCCGCGGACGTCGAGCTGGAGCGTGACAGCAAAGCCAAGGTCATTAGCGCCAGACTGAAGTCCGACGGCCTGCCGGTGGAAATCGGCGGCACCGAGAAGATGGCCAAGTCGAAGAACAATGGTGTCGACCCACAGTCGATGATTGACCAGTTCGGCGCAGACACCTGCCGCCTGTTCATGATGTTCGCCTCGCCGCCCGACATGAGCGCGGAATGGTCCGACTCCGGCGTTGAAGGTTCGCACCGTTTCCTCAAGCGTGTCTGGCGTCTCGCCCACAGCCATGTCAGCCAAGGCCTGCCGGGTAAACTCGACACGGCGTCCTTGACCGACGACCAAAAGCTCATTCGCCGCAGCACCCACCTGGCTATCAAGCAAGCCAGCCAGGACGTGGGCCAGCACCACAAGTTCAACACCGCCATCGCCCAGGTGATGACGCTGATGAACGTGCTGGAAAAAGCGCCGCACGCCACCGAACAGGATCGCGCCCTGATTCAGGAAGGCCTGGAAACCGTCACCTTGCTGCTGGCACCGATCACACCGCACATCAGCCATGAACTGTGGAAGCAGTTGGGCCACGACGCTGCCGTGATCGACGCCGGCTGGCCGGTGGCAGATGACAGCGCCCTGGTGCAGGACACCCTGCAACTGGTGATTCAGGTCAACGGCAAACTGCGCGGCCAGATCGATATGCCCGCCAGTGCCAGCCGCGAAGAAGTCGAAGCTGCCGCCCGCGGCAACGAGAATGTGCTGCGCTTTACCGAAGGCCTGACGATCCGCAAAGTGATCGTGGTGCCCGGCAAACTGGTCAATATCGTCGCTAGCTAATCGGACCGGGCGCCGGGATACCAACCCCGGCGCCGAACCAAACCTCCAGGGCCGCGATACGGCCCACATGGTTTCAAGGGGAGCAACAAAATGATCAAACGCAACTTGCTGGTGATGGGTCTTGCTGTTTTGCTGAGCGCGTGCGGCTTCCAGCTACGCGGCACCGGCAGCACTGAACTGGCGCTCAAGGAACTCGACGTCAGCGCTCGCAACGCCTACGGCGAGACCGTGACTCAACTGCGTCAGGTTCTGGAAAACAGCGGCGTCAACGTCTATACCGGCGCGCCTTATAAGCTGGTTCTGGTCAACGAGAGAGAGACTCAGCGTAACCTCAGCTACGCCAGCGCCGGGCGCGCGTCGGACCTCGAACTGAGTACCGAACTCGATTTCGAAATCCGCGGTCATAATCAACTGATGCTGCTCAGCGACAAACTGCAAGTGCAGAAAGTCATCAGCCGTGATGGCAATAACGTGGTCGGTACCGACTCGGAAAGCACCCAGGTACGCAGTGAAATACGCCGTGAGCTGGTGCAGCGCATGGTCCTGCGTCTGCAACTGCTGAGCCCGGCCCAACTGGATGCCCTGCAGCAAACCGCCGACGCCAAGGCCCAGGCCGAAGCCGATGCGCTGAAAGCGGCGCAAGAGTATGAAAACAGCGTGCCAAAACAATCGCCTGTTGAAGTACCTGTCGAGTAAGCCAGGCGGGGCGCGTCCAGCGCCCCGTTCGCCACGCCTATGAAACTCGCCCCCGCTCAACTCGCCAAGCACCTGCAAGGTGGCCTCGCGCCCGTCTACATTGTCAGCGGTGATGATCCGCTGTTGTGTCAGGAGGCCGCCGACGCCATTCGCCAGGCCGCTCGCCAGCAAGGTTTCGATGAACGCCAGGTGTTCAGCGCCGACGCCAGTTTCGACTGGGGTACGCTGCTGCAAGCCGGGGCGAGCATGTCACTGTTTGCCGAAAGACGCCTGCTGGAACTCCGCCTGCCTTCGGGCAAGCCCGGTGACAAGGGTGCCGCGGCATTGATGGAATACTGCGCGCGTCCAGCCGAAGACACGCTGCTGCTGATCAGCCTGCCCAAACTCGATGGCAGCGCGCAGAAAACCAAATGGGGCAAGGCCCTGGTGGAAGGGCCACACACCCAGTTCATTCAGATCTGGCCGGTAGACAGCAACCAATTGCCGCAGTGGATTCGTCAGCGCCTGTCGCAATCCGGGCTCACCGCAAGCCAGGACGCGGTGGAGCTGATCGCCGCCCGCGTCGAGGGCAACCTGCTGGCCGCCGCCCAGGAAATCGAAAAGCTCAAGCTGATGGCCGAAGGTGGGCAGATCACCGTCGAAACCGTACAAGCGGCCGTGGCCGACAGCGCACGCTTTGACGTATTCGGCCTGGTGGACGCCATCCTCAATGGCGAAGCCGCCCACGCCTTGCGCATGCTCGAAGGGCTACGCGGCGAAGGGGTGGAACCGCCGGTGATTCTCTGGGCCCTGGCCCGAGAGCTGCGTCTGCTGGCCAATATTGCCCTGCAATACAGTCAGGGCACGCCGCTGGACAAGGCCTTCAGCCAGGCCCGACCGCCGGTGTGGGACAAACGCAAACCGCTGATGAGCAAGGCCCTGCAACGCCACTCGGCACAACGCTGGGCGCAATTGTTGCTGGAAGCCCAGCGGATTGACGCGCAGATCAAAGGACAGGCGGCGGGCTCGCCGTGGATGAGCTTGAGTCGCTTGTCGCTGTTGATGTCCGGCCAGCGCCTGGCACTCCCCGCCGAATAACCCTCTCTCATAAACACCACGAACCCAATGTGGGAGCGGGCTTGCTCGCGAAAGCGGTCTGCCAGCCACTCTATATGCTGACTGAACCACCGCATTCGCGAGCAAGCCCGCTCCCACATTTTGACGGTGTGTGCATTCGGGTCTTTTATATTTCCGACACATCGCCGGGCTTTACAGCGGCAGAACTTCGGCAGATGATTCGCACCGCACCACCCTTCCCCATGAGAGAACCATCATGAGCAAAAAGCCATCCAAGCATGGCCCCAACAAGGCCAAATCGATTATCGCCCAGCCATTGTTCCGCAGCCGCCAGGAACGCACCGGCAAGGGCAAAGGCAGCTACCGCCGCGAAGCCTTCCAGTCTGATAGCTGGGAGGCTTCTTACTTTCTGGCTGCCTGAAGGCAAGTGCCCCTCCGGCATGATAAGGTCTGCACCTGATTCGTATTTCCTGGACCTGTGCATGCCCTCTAGTCTTTCCCGTCGTTGGCACCTTCGCCAACTGATCGCTGCCTCCAGCCTCATTCTGTTAGTCGCCTGCGCCGAAAAACCTACCGCCGCGGACGCTCAGCCCCTGCCCACGCTCCAGACCGCGCCGGTCACCGCACCCGCCGTGGTTGCGCCCCTGGCCGTGACCAACCTGGATATCCAGCCTACCCAGACCTTCGCCGAATGGCAGGCCGGGTTTCGCGTCGAGGCGTTAAAGGCAGGAATCACACCCGCCGTGTTCGATAGCGCATTCGCCAATGTCAGCCCTGACATGGCGGTGATTCGCGCCGACCGCAGCCAACCGGAGTTTTCCCGCCCGGTGTGGGAATACCTCGACGGCGCGCTGTCGCCGGTGCGCGTGCGCAATGGCAAAATCCTGCTGATCAGGCATGCCGCCATCCTGCAAAGCATCGAGCAACGTTACGGCGTTGATCGGCAGATGCTGGTCTCGGTGTGGGGCATGGAAAGCAACTTCGGCCAGTTCCAGGGCAACAACTCGGTGATCCGCTCCCTGGCGACCCTGGCCTATGAAGGCCGCCGCCCGGCATTTGCCCAGGCGCAGCTGCTGGCCGCGCTGCAAATCATCCAGCACGGTGACATTCCAGCCGAGCAGATGCGCGGCTCGTGGGCCGGGGCGATGGGGCAGACCCAGTTCATCCCGACCACCTACAACACCCACGCGGTGGATTTCGACGGCGACGGTCGCCGCGATATCTGGAACAGCTCCGCCGACGCCCTCGCCTCGACTGCGCACTACCTGCAAAGCTCCGGCTGGCAGAAAGGCCAGCCCTGGGGCTTTGAGGTGCAGCAACTGCCGGTGAGCTTTGACTACGCCCTGGCCGATGGCGTGGTGCGCAAACCGGTGGGCGAATGGCTGAAGCTCGGCCTGCAGGTGCCGGCCGGCGCCAGCATCCCGCCGAACGTCGAACACCTGTCCGCCGCCTTGCTGCTGCCCGCTGGCCATCGCGGCCCGGCCTTCCTGGTACTGGATAACTTCCGGGCGATTCTCAAGTACAACAATTCGTCATCCTACGCCTTGGCCGTAGGCCTGCTGTCGGAACGGTTCGGCAGTGGCGGTGTGATCAGTGGCGCTTGGCCAAAAGATGAGCTGCCGTTGAGCCGTTCACAGCGTATCGACCTGCAGACGGCCTTGAGTGCCAAGGGTTATGACGCGGGCAACCCGGACGGGATTATCGGCGCCAACACCCGCAAAGCGATACGTGCGGCGCAACAAGCGCTGGGCTGGCCGGCAGATGGGTATCCGACGGTGAAGTTGTTGGAGTCACTGCAGAACCGCTAGACCGGCTTATGGCGACGACCACTCTCGGGAGCAAGCTCCCTCCCACATTTGACTGCATTCCAAAAGATGTACGCGGTACACATGTGGGAGGGGGCTTGCTCCCGATAGCACCATGACAGGCGCCGACTATTTCAAGGCCTGAACACGACATCCTGCTCCAACACCAGCTGCTGCTCCCCCGCATCCAACCTCACCCATGCGCCCATCGGCAGCGTCAGGTTCGGATCGCAATGCCCGCTGCGCCAGCCGGACAGCACCGGAATGCACAACGGTTCAAAAGTCTGCTTGAGCAGGCGCTCCAGCGCGACACTGTCCACGCCTGCCACGTCCCCTACCAGCACACCGGCGACCTGAGCCAGCTTGCCCGCCAAACGCAGGTGCGTCAGCAAGCGGTCAATGCGATAGATCGGTTCGTTGACGTCTTCGATCAGCAGGATGATGCCTTCGGCGTCAATTTCGTAAGGCGTGCCCATGACCGCCGCGATCATCGACAAGTTGCCGCCCAGCAAGCGTCCGCTGGCGATGCCGGGTTCGATCGTGGTCAACGGGTAGGCCACCGGGTGCATCAACTCACTGCCGGCGTTCAGCTGGCCGCGCAGCAGGCTGAACAGTGAGGACTCGGTAGGCTGTTGTTTGTCGCCCAGCAGATCGGCATTGAGCATCGGTCCGTGGAAGGTCACGAAACCCGCGTAGCGGCTGATTGCCAGGTGTAACGCCGTGATGTCGCTGTAGCCTACAAATGGCTTGGGATTGGCGCGCAGCAGTTCGAAATCCAGGCTATCAAGCAGGCGGGGTGTGCCGTAACCACCGCGCAGACTGAAAATGGCATCGATTTCAGGGTTGGCGAAGGCTTTGTGGAGGTCGTCGAGGCGGACTTTATCGCTGCCGGCAAGGTAGCCGTCGCGCTCATAAACACCCGGGTAGATGCGCAGGTCGTAGCCACGGGCGCGCATCCATCGGCCCGCTTTTTCAACATCCAGTGCGGCGGGGCCGGCGGGGGCGATCAGGGCGATGGTGCCTTCGGCGCGAAGGGCAGGTACGGCAGCGGTCATCCACGAGTCTCCCTAACGAGTGCAAAACGAAATGTGGGAGGGGGCTTGCTCCCGATGGCGGTGTGTCAGTCAGCACGTCTGATACTGATACACCGCCATCGGGAGCAAGCCCCCTCCCACATTAGACCTGCGGTGTTGCGCAAATCCTTATCAGGAAACCAGGCTAGCCTTGACCAGTTTCGCTTGTTCGTCGGCGTGGTACGAGGAACGTACCAAGGGGCCCGACGCCACGTTCTTGAAGCCCATCTTGTAACCTTCCTCGGCAAACCAGGCGAAGGTGTCCGGGTGCACAAAACGCTGCACCGGCAAGTGGCTGCGGGACGGTTGCAGGTACTGGCCAAGAGTCAGCATGTCGATGTCGTGCTCGCGCATGCGCTGCATGACTTCAATGACTTCTTCGTCGGTTTCGCCCAGGCCCAGCATCAGCCCGGATTTGGTCGGGATGTGCGGCATCATTTGCTTGAATTTCTGCAGCAGGGTCAGCGACCACTGGTAGTCCGACCCAGGACGCGCGGCCTTGTACAGACGCGGCACGGTTTCCAGGTTGTGGTTGAACACATCTGGCGGCTCGGCAGCCGTGATTTGCAACGCCACGTCCATCCGGCCGCGGTAATCCGGAACCAGGGTCTCGAGCATCACGTTCGGCGACAGCTTGCGGATTTCGCGGATGCAGTCGGCAAAGTGCTGGGCACCGCCATCACGCAGGTCATCGCGGTCCACCGAGGTGATCACCACGTACTTGAGGCGCAGGTCGGCAATGGCGATGGCCAGGCTTTCCGGCTCGTTGACGTCGAGTGGTTTCGGCCGACCGTGGCCAACGTCGCAAAACGGGCAACGGCGGGTGCAGATATCCCCCATGATCATGAAGGTCGCGGTGCCGCCGGAGAAACACTCGCCCAGGTTCGGGCAAGAGGCTTCTTCGCACACGCTGTGCAGCTTGTGTTTACGCAACAGCGCCTTGATCCGATCGACTTCCGGCGAGACCGGGATGCGCACGCGAATCCAGTCGGGCTTTTTCGGCAACTCGGTGGTCGGAATGATCTTCACCGGGATGCGTGCAACCTTTTCGGCGCCGCGCAGCTTGACGCCGGCTTCCACCTTGGCACGCGGGGCCGGGGCCGGACGCTCGGTGATGTCCAGCGTCGGGATCATGGTTTGCACAACATCAGTAGTCATATCAGTCGATTCCGCCCGTCAGGGTCGTCTGCTCAGCATAGTCGAGGTGTTTGACGAGCTGCGCGCGCAGCCGGGCACTTACCTCGGCAAATTCTATCGGTGCTGCATGATCGCACAACTGGGTCATGGCCAAACCGGCGTAACCACAGGGGTTGATCCGTTGGAACGGTGCCAGGTCCATGTCCACATTCAGGGCCAGGCCATGAAAGGAACAGCCATGCCGGATCCGCAGCCCCAGGGAGGCGATTTTCGCGCCATTGACGTAGACGCCTGGCGCGTCGGGCTTGGCGACGGCCGTCACGCCATAACTGGCCAACAGCTCGATCAGGCAGGTTTCCATGCGACTGACCAGCTCGCGCACGCCAAATCCCAGCTTGCGCACGTCCAGTAGCAGATACGCCACCAGTTGTCCGGGCCCATGGTAAGTCACTTGGCCACCTCGGTCGACCTGCACCACCGGAATATCCCCCGGCAGCAACAGGTGCTCGGCCTTTCCGGCCTGGCCCTGAGTGAACACCGGCGGGTGTTCCACCAGCCAGATTTCATCGGCCGCCGAGCTGCCGCGTTCGTTGGTGAAACGCTGCATGGCATGCCAGACAGGCTCGTAAGCCATCCGGCCGAGCTCGCGAAAGCCCAGGACCTCTGGCATCACAGCACCATGTGTACGAAACCGGTGGCTCGCAATTCGCTGTTGATGTTGTAGAGCTGGTCTTGATCGGTCGCCAGAATATACAGCTGGGTCGTGGTGTACTTGCCCGTGCTGCTTTGACGCTCGACCGTCAGTCCAAGATTGATCTCGGCGTGTTTCGAGACGATCGAAATCACCTTGGCTTCATGGCCCACGCCGGTATCGCAGATCACTTTGATCGGATAATCGGTCTGCGGGAATTCGATCTTTGGTGCCTGTACTTCTTTATCGGTCATGGCAACAGCCTCGTAAGCGGTAAGCCGCGGCGACGAGCAAAGCCCCGCGTCGGATCAACGCGGGGCTTTGCGGGTGCACACAATCAGTTGAACAAGCCGTAGAAGAATAGACGAATGCTATCCCACACGCGGCGGAAGATACCGCCTTCGTCAACGGCGTCAAGCGCGATCAGATCGGCGCTGTGGACAACCTTGTCGTCCAGTTTCACTTCCACTTTGCCGATCACGTCGCCCTTGGCGATAGGCGCGATCAGTTGCGGGTTCATGGTCATGCTGGCCGCGAGCTTTTTGAGCTGGCCCTTAGGCATGGTCAAGGTCAGGTCTTCAGCCAGACCGGCCTTGATTTGACGCTCGGTACCCTTCCACACCGGGGCCTGGGCCAGCTCGGCGCCCTTCTGGTAGAACGTCTGGGTTTCGAAGAAACGGAAACCGTAGGTCAGCAGTTTCTGGGTTTCAGCCGCACGCGACTGCTCGCTGTTGGTGCCGAAAACCACGGCGATCAGGCGTTGGCCGTCACGTACCGCCGAGGACACCATGCAGTAGCCGGCTTCTTCGGTGTGACCGGTCTTCAGGCCGTCGACGGTCTTGTCACGCCACAGCAACAGGTTGCGGTTCGGCTGCTTGATGTTGTTCCAGAAGAACTCTTTCTGGGAGTAGATCGCGTAGTGCACCGGATCGACACGGATGATCGCGCGAGCCAGGATCGCCATGTCGTGGGCCGACGAGTAGTGATCAGGGTTTGGCAGGCCGGTCGGGTTCATGAAGTGGCTGTTGGTCATGCCCAACTCGGCCGCGGTCTTGTTCATCATGTCGGCGAACGCATCTTCGCTGCCGGCAATGTGCTCGGCCAAGGCGACGCTGGCGTCGTTACCGGACTGAATGATGATGCCGTGCAGCAGGTCGCTGACCGACACCTGCGTACCGACCTTGATGAACATCCGCGAGCCGCCGGTGCGCCAGGCGTTCTCACTGACCGTCACCGGGTCGCTTTCACCGATCTGGCCGCGACGGATTTCCAGGGTCGCGATGTAGGCGGTCATCAGCTTGGTCAAGCTGGCCGGCGGCAGGCGCTGGTCACCATTGTTCTCGACCAGCACATTGCCGCTGGCGGCATCCATGAGCACGTAGGACTTTGCAGCCAGTTGCGGCGCCGCTGGCACCATGTCGACAGCCCAGGCAGCGGGCGCGATGATCAGCGGGACAAGCAGGCACAGGCGTTTGGCTAAGGTGGTGATGTTCATCCGTCTCTCGAGATTGCTTATGGAAACTTGCCCTCGCGGGCAAAACGAGTGAGACAACCCGTCGCCAGGCTGTCGCGTGTTCAGTTGCCAGCTCAACCCTTGCCTTCGGGTTTTTTATTGTTCAAGAGCCTGCAACCAGGGCCCGGGCTCGCGTACGTGCCTGGACCATCAATCCGCTACTATTTACTCCGCGCTGACCACGCTGGGCAGGCCCAGGTTGGCCAATCGAACGCTGTTCTGCACTTGGGCAACCTCGCCCGGCGAGCCAATCGGCCCCAGGCGCACGCGATGCAGGGTCTGCTGATTACGCACGATGGAACTGATGAATACCGGCGCGCTGACCATCCCGCTGAGCTTGGACCTTAACAGTTCTGCCGCGTCAGGGTTGGCGAAAGCGCCCACTTGCAGGTACTGGCCTCCCGCCGCGCTGCCTTGCGCGGCTTGCGGCACGGCCACCACCGGCGCGGCATGTTGCTGCGGCGGCGGTGTCCATTGCTCGACCTTGCCCGTCGAGGCGGTGATCTGCGGCTGCGCGGCTTTCGGTTCGTTGAGCATCAACGGTGCCGGTTTCCCACGCTGGGCCCAGTATTGTGCTGGGTCGATACCCTCGACCTTGACCCGGGCGGTGCCGCTTTCGGCATAGCCAAGTTTCTTCGCCGCCGCGTAGGACAAGTCGATGATGCGATCCGAATAGAACGGACCACGGTCGTTGACCCGCAGGATCACCACGCGGTGGTTGTCCAGGTTGGTCACCCGCACGTAGGCCGGCAGCGGCAAGGTCTTATGCGCCGCGCTCATGCCGTAGAGGTCATAGACCTCGCCGTTGGCGGTGTTCTGGCCGTGGAACTTGGTGCCATACCAGGACGCGGTGCCTGTCTGCACATAATTCTTGGAGTCTTGCAGCGGGAAGTAGGTCTTGCCCAATACGGTATAGGGATTGGCCTTGTAAGCCCCGGTGTGCAGGGTCGGCGTGGCATCCGGGATGCGTGAGACGTCGACGTCCCACCACGGCGCGCCGTCCTTGTGGGCACGGTTGATATCCAGGCCCGGCGCCGAACGCACGGCGGTGCTGGACTTCTGCGCCGGCGGGCGACTGGTGGAGCAACTGACAACCAGCAAGGACAACGCGGCAAACGCCACCAGCTTGAGCGGTTTATTGATCGGCGATACCCGCATTACTTGACGCCCCGTGCTTGAACCAGCTTGTCTGACAGCTGATGCACGGCCATTGCGTACATCACACTGCGGTTATAACGCGTGATTGCGTAGAAATTCTTCAACCCCATCCAGTATTCAGGGCCGTCCGCGCCTTCCAGGCGAAAAGCCGTGACGGGCATATCATCGCGCAGCGCATCATGACTTGACCAGCCCAGCGCTCGCAACTCCCCGACGGTCTTCACCGGTTCGATCCCCTGGGTCAGGCCTTCATCGGCACGCTCACCGGTGACATCGGCGCGAATCACCACCGGCTCGCCACCGACCCAGCCATGCCGTTTGAAATAACTGGCAACGCTACCGATGGCATCATCGGGGTTGCTCCAGATATTGATATGGCCGTCACCGTCAAAATCCACCGCATACGCGCGAAAGCTGCTGGGCATGAACTGTGGCAAGCCCATTGCGCCGGCATAGGAGCCCTTGAGGGTCATCGGATCGACTTGCTCTTCACGGGCCAGCAACAGGAACTCACGCAGTTCCTTGCGGAAAAATTCGGCGCGAGGCGGATAGTCGAAGCCCAGGGTCGACAACGCATCAATCACGCGAAAATTGCCGGTATTGCGCCCATAAAAGGTTTCAACGCCGATGATCGAGACGATCACCTGGGCCGGCACGCCATATTCCTGTTCGGCGCGGGCCAGCACCGCCTCGTGCTCGCGCCAGAAGTCCACACCCCGCGCCACACGGGAATCGGTGAGGAACATCGGACGATAATCCTTCCACTGTTTGACGCGTTCGGCGGGACGGGAAATAGCGTCGAGAATCGACTGTTTGCGCTGCGCCTCACGAAACACACCCATCAGCTGTTCGCCGGCGAAACCGTAGTCACGCGTCATCTCACCGACAAACTCGGCAACCTGGGGCGAACCGTCATAGTCACCGGCCAGCGTTTGCTGCGAAGCGCCGAAAGCGCCCAACAAACCCAGGCAGGACGCATAGCGGGCAGCCCAGCCGCGCATTACTTGCATTGACATCTTCACCTTATTCAAACCTGCGCGATCCACTTGCGATGGGTATGGATCGACATCAAAACCCCAAACGCTGACAGCAATGTCACCAGCGAAGTTCCGCCGTAGCTAATGAATGGCAACGGCACCCCCACCACCGGCAACAAGCCACTGACCATACCGATGTTGACGAAAACGTAAACAAAAAAAGTCATTGTGAGCGCACCGGCAAGCAATTTACCGAACAGCGTCTGCGCCTGTGCGGTAATCACCAGGCCTCGCCCGATCAGCAACAGGTAAATCAGCAACAGCGCGCAAATGCCTACCAGGCCGAACTCTTCGCCCATCACCGCAATAATGAAGTCAGTGTGGCTTTCCGGCAGAAAGTCCAGGTGCGATTGAGTCCCCAGCAGCCAGCCTTTGCCAAACACGCCACCCGAACCAATGGCCGCCTTCGACTGAATGATGTTCCAGCCGGTGCCCAACGGATCACTCTCGGGGTCGAGGAAGGTCAGCACCCGCTGTTTCTGATAGTCGTGCATGAAAAAGAACCACATGGCCACCGCCAGTGGGATCGCAGCCACCAGCACGCTGAGGATCCAGCGCCAGCGCAGACCGCCCATGAACAGCACGAACGCGCCACCGGCGAGAATCAGCAGGCCGGTACCAAGGTCAGGCTGGCGCACGATAAGAATAAAGGGAATGCCGATCAGCATCAGACTGACCGCGACATGCTTGAGTTGCGGTGGCAATGTTCGCTTGGAGAGGTACCAGGCGATCGTCGCGGGCATCAGGATCTTCATGAATTCCGACGGCTGGAAGCGAATCACCCCTGGAATATTGATCCAGCGCGTCGCCCCCATGGCGTTGTGACCCATGACGTCCACCACCACCAGCAGCAACACGCCGACGACGTAGCTCAACGGTACCCAGCGCGCCATGAAGCGCGGCTCCAGCTGCGCAATCACCACCATCGACAACAGGCCCAGACCGAACGAGGTGGCTTGCTTGATCAGCAAATCCCAGTTCTTGCCGCTGGCCGAATACAGCACGAACAGACTCCCGGCGGCCAGGGTCAGCAGCAGAATCAGCAACGGACCATCGATGTGCAAGCGCTGCAACAACGTGGCGCGGCGACGCATGACATCCTCGCTGGAGAGGATGCGGTCAAAGTTACTCTTCACTGGCCGTAGCCTCCGCACTTGAAGGGCTGGCAAACTCAGGCTTGAGCTTGCCCTCCGCGTCCAGTAACCAGGCGTCCATGATCTGACGCACGACCGGAGCCGCCACGCCGGAACCGGATTCGCCGTTCTCGACCATCACCGCCACGGTGATTTTCGGGTTATCGGCCGGGGCAAATCCAACGAACAAGGCGTGGTCGCGATGGCGCTCCTGAACCTTGGAGCGGTCGTAGCGCTCACCCTGCTTGATCGCAACCACCTGGGCCGTACCGCTTTTGCCGGCAATCCGGTATTGCGCGCCGATTGCCGCCTTGCGCGCGGTACCTCGGGCGCCATGCATCACTTGCTGCATACCGTGATTGACCTTGGCCCAGTCGGACGGATCGCGCAGCACAATGTCCGGGATCGGATTTTCATCCACCGGCGCTTCCCCCTCGATGGTCTTGGCCAGGTGCGGACGGATCCACTTGCCCTTGCTCGCCACCAACGCTGTAGCCTGCGCCAGTTGCAGCGGTGTGGCCTGCATATAACCCTGGCCAATCCCGAGGATCAGCGTTTCGCCGGGGAACCAGGCCTGGCGCCGGGTGGCGCGCTTCCATTCCCGCGACGGCATCAGGCCGGACGACTCTTCAAACATGTCCAGCGAGACTTTCTGACCGAGACCGAACTTGCGCATGTAGGTCGACAGGCGATCAATGCCCAGCTTATGGGCCAGGTCATAAAAGTAGGTGTCGTTGGAACGCATGATCGCCGTATCCAGGTCCACATAACCGTCGCCCGAGCGGTTCCAGTTACGGTATTTGTGATCGTAGTTGGGCAACATGTAGTAACCGGGATCGTAGACCCGGCTGGAAGCGGTGATGACGCCGGCATCGAGGCCGGCAATCGCCACGGCGGGCTTGATCGTCGAGCCCGGAGGATACAGGCCGCGCAACACCCGGTTGAACAGCGGCCGGTCGATGGAATCACGCAACTCGGCGTACGCCTTGAAGCTGATCCCGGTGACAAACAGATTGGGATCGAAACTCGGCTGGCTGACCATCGCCAGTACTTCGCCGGTATTGGGATCCAACGCGACCACCGCGCCACGGCGCCCGCCCAAGGCCATTTCCGCGGCTTCCTGCAGCTTGATGTCGAGGCTCAGGACAATGTCCTTGCCGGGAGTCGGGTCGGTGCGCTTGAGCACGCGCAGCACACGGCCACGGGCGTTGGTCTCGACCTCCTCGTAACCGACCTGGCCATGCAGCTCGGCTTCATAGAAACGCTCGATGCCGGTCTTGCCGATATGGTGGGTGCCGCTGTAGTTGACCGGGTCGAGGGTCTTCAGCTCTTTCTCGTTGATCCGCCCCATGTAGCCGACGGAGTGCGCAAAGTGCGCGCCTTGCGGATAATGACGCACCAACTGCGCCACCACTTCCACACCCGGCAGGCGGAACTGATTCACCGCGATCCTGGCGATTTGCTCTTCGGTCAGCTCAAACAGAATCGGCACCGGCTCGAATGGCCGACGCCCCTGCTTCATGCGTTTCTCGAAGATCGCCCGGTCGTCCGGCGTCAACTCCAGCACCTCGACAATCACATCGAGTATCTCTCGCCAGTCGCCGGCCCGTTCGCGGGTCACGCTCAGACTGAAACTGGGTCGGTTATCCGCTATCACCACGCCATTACGGTCGAATATCAAGCCACGGGTCGGCGGAATCGGTTGCACATGCACCCGGTTGTTTTCCGACAGCGTGGAGTGATAGTCGTACTGGATCACCTGCAGGAAATACAGGCGGGCAATCAACACGCACATCAGCGTGACCACCGCGACCGCACCGAACACGACTCGACCGCGCACCAGGCGTGCGTCTTTCTCGTGGTCCTTGATGCGGATCGGTTGGGTCATCAGGCAGGGCGCAGATTATTTGTGATAAGGGTGCCCGGACAGAACTGTCCAGGCGCGATACAGCTGTTCACCGATCAGAATCCGTACCAGCGGGTGGGGCAACGTCAGGGGCGACAGCGACCAGCGCTGATCGGCCCGCGCGCACACTTCCGGCGCCAGCCCTTCGGGGCCACCCACCATGAAGTTCACCGTGCGCGAATCCAGGCGCCAGCGATCCAGCTCCACCGCCAACTGCTCGGTGCTCCAAGGCTTGCCGTGCACCTCAAGGGTGACAATCCGCTCATTGGGGCCGACCTTGGCCAACATGGCTTCGCCTTCCTGACGGATGAAGCGCGCCACGTCGGCGTTCTTGCCGCGGGTATTGAGCGGTATTTCCACCAGTTCCAGCGCAAGCTCGGATGGCAGGCGCTTGGCATATTCATGCCAGCCTTCCTCCACCCACTTGGGCATGCGAGAACCGACAGCGATCAGACGCAGGCGCACAGCCGTTCCTTATTCCTGGTCTTTGTTGAGCTTGTCGAAGTGCGCGTGACCGACTTCAGGGCTGTGGTGCTTGCCATCGGCGGCACGGCTCTGCTCGGCACCTTTCCACAGGCGCTCGAGGTCGTAGAACTGGCGGGCGTTGGAGGTCATCATGTGCACGATCACGTCGTCCATGTCCAGCAGGACCCAGTCGCTGTCGCCCTTGCCTTCTTCACCCAGCGGCTTGACGCCCTGGGCTTTGACGGCTTCGCGGACCTTGTCCAGCATCGCGCCGATCTGGCGGTTGGAAGTACCGGTGGCGATGATCATGAAGTCGGTGATGCTCTGCTTGTCGCGCACGTCCAGGACTTGAATGTCCTGGGCCTTCACATCTTCCAAAGCGGCCACGGCAACCTTCACCAGCGCTTCGCCGACGAGTTCAGGGCCGGTGTGTGCTTCTACTGGCAGCGGCGCGCTTTTGAACGTGCCTTTGCGTTTAACTTTGCTTACGTCTTTGTTCGTCATAAAAAACTCGTTTTGCTCATATGTTCGGGCGCTCGCTGCACGACTGTTCGTGCGTTCAAGCGCGCCTTTTCAGTTCGACGCACGGTAAAGCCCGTGCGCATCGATGTAGGCCAGGACCGCGTCAGGCACCAGGAAACGTACCGACTTCCCGCTGGCCAGCAGTTGACGGATCTGGGTGGCGGACACCGCAAGCGGGGTCTGCCAGACGAATGCAATATTCCCGTTCGGCCCGGTCAGGGCCAAGGGGTCACTTACCGACCGCGCGGCCAGCAGGTTGCGCAGGGCATCCGGCGGTTCGCTGTCGGCATCCGGGCGTTGCAGCACCAGGATGTGGCAATGCTGGAGCAACTCTTCCCAGCGATGCCAAGTGGGCAGGCCGCAAAAAGCGTCCCAGCCCAAAAGCAGAAACACCTGGTCATTGGCAGCCAACTCGGCCCGCGTCTGTTCCAGGGTGTCGATAGTGTAGGACGGTTTATCGCGCTTGAGTTCGCGGTCGTCCACCACCAGCGGCGATATACCGGCAACGGCACATTCGACCATCGCCAGCCGATCAGGCGCCGACACCTGAGGCGCATCGCGATGCGGTGGCCTGGCATTGGGTATCAGGCGCAGCTCATCGAGTCCAAGGGCGTCCGCCACTTCAAGGGCACTGCGTAAATGACCGATGTGTACGGGATCGAAGGTGCCGCCAAGCAGCCCGATGCGTTTAGCCATCAAGTGCGCACATGACCGTCGCCGAAGACCACGTACTTCTCGCTGGTCAAGCCTTCCAGGCCCACCGGACCGCGGGCGTGGAGCTTGTCGGTGGAAATGCCGATCTCCGCCCCGAGGCCATACTCGAAACCGTCGGCAAAGCGCGTCGAGGCGTTGACCATCACCGAAGCCGAATCCACTTCGCTGAGGAAACGTCGCGCATCGCTGAAATGCTCGGTGACGATGGCATCGGTGTGCTTGGAGCCGTAGGTGTTGATGTGTTCGATGGCCTGATCCAGGTCGTCGACAATGCGGATCGACAGGATCGGCGCCGTGTATTCGGTGTACCAGTCCTGCTCGGTGGCCTCGATCACGTCGGCACCAAGCAATGCCCGGGTGCGCTCGCAACCGCGCAGTTCAACCCCCTTGTCACGGTAAATAGCAGCCAGCGGCGGCAATACGCGCTCGGCAATGGCGGCATGCACCAACAGGGTTTCCATGGTGTTGCACGGCGCATAGCGGTGCGTCTTGGCGTTATCGGCGATGCGAATCGCCTTGTCGAGGTCGGCCGCGACGTCGATGAACACGTGGCAGACACCGTCCAGGTGCTTGATCACAGGCACTTTGGCATCGCGACTGACACGTTCGATCAGGCTCTTGCCGCCGCGCGGCACGATGACATCAACCCATTCCGGCATTGTGATCAGCGCGCCAACGGCGGCGCGGTCGGTGGTTTCGACCACCTGCACCACTTCGGCCGGCAACTCGGCCACGGCCAGGCCCTGCTGAATGCACGCGGCAATGGCACGATTGGAATTGATGGCCTCGGAACCGCCACGCAGGATGGTGGCGTTGCCGGACTTCAGGCACAGGCTTGCGGCATCAATGGTCACGTTCGGCCGCGATTCATAAATAATGCCGATCACGCCCAGGGGCACGCGCATCTTGCCCACCTGGATGCCCGAGGGCAGGTAACGCATATCGCGGATTTCACCGATGGGGTCAGGCAATTTGGCCACCTGACGCAAACCTTCGATCATGTCGTCGATACGTGCCGGCGTCAGCGCCAGGCGATCGAGCAATGCCGGTTCCAGACCATTCGCCCGGCCATTGGCCAGGTCCTGCTCGTTGGCCGCCGTAAGCGCCGCGCGCGAGGCGTCCAGCGCATCGGCAGCCGCCATCAGGGCACGGTTCTTCTGCGCGGTGCTCGCACGGGCGATCAACCGCGAGGCCTGACGGGCAGCGCGACCCAGGCGGGTCATGTAGTCAAGAACGGACTCAGTCATGGTCTGGTGGGGTCTTGGCAAAGAGGAAAGCGGCAGATTATAGCTGTCACGTCGCCCTACGGACAGCGGTGAGGGGCGGATGGTCGAAATGAACTGTAAAAACTCGACGTTCAGCGGTGATTAAGGCTGAACTTGATATCATCCTGTCACATTTGGCCGCGGTAACCCGTCAACGTCATGACCAGTTTTTCCTCCCCTGCCCCCGGCAACGCCCTGCCCGACTGCTTTTTCGACCGCGACGCGCAACAGCTCGCAAAGGATTTGCTGGGCAAAGTCATCCGTCATCGCGTCGGCGATTTGTGGCTGTCAGTACGCATTATTGAAACCGAGGCCTATTACCTGGCCGAAAAAGGCAGCCATGCGTCCCTCGGCTACACAGAAAAGCGTAAGGCTTTGTTTCTGGATGGCGGCCACATCTATATGTACTACGCCCGTGGCGGCGACTCGCTGAACTTCAGCGCCCAGGGCCCGGGCAATGCGGTGCTGATCAAGTCGGCCTACCCTTGGGTGGATGAGACGTCAGGGCCGGACAGCCTGGCGCAGATGCTGCTGAACAACCCGGATGCCAGCGGCCGGCCGCGCCCGCCCCACAAGCTCTGCGCCGGACAGACGCTGCTGTGCAAAGCCCTCGGCCTGAAGGTGCCGATGTGGGACGCCCAACGCTTCGACCCGCAGCGATTTTACGTCGAAGACGTAGGCCAGGCGCCTGCGCAGATTATCCAGACCACACGCCTGGGTATTCCCGGCGGTCGGGATGAACACCTGATGTATCGCTTCGTCGATGCCGACTTCGCGCCCTACTGCACACGGAACCCGCTGCGACGGGGCCAGGTCGAAGGCCGCGATTACTGTTTGATTTGAAATCTGCCTGCCTCTGTAGGAGCGAGCCTGCTCGCGAAGATCGTCAACGATGACGCGAAAAATCTGGCACCCGCGGCATCCTCAGGTTTTTCACGAGCAAGTTCGCGCCTACAGCGGCGGGTGTCACCCCAGATGGAGTTGATTGTATGGGCCAATGGCTCGATGGCATTACCGGTTGGCTGACCCTTAACCCGCAATGGCTGGCTGCCGCGGTCTTTATTGTGGCCTGCGTGGAGTGCCTGGCCATTGCCGGGCTGATCGTGCCAGGCACGGTGCTGTTATTCGCGATTGCGGTACTGGCCGGCAGCGGCGCGCTGTCCCTCAGCGAAACCCTGTTGCTGGGCATGATCGGCGGATTGCTGGGCGATGCGATCTCCTACTACCTGGGACGACATTTCCACCAGAACATCCGGCGCTTGCCCGGCCTGCGCCACCACCCCGAGTGGATGAGCAGCGCCGAGGCTTATTTTCAAAAGTACGGGATCGCCAGCCTGCTGGTTGGCCGCTTCATCGGCCCGCTGCGGCCGATGCTGCCCATGGTGGCCGGGATGTGCGACATGCCGTTCCCGCGCTTCGCCGCCGTCAGCGTGCTGGCCGCCGCCGGCTGGTCGGTGGCCTACCTGCTGCCGGGCTGGGCCACGGGCGCGGCGTTTCGCCTGCCGCTGCCCGAAGGGTTCTGGCCCGAGGCCGGCGTCGTCGCCGCCTGTCTCGCCGTGCTGCTGGGGGTGAGCCTCAACAGTAGCCTGCGCGGTCATCGCCGGGCCACGTTATGGACCGGCTGCGCCAGCCTGGTCTTGTTGATCGCGATGTTTATCGGCTATCCCCACTTGAACCACTTTGACCAAGGCTTGATGGCCCTGATCCAGGAGCACCGTGGCCCGGCCCTGGACCAGGCCATGGTGATGATCACCCAACTGGGCGAGTTCAAGAAAATGTTCGTCGCCAGTGCGGTATTGACCGGCTTGTTGCTGCTGGCACGGCAATGGCGCCACGCAATCTTTGTCGGTGTCACCTTGCTCGGCGCGGCGTTGATCAACACCGGCAGCAAGCTGTTTTTTGCCCGTGGTCGCCCGGAAATCCTCACCGACCCGCTGACCAGTTTCAGCATGCCGAGTGGCCATGCGTCCGGCTCGTTTGCGTTTTTCCTGGCCCTGGCAGTGCTCGCCGGCCGTGGCCAGCCGACCCGGATGCGCCTGACCTGGCTGCTGCTGGGCGCGATCCCCGCCGCCGCCATTGCACTGTCGCGGGTGTACCTGGGCGCGCATTGGCCATCCGACATTCTGGCCGGCACCTTGTTGGCGATGACCGTGTGCGCCTTCAGCTTGACCTTGAGCCAGCGCCAAACCCCGCTGCCGCCGATGGCGCCGAAGGTCTGGTGGCTGATCTTGCCGGCGTGCGTGGCCGTGCTCGGTTTTTTTGCACTGACCGGTACCTCCCATGCCCTGCTCAGGTACGCGTATTAATCCAAGCCGACCCCAGCCAATCGCCGGAGGCCGGGCGCCTCCTGTGCCGGACGGGATTCAGAACAGCTCGCCCTGCAACTCATCCAGCAACAGTTGAATCGCATCCAGGCGTTGTTGCGGGTCATCGAGTTGCAGCAGGTCGACTTTGTCGGCTTCGGTGAAAGGCAAGAGATACGCCAGTTGATTGCCCAATGCCTGCTGCCCTTGCGCGTCGGAGCCCATGTCGAGCGCGGCGACCATCGGGTGCTCGGCCAGCGCCTGGAGCAATGCCAGCAAGTCGGCGTCCTCCTCCTCGAGCGGCTGCTCGGGCGCGTCTTCCAGCCACTGCACCTCGGCCACCAGCAATTGGTCGCGCTGAACTTCGGCCTCAAGCACGCGGAACCTGCGGCCGCCCTCGACACGAATCCCCAGCAAGCCGTTGTCCTGCTGCTTGAAGTCGCGGATCAGCGCCTCGCAGCCGACCTGCGCGTAGCCCTCCGGCGCCTGTCCGACTTCGGCGCCATCCAGAATGCACACCACGCCGAAGCTTTCGCCTTTCTTCATGCAGCGACTGATCATGTCCAGGTAGCGCGCCTCGAACAATTGCAGGTCAAGGGCGCAACCGGGAAACAGCACCGTATTGAGAGGGAACAACGCCAGACTCATAAAGGCTTCCTTAAACCCGACTTAAACAACGATTGAGACCGCCAACGGCAGAAACACCGCCGTCGCCACGCCCATCAAACTCATCGCCAGCGCCGCGAAAGCACCGCACTCTTCGCTTTCCTGCAGGGCCACCGAGGTACCGACCGCATGCGCGGTCATGCCCAGCGCCATGCCGCGCGCTTCCGGGCTGTGCACGCCGAGGTGCGACAGCAACGCTGGCCCGACCATTGCGCCGACCACCCCGGTGATCAGCACAAACACCGCCGCCAGCGCCGCCACGCCACCAATCTGCTCGGCCACCAACATCGCGATAGGCGAGGTCACCGACTTGGGCGCCATGGTCATCAACACCATGTGCTCGGCCCCAAACCCCCAACCCAGCCATATGCACAAACCGGTCGCCAACACGCCACCCACCACCAGCGTAGTAAAAACCGGCCAGAACAACTGACGAATTCGTCGCAGATTCAAATACAGCGGAACCGCCAGCGCCACCGTCGCCGGGCCCAGCAGGATGCCCATGATCTCGGTGCTCTCGCGATATTCGGCGTAGCTCAGGCCGCAGCTCAGCAGTACCCCGATCACCAGCAGCATTGAGACCAGCACCGGCTGCAGAAAGATCCAGCGGGTTTTCTCGTAGGCCGCCAGCACCAGTTGGTAAGCACCCAGCGTAATGCCGATACCGAACAACGGATGATGGATCACCGAGGCCCAGGCTCCCTGCCAATCGAAAATCATTGCCCTTGCTCCTTGTGGGCCTGACGCTTGACCAGCTTTTGCATCAAGACCCCGGCAAAGCCCATGGCAATCACCAGCGACAACACCAACGCACCGACGATGGCCCAGAAGTCAGCCAAGATGTCCTTGGCGTACACCATCACGCCCACGGCAGGCGGCACCAGCAGCAACGGCAAATAACGCAACAGGCTGCCCGCCGCCAGGTTCAACGGTTCGCCGACTTCACCGCGCCACATCAGATAGGCCAGTAACAGCAGCAGGCCGACAATCGGTCCCGGCATAACCGGCAGGAACAAATGATTGATGGCGGTGCCGAGCAATTGAAACAGCACCAGCCATGTCAGGCCGCGTAATAGCATCCGTCTTCTCCCCGAAAGCAAGCGCGCATTATAAGCACGCACGCGCTATGAAACGGCATTCGCCAAAAGCATGGAGGGTTGACCGGGTCCGTGGCCCATGATGATCTACAGTGGTTCTCTGCAAACCTAAAACAACAACACCCTCCACCTGTAGGAGCGAGCTTGCTCGCGAAAGTCGTCAACGATAACGCGGGCATCCAGACAGCACGCAGTGACATCGGTTTTTTCGCGAGCAAGCTTGCTCCTACAGGGGGAGTCAATAGATGAGTCAAGGAGAGTCGCAATGCCTTCGGTACCTGTAGCGCAGCTCAACGATTATGTCGGCAAGGAACTGGGACGTTCCGAATGGTTCAAGATCGACCAGGAGCGCATCAACCTGTTCGCCGAAGCCACCGGCGACTATCAGTTCATCCATATCGACCCGGTGAAAGCCGCCCAGACGCCGTTCGGCAGCACCATCGCCCACGGTTTTCTGTCGCTGTCACTGATGCCCAAGCTGATGGAAGACCTGCTGATCATGCCCGAGGGTCTGAAAATGGCCGTCAACTATGGCTTGGACAGCGTGCGCTTTATCCAGCCGGTCAAGGTCGACTCCAATGTGCGCCTGGCCGTCACGCTCACCGACGTCACCGAGAAAAAACCCGGCCAATGGCTGTTCAAGGCCACCGCGACCCTGGAAATCGAAGGGCAGGAGAAGCCAGCCTATATCGCTGAATCGTTGTCGCTCTGCTTCGTGTAAGGCACAGCCGATCACGGCAGGAGCAGGCTTGCTCGCGTAAAACCCAATGCCGCCGCGTGCTGTCTGGATGCCCGCGTTGTCGTTGAGGATTTTCGCGAGCACGCGCGCTCCTACGGGTCCATCATTCACAGACCACTAGGTATAGCTTCCCCCGCTGCGGCATACTCGGCGCTCAATTACCCGGATCCCGCTATGCGCTCACTCGCCCCACTTGCTCTCGCTTTGTTGCTCACCGCTTGCGGCGACGGCGAATCCCTGCTGCCGCCCGATGCACGGCTGCCAGACGGCGGGCGTTATCGTGGGGATCTGGTCAACGGCCTGCTGCAAGGCCAGGGCCGGGTCGACTACCCCAACGGCAGCTGGTACGCCGGGCAGTTCGACAAAGGCCAGTGGCACGGCCAGGGTGAATGGCATGGCAGCAATGGCGAAGTCTATAAAGGTCAGTTCCAGCATGGCCTGTTCGATGGCCAGGGCAGCCTGACCACCGCCGCAAACAGTTACGTCGGCGGCTTCAAACAAGGCCGGCGCAACGGTGAAGGCACCCTCCAAGAGGGCCAGATGAGCTATCGCGGCGAATTCAAGGATGACCAGTATTCAGGTCTCGGCCGCCTGGAGCTGGCCGACGGCAGCCAATACCAGGGTCAATTCGCCCACGGCAAACCCAATGGCGAAGGCCAGCGCAACGACGACAGTGGCAATCTGTTCAGCGGGCATTTCGTTAACGGCCAACTCGAAGGCAACGGCATCTTCAACAGCGCCGAGGGGGACATTTACGTCGGCCACTTCAAGCAGAACCAGCTTAACGGCAAGGGCCGCTACGAAAACGCCGACGGCGACGTCTGGGTCGGCGAGTTCAAGGAAGGTGTCTTGAACGGTAAAGGCGAGTTGATCGGCAGCGACGGCAGTCATTATGCCGGTCGGTTCAATGACTGGCGCTTCAGCGGAAAAGGTCGCTTGAACCTCAGCGACGGCAGTTTCTACGTGGGCGGTTTTGACAATGACAGTTACCACGGCCAGGGCACCCTGGTGCTCACCGACGGCACGGTGCAAGCCGGGACCTGGGCCAATGGCATGCGCGTGCGCGACGCCGATGGCAAGCTGTTGCCCGACGCACTGGAAGTCGGCGTGCTGGCCCAGGGCCGTTTGCTTGACGCCGCGCTCGCCGCCGTGCCCGCGTCCACCCCGGCAGTGGAGCTCTACACCCTGACACTGGCCGGCGACGGCAAGCAAAGCGTGTTTCTGCGTGAAGCCGATTACGTCAGCAACCTGTTGAATATCCGTTTCGGTGCCCGCGGCCAGATCCGCCTGGTCAACCACCGCGACTACATCGCCGAGCGCCCGATGGCCACCCGCGAAAGCCTGCGCCGCGCGGTGCAGACGCTGGCCGAGCGCACGGGGCCCGAGGACCTGGTGTTCATCTACATGACCAGCCACGGGACCCACGAGCATGAGCTGGTGCTCGAGCAGCCACGCATGGAGCTGGCCGACTTGCCGGCCGACGAACTGGCAAGCGTGATGGCGCCGCTCAAGAACCGCGACAAGATCATCGTGATATCCGCCTGCTACTCCGGTGGTTTCATCCCGGCGTTGAAAGACCAGCACACACTGATCATGACGGCTTCACGCGCCGATCGTGTGTCGTTCGGCTGCTCTGAAGAAGCCGACTTCACCTACTTCGGCGAAGCGCTGTTCGCCCAGGCCTTCAATCAGACCGACAATTTGCAGCACGCCTTCAAGTTGGCGCAACAGCATGTGGCCGAACGCGAAATGGCTGACAACTTCGAAGCCTCCGAACCACAGATCTGGGCCCCCAAAGGTGTCATTGCCCGCTGGCAATTATTACGCAAACAGCAGGCACGAAAGGCGCTGGAAAGCGTCTCTATAACTAACAAGGATGCCAAGAGCAACTAAGCTGACACTGTATCAAGGGGGAGAACCATCATGTACTTGACGCCTCAGCATATATTGCTTGCGGGAGCCTCGGGCTTGACCGGGGAACATCTGCTGGACCGCCTGCTCAACGAACCGACTGTCACCCGCGTGCTGGCTCCCAGTCGCAAGCCGCTGGCGGAACACCCGCACCTGGAAAACCCCGTGGGCGACCCGGCGCTGATCCTGCCGCAACTGAGCGGCCAGGTCGATATCGCCTTCTGCTGCCTGGGCACCACGCTGAAAAAAGCAGGTTCGGAACACGCCTTTCGCGCGGTCGACCTGGACCTGGTGGTGGCGTTCGGCAAACGCGCGCGGGAAATGGGCGCACGGCATCTGATCGTCATCAGCGCGATTGGCGCGGATCCGACATCCTCAATTTTCTACAATCGGGTCAAGGGCGAGATGGAGCAGGCCCTGAAAGCTCAGGACTGGCCACAACTGACCATCGTCCGCCCATCACTGTTGCTCGGCGACCGCCTCGAACCGCGCCTCGCCGAACAATTGGCGGGACCGTTGTCGCGCTTGATTCCGGGCAAGTATCACGGCATTGAAGTCTGCGAACTGGCCCGAGCCATGTGGCGCCTGGCGCTGGAAGAGCAGGATGGGGTGCGAATTGTCGAGTCGGATGAGTTGCGCAAGCTCGGCAAGTAACCCGGTTTAAAGACCTGGAAAATGTGGGAGGGGGCCAGCGCTCTCCCACATTGTCTTGTGTTGCCCTGAAGATCCTGTCTAGAGCCCACCTGTGGCGTTGAAGCCAACGCCTATCACCGTCAACACCGACAGCGGCAACAATAAAGTGTCGAGCAACGCGCTGGCCGGCAGGTCTAGGCCTGGGTAACTCGGCGCCTCGGCACCAAAACGGTCCATGGCACAACAGCCACCCTGCATCGCATACAGATCCAGGCGCGTCCCCGCGTAGACCACCGGCGCGCCGGGTTTCGCGGCGTCCAGGGTCCGAACGCTGGCGCAGCCGGACAGCTGCAGCGCCAGCACCACCAGCAATGCTCTATTCATCACTGCTTAAATGATGCTCGCCCCAACGCGGCAGCATGTCCTGGGGAATATTCAGCAGATTGAGGATTCGTGCGACCACAAAATCCACCAGGTCATCAATGGTCTGCGGCTGGTGATAAAAGCCGGGAGATGCCGGCAAAATGGTCACGCCCATATTCGACAACTTAAGCATGTGCTCCAGGTGAATACTCGAATACGGCGCCTCGCGTGGCACCAGAATCAACTGGCGACGCTCCTTCAACGTCACATCCGCCGCGCGCTCGATCAGGTTGTTACACGCGCCCGTAGCGATGGCCGACAACGTCCCGGTGGAGCACGGCACCACCACCATGGCCGCCGGCGCCCCGGAACCGGAGGCCACCGGCGACATCCAGTCTTCCTTGCCATAGACCTTGATCTGCCCCGCCGCCGCACCGGTGTACTCGGTGAGGAACGCCTGCATCATCTGCACCTTGGGCGGCAGCGCGACATCGGTTTCGGTGGCCATCACCAATTGCGCGGCCCGGGAAATCAGGAAATGCACTTCGCGGTCTTCGCGCACCAGGCAATCGAGCAGGCGCAGGCCATACGGCGCACCCGAGGCGCCGGTCATGGCCAGCGTGATGCGTTCCGGTCCGTTCATTGCAGGGCCTCGGCGAGCTTGCCGTGCAGGCCGCCGAAACCGCCGTTGCTCATGATTACCACGTGGGTGCCGGGCCGGGCCTGGCTCTTGACCCGCGCGATGATGCCTTCCAAAGAGTCGCTGACAATCGACGGCACGCTGCAGAGCCCGGCGATGGCCGCCAGATCCCAGCCCAGATTGGCCGGTGCGTACCACACCACCTGGTCCGCATCATTGACACTTTCCGGTAAGCCGTCGCGGTGCGCGCCCAGCTTCATGGAGTTGGAACGCGGTTCGATGATGGCAATCACCGGCGCATCGCCGACGCGTTTGCGCAGACCGTCGAGAGTGGTGGCAATCGCCGTCGGGTGGTGGGCAAAGTCGTCGTAGATGGTAATCCCATTCACTTCAGCGACTTTTTCCATGCGCCGCTTGACGCTCTTGAACGCGCTCAACCCCGCAATGCCCATGGCCGGCGTCACGCCGACATGACGAGCGGCCGCCAGGGTTACCAAGGCATTGGCAACGTTGTGCTGGCCGGTCATGTCCCACTCCACCACGCCCTGGGCGACGCCTTCAAACAGCACTTCAAACCGCGAGCCGTCCTCGCTCAGCAGCTTGACCTGCCATTGCCCGCCCGCGCCGGTGGTTTGCACGGGCGTCCAGCAGCCCATGTCAATCACGCGCTGCAAGGCCGGCTCGGTGGTCGGATGGATCACCAGGCCTTCGCTGGGAATGGTGCGCACCAGATGGTGAAACTGCCGCTCGATGGCCGGCAAATCGGGAAAGATGTCGGCGTGATCGAATTCCAGATTGTTCAGGATTGCCGTGCGTGGACGGTAGTGAACGAATTTGGAGCGTTTGTCGAAGAAGGCGCTGTCATATTCATCGGCCTCAATCACGAAGAACGGCGTGTCCCCCAGGCGCGCGGAGACCGAGAAGTTCTGCGGCACACCGCCGATCAGGAAACCGGGGCTCATGCCCGCGTGCTCCAGCACCCAGGCCAGCATGCTGCTGGTGGTGGTCTTGCCGTGCGTGCCGGCGACCGCCAACACCCAGCGCCCCTGCAATACGTGATCCGCCAGCCATTGCGGGCCAGACACATAAGGCAAACCTTTGTTCAGCACGTATTCGACGGCAGGGTTGCCGCGCGACATGGCGTTGCCGATCACCACCAGATCCGGGACCGGCTCAAACTGCGCCGGGTCGTAGCCCTGGGTCAGCTCAATGCCCTGAGCCTGCAACTGCGTGCTCATGGGTGGATAAACATTGGCATCGGAGCCGGTGACATGATGCCCCAGCTCTTTGGCCAGGACCGCCATCGAACCCATGAAGGTGCCGCAAATACCGAGAATGTGAATGTGCATAGTCGACCTCGTAAAACATCGAGGCAGGTTAGCGTAGGGTGGGAAAGTTCGCACTCTTTAGCTGACAGAACTCAACGTGCAATCCCATGTTTACGCAGCTTGCGATACAACGTATTGCGGCTGACCCCAAGTTGTTGCGCGGTGTGGGTCATGTGCCAGCGTTGTTGTTCCAGGGCATTGAGCAGCGCCAGGCGCTCGGCATCGTCCAGTGGCGAGTCCGCGGGCTGATCGATGACGGCCGCTGCCGGTCGGGCCTGGCGAATCATCAGCGGTAAATCCTCAAGGCCCACCTGGCCCTCGTCACACAAGGCGGCCAAGGTGCGCAGCACCGTGCGCAACTGCCGCACATTGCCCGGCCAGTTGAACGCCAGCAACGCCTGCCGCGCCGCGCGATCGAGTTGCACCGGCTGGTCGCCCGCTTCTTCTGCGAGGATAAAATCGAGCAACTGCGATTTGTCGCTGCGTTCGCGTAACGCCGGCAAGGCGATTTCCAGACCGTTGAGCCGGTAGTACAAATCCTCGCGGAAGCTGCCGTCCCGGACCCGTTCCAGCAGATTGCGGTGAGTCGCGCTGACCACCCTGACGTTGACCGCCTGCGGCTCACCGCCAATGGGCACCACCAGACGGTCTTCCAACACCCTTAATAGACGGGTTTGCAAGGCCAGCGGCATGTCGCCGATTTCGTCGAGGAATAACGTGCCGCCGTCGGCCTGTTGCAACTTGCCGCGCATGCCTTCCTTGCGCGCCCCGGTGAAACTGCCGCCGCGATAGCCGAACAGCTCACTCTCGATCAGGCTTTCCGGGATGGCTGCGCAGTTCAGGGCGACGAACGCCTGCTCGGCACGCTGGCTGGCGTGGTGCACGGCTTTGGCAAAGGCTTCCTTGCCGGAGCCGGTTTCGCCGTTGATCAACAGCGGCACGTCGCGCTCAAACACCCGCAGGGCCTTGCGAAAATCCTCTTGCAGCGCCGCGTCACCCAGGCAGATGCCCGGTAAACGTGGCCGCTGTACCTTCGCCGGCGCCGGCGCGGGCACGCTCGGGCTCGACGCGCGACGCTGCTCGCCGCGTAATAGCGCAAACAGGCTGCGCCCGTCACGCGTGCGCAGCGGCCAACTGGCGCTGGGGTTCGCAGTGGCGCGCCCGAGCAGGTCATCGAGCGTGCAATCAAAGAACATTTCCACCGGCAGCCCGAGCAAACGCCCGCGTGGCTGGCCCAGCAGGTTTTGCGCGCTCTGATTGAGCGCACAAATCCGCCCTTCGCCATCGAATGCCAGCAGCCCTTCGCTGAACAGCCCGACGGACTCGGCCTGCAGATGAAAGCGCAACAGCCAGTGATGTTCGAAGTGGCGCAGGAAATAGCAGCTCTCGATCATCTTCGCCGAGAGGTTGACCAACGCCATGGTGTGGAACTGGCTCTGGCGGGAAACCGCTTCGCGGGCCGAGGATACGTCCAGCACTGCCAGCAGTTCGCCATGCGGATCGAACACCGGGCTCGCGGAGCAGGTCAGCCCGGTATGTCGGCCACGGAAGTGTTCATCGCGATGAATGGTCAGGGCCTGGCGCTCCACCAGGCAGGTGCCGATGCCGTTGGTGCCTTCGCAGGCTTCGCTCCAGTCAGCGCCGAGCCACAGTCCGGCGCGTTCGAAAATCTTGCGCTCGCTGGGGGCGGTGACGCAATTGAGGATCACCCCGCGCGCGTCGGTCAACAGCACCGCGTGACCGGCCCCGGAAAGCTGTTGATGCAGGCTGTTCATTTCAGTGCCGGCAATCTGCAACACCTGCTGCAGGCGCTCGCGGCTTTCCAACAGTCGACCGTGCTCCAGCACCGTGGGCGCGATGGTCAGCGCCGGGTCGAGGTGGTAATCCTCCAGGCAACGCAGCCAGGAGCGGGCAATCGACGGGTCGCTGCCAGGGCCGTGCAACGGATCCTGGCCACGGGTCACGGTCAGCACTTGCTGGGCATGGCGACTGAAATGATCGTTGTGCATGTTCTTGTTGTTCTCCTGTTGCGCGAGACATACCGCGGACCGGGACGCCCAGCATCCTCCAGGCCCAGGCGCTTTGCAATCCCGACTCGACCCACCGGTCACAGGCTGTATCGCTTATGGCACACACTGTCACAGCGACTGTATCAGGGCTGTCACAGCCACCCCCTGCAACACGGTTCAAGCCCTTGATTTACCTGTGTTGCAGGGCGCTGGCCCGACCTTTGCTCTACGCTTTATCAAGCGCAGCAGCGCTGCACTCCAATAAACATAAAAGCCAGGAGATACCCACCATGCGTTACGCACACCCCGGTACTGAAGGCGCTATCGTTTCGTTCAAGGCCAAGTACGGTAACTTTATCGGTGGCGAATTCGTCGCGCCGGTCAAAGGCAACTACTTCACCAACACCTCGCCGGTCAACGGCAAGCCTATCGCCGACTTCCCCCGCTCCACTGCCGAAGACATCGACAAGGCGCTGGACGCCGCGCATGCCGCCGCGGATGCCTGGGGCAAGACCTCGGCCCAGGACCGTTCGCTGGTGCTGCTGAAAATCGCCGATCGCATCGAGCAGAACCTGGAACTGCTGGCCATCACCGAAACCTGGGACAACGGCAAGGCCGTGCGCGAAACCCTCAACGCCGACATTCCCCTGGCCGCTGACCACTTCCGTTACTTCGCCGGTTGTATCCGCGCCCAGGAAGGCAGCAGCGCCGAGATCAACGAACACACCGCCGCCTATCACTTCCACGAGCCGCTGGGCGTGGTCGGGCAAATCATCCCGTGGAACTTCCCGCTGCTGATGGCTGCCTGGAAACTCGCGCCGGCCCTGGCCGCCGGCAACTGCGTGGTGCTCAAACCGGCCGAGCAAACGCCGCTGGGCATCAACGTGCTGATGGAACTGATTGGCGACCTGTTGCCACCGGGCGTGCTGAACGTGGTGCACGGTTTCGGCAAGGAAGCCGGCGAAGCGCTGGCCACCAGCAAGCGCATCGCCAAGATTGCCTTCACCGGCTCGACGCCCGTGGGCTCGCACATCATGCACGCGGCGGCCGAGAACATTATTCCGTCGACCGTCGAGTTGGGTGGCAAGTCGCCAAACATCTTCTTCGCCGACATCATGCAGGCCGAACCGCAGTTCATCGAAAAAGCCGCTGAAGGCCTGGTGCTGGCGTTCTTCAACCAAGGCGAAGTCTGCACCTGCCCGTCGCGCGCGTTGGTGGAAGAGTCGATCTACGACGACTTCATGAAGGTGGTGATGAAAAAGGTCGAGCAGATCAAGCGTGGCGATCCGCTGGACACCGACACCATGGTCGGCGCCCAGGCGTCCGAACAGCAGTTCGACAAGATCCTCTCCTACCTCGAAATCGCCAAGGGTGAAGGCGCCGAGCTGCTGACCGGCGGCAAGGTCGAGAAACTCAGCGGCGACCTGGCCACCGGCTATTACATCCAGCCAACCCTGCTCAAGGGCACCAACCAGATGCGAGTGTTCCAGGAGGAAATCTTTGGCCCGGTGGTCAGCATTACCACGTTCAAGGATGAGGCCGAAGCGCTGGCGATTGCCAACGACACCGAGTTCGGCCTGGGTGCCGGCCTGTGGACCCGCGACATCAACCGCGCTTACCGCATGGGCCGGGCGATCAAGGCCGGGCGTGTCTGGACCAACTGCTATCACCTGTACCCTGCGCACGCGGCGTTCGGTGGTTACAAGAAGTCCGGCGTTGGCCGTGAAACCCACAAGATGATGTTGGATCACTATCAGCAGACCAAGAACCTGCTGGTGAGCTACGACATCAATCCGCTGGGTTTCTTCTAATCCCGCAAGTCCCACTCTCACATTTGAAAGGCAATTAAATGTGGGAGCGGGCTTGCTCGCGATAGCGGTGTGGAAGTCACTACCAAGTTGCCTGACCCACTGCTATCGCGAGCAAGCCCGCTCCCACATGTGGAACTTCATCAGTAGTTGCGACGTGCATTCGGCATACATCCGCCGAGTTAAAACAATAAAAAGAGAAGGTAACTCCTCATGCCACACGAACCGACCGGCTCTTCCGTCGACTTCGAAAAAGTCGATTCCGAATACTTCCAACAACGTGAACTTAAAAAAGGCGCCGCCGGCTGGGTACTTTTAGTTGGCCTCGGCGTGGCTTATGTAATTTCCGGCGACTACGCCGGCTGGAACTTCGGCCTCGCCCAGGGCGGCTGGGGCGGGATGTTCCTGGCGACATTGCTGATGGCCACCATGTATTTATGCATGTGTTTTTCGCTGGCCGAACTGTCTTCCATGATTCCTACCGCGGGCGGCGGCTACGGCTTTGCCCGCAGTGCATTCGGGCCCTGGGGTGGGTTCCTCACCGGCACCGCAATCCTGATCGAATACGCCATCGCCCCCGCCGCCATCGCCGTGTTTATCGGCGCTTATTGTGAGTCGCTGTTCGGCATAGGCGGCTGGATGATCTACCTGGCGTTCTACATCATCTTTATCGGCATCCACATTTTCGGGGTGGGTGAAGCGCTGAAGCTGATGTTTATCATCACCGCCGTCGCGGCGATCGCCCTGGGCGTGTTTCTGGTGGCGATGGTGCCGCACTTCAACGTCGCCAATCTGTTGGACATCCCCGTGACGCAAGCCCAGGGCGCCAGCAGTTTCCTGCCGTTCGGCTATGTCGGTATATGGGCCGCGATCCCCTATGCGATCTGGTTCTTCCTCGCCGTCGAAGGCGTGCCGCTGGCGGCCGAGGAAACCAAGAACCCGAAACGCGACCTGCCACGCGGGCTGATCGGCGCGATTGTGTTGCTGACCAGCTTCGCGCTGCTGATCCTGGTGATCGCACCGGGCGGTGCCGGCACGCTGGCGCTGGTCAAGTCCGGCAACCCGCTGGTGGAATCCCTGGCCCTGGCCTACGGCGGCTCGACCTGGATGGGCAGCTTCGTCAACCTGGTCGGCCTGGCTGGGCTGATCGCGAGTTTCTTCTCGATCATCTACGCCTACTCGCGGCAGATTTTCGCCTTGTCCCGCGCCGGTTACCTGCCACGCAAACTGTCGCAGACCAATAAGAGCAAGGCGCCGGTCCTGGCCCTGGTGATCCCCGGCATCATCGGTTTTGGCCTGTCACTGACCGGCCAGGGTGACTTGCTGATTCTGGTGGCGGTGTTCGGCGCAACCATTTCCTACGTACTGATGATGGCTGCGCACATCACCCTGCGCATCCGCCGCCCCAAAATGGACCGTCCATACCGCACGCCGGGCGGGATCTTCACCTCGGGCCTCGCCCTGGTGCTGGCCTGCATCGCCGTGGTGGCGGGCTTTCTGGTGGATCCGCGGGTAGTGATTGGCGCGGCGATCATCTATGGAGTATTAATTGCTTACTTTGCTTTCTACAGTCGGCATCACTTGGTAGCAGGCACGCCGGAAGAAGAATTCGCGGCAATCCAGGCCGCAGAGGCCGCCTTGCACTAAACGCCGTCAACCACGGCGCGGGCCCATGCCCGCGTCGTCATGGAGAGTCTGTATGGCAAGCTTTTCCCACGCGGTCGGTGCATTGACCTACCGTTTTGACAGTCTCAAGGACGTGATGGCCAAGGCCAGTCCCGCCCGCTCCGGAGACTTCCTCGCGGGCGTCGCCGCGCAAAACGATGGCGAACGCGTCGCGGCGCAAATGACCCTGGCCAATATTCCCTTGAAGCACTTTCTGCAAGAAGTGCTGATCCCCTACGAAAGCGACGAAGTCACCCGGCTGATCATCGACACCCACGACAAGCAGGCGTTTGCGCGGGTCAGCCACCTGACCGTCGGCGGCCTGCGCGACTGGCTGCTCAGTGACGCGGCCGACGAACACAGCCTGCGTGCACTGGCGCCCGGCCTGACCCCGGAAATGGCCGCCGCCGTGTCAAAGATCATGCGCGTACAGGACCTGGTGCTGGTGGCGCAGAAGATCCGTGTGGTGACCCAATTTCGCGGCACCCTGGGCCTGCGCGGGCGCCTGTCGACGCGCCTGCAGCCCAACCATCCGACGGATGAGCCGGCAGGCATCGCGGCGAGCATTCTCGATGGCCTGCTCTACGGCAACGGCGACGCCATGATCGGTATCAACCCGGCCACCGACAGCATCGCCTCGATCTGCGCCATGCTGGAAATGCTCGACGCCATCATCCAGCGCTATGAAATCCCGACCCAGGCCTGCGTGCTGACCCACGTCACCACCTCGATCGAAGCCATCAACCGTGGCGTGCCCTTGGACCTGGTGTTTCAGTCGATTGCCGGCACCGAGGCCGCCAACGCAAGTTTCGGCATCAACCTGAACCTCTTGCAGGAAGGTTATGACGCGGGCTTGAGCCTGAATCGCGGGACACTCGGGCAAAACCTGATGTATTTCGAGACCGGCCAAGGCAGCGCGCTGTCGGCCAACGCGCATTTTGGCGTCGACCAGCAAACCTGCGAGACCCGGGCTTATGCGGTGGCGCGACACTTCAAGCCCTTCCTGGTCAACACCGTGGTCGGCTTTATCGGCCCGGAATACCTGTACAACGGCAAGCAGATCATCCGCGCCGGCCTTGAAGATCACTTCTGCGGCAAGCTGCTGGGCGTGCCCATGGGCTGCGACATCTGCTACACCAACCATGCCGAAGCCGATCAGGACGACATGGACACCCTGCTGACGCTGTTGGGCGTGGCCGGGATCAACTTCATCATGGGCATCCCCGGCTCCGACGACATCATGCTCAACTACCAGACCACCTCATTCCACGACGCGCTTTACGCCCGGCAAACACTGGGTTTGAAACCGGCCCCGGAATTTGAACAGTGGCTGGCGAAAATGGGCATCTTCACGCAGGCCGACGGCAAGGTGCGGTTTGGCAACAACCTGCCACCGGCCTTCCGCCAAGCCTTGGCGCAATTGGGATGAAGGAGCCTCCAGTGCAGATCGACACGCCTGAAAACAGCACCGATAACCCGTGGCTGGAACTGCGACGCCTGACCCCGGCGCGCATTGCCCTGGGCCGCACCGGCACAAGCATTCCGACGGGCGCGCAACTGGACTTCCAGTTCGCCCACGCCCAGGCCAGGGATGCCGTGCACCTGCCTTTCGATCACGCAGGCTTGAGCAGCCAAATGGCCGAGCGCGGCCGCGACAGCCTGTTGCTGCACAGCGCCGCCAGCGATCGCCACAGTTACTTGCAACGCCCCGACCTGGGGCGACGCCTGAGCGCTGAATCGGCCCAGACCTTGCGCGATTACGCCAAGGCCAATCCCGGCGGCGTGGACCTGGCGGTGGTGGTGGCCGATGGTTTATCGGCGCTGGCCGTGCATAAGCACAGCGTACCGTTCCTGACACGCCTGGAAGAACATACCCACGCTGAAGGTTGGTCACTGTCGCCGGTGATCCTGGTAGAACAAGGGCGCGTGGCGGTGGCCGATGAAGTCGGCCAGTTGCTGGGGGCGAAAATGGTGGTGATCCTGATCGGCGAGCGTCCGGGCCTCAGCTCGCCGGACAGCCTGGGACTGTATTTCACTTACAACCCCAAGGTCGGCTTGACCGATGCCTACCGCAACTGCATTTCCAATGTGCGCCTGGAGGGCTTGAGCTACGGTATGGCGGCGCACCGCTTGCTGTATCTGATGCGCGAGGCCTGTCGGCGGCAGCTGTCAGGGGTCAACCTCAAGGATGAGGCGCAGGTTCAGACGCTCGAATCAGATGATCCGGATCTGATGAAGGGTAATTTCCTGCTTGGCCCACGGCAGGACTGATCCCGGCACGATTGCGCTTTTTTGTCGCTTTAGGCAGCATCGGGTAACGGCCGCCCGAGTAATGGACCGTTTGCCGTCGTATTCCTATAGAAGTTGAGGCCTTGCATGCGGATTACTCAAGCGACTCTGGAACACCTGGATCTGTTGACGCCATTATTCGTCAAATACCGCGAGTTCTACGGTGCGCTGCCGTTCCCCGATTCGTCCCGGGGTTTTCTGGAAAAGCGTCTGCGCCGCAAGGAATCGGTGATCTACCTGGCCCTGCCGGACGATGATGACAACAGACTGCTCGGTTTTTGCCAGCTCTACCCGAGTTTTTCCTCGCTGTCGTTGAAACGGGTGTGGATCCTCAATGACATCTACGTCGCCGAAGATGCCCGCCGCCAACTGGTGGCGGACCACCTGATGCGCGCCGCGAAGAAAATGGCCAAGGAAACCCACGCCGTACGCCTGCGGGTGTCCACCAGCAGTGACAACGACGTGGCGCAAAAGACCTATGAATCCATGGGATTTCGCGAAGATACCGAGTTCAAGAACTACACGCTGCCGATCAGCGAGGACTGATCCGCGTCAGTCGCGGGTTGCGCTCCACGAAGCCGTTATAGAATGTCAGCGGGGCTGCGCCAGGTCTGTGTCGCCTCGCAAGGGCACGACAACGCTCCGGGCGCGCGGGGCGTTTGCACCGACGCTGGCTGGGTGTGACTCAAGACGGCCTCTACCGGAAGCCGTTCCCGCGACGAGCGAACGACATTCCCCGCTACAAAACCGCCACGCATTGCAACATTCAACCCGTATAATGCCGGCCTTTCAGGGTTGTAAGAAATACGGCATACCCATGTAGCCTTATTGCCCGCAGCTTCCGCACAGGCCCGCTGAGTCAGGCCGTTCACACAGGTGCCACCCATGGATTTCAACCCGCTCGACCTTATCCTGCATCTCGATGTTTACCTCGACCTGCTGGTAACCAACTACGGTCCGTGGATCTACGCCATTCTGTTTCTGGTGATTTTTTGCGAAACCGGCTTGGTGGTCATGCCATTCCTGCCGGGTGACTCGCTGCTGTTCATCGCCGGCGCCGTGGCGGCTGGCGGCGGCATGGACCCGGTGCTGCTGGGCGCTCTGCTGATGCTCGCGGCGATCCTTGGCGACAGTACCAACTACGTGATCGGGCGCACCGTCGGCGAACGCTTGTTCAGTAACCCGAACTCGAAAATCTTCCGCCGTGACTACCTGCAGAAAACCCACGATTTCTACGACAAGCATGGCGGCAAGACCGTGACCCTGGCGCGCTTCCTGCCGATCCTGCGGACCTTCGCGCCGTTCGTCGCCGGCGTTGCGAAAATGCCCTATCCGCGCTTCTTTGGCTTCAGTGTGCTGGGCACCATCCTTTGGGTCGGCGGCCTCGTCACCCTCGGTTACTTCTTCGGTAACGTGCCGTTCATCAAGAAAAACCTGTCGTTGCTGGTGGTGTTCATCATCCTGCTGTCGCTGGTCCCGATGATCATTGGCGTGCTCCGCAGCCGCATGGCGACCCGTACCTCGTCCGAAGCCAAGCCGCACTGACCGGCGATGTGGTCCCTCAGCGCCTGGCGCCGCCGGCGCATCCTGGCCAAGCACCCGATTGCCGATGAGACCTGGCAACGGGTGCGCCGCCACCTGATCTTTCTCGATGGCATCAGCATCGAGCAAGATCAGTGGCTGCGTGAAGCCTGCGTGCTGTTCCTCGCCGAAAAACACCTTACCGCCCTGCCCGGCGTAGAACTGCACCAGGAACAACGCCTGTTGCTCGCCGCCCAGGCGCAACTGCCGCTGATGAGCCTCGGCGATCTGGAGTGGTACCAGGGCTTCCATGAGATCGTGCTGTACCCCGACGATTTCCTCAGCCCCCAACGTCATCGCGATGCCAGCGGCGTGGAGCATGAATGGGACGGCGAGCACAGCGGCGAGGCCTGGCAACAAGGTCCGGTCATCCTCGCCTGGCCTGGTGTACTGGCGAGCGGGAACTGGGAAGGCTACAACCTGGTGATCCATGAACTGGCGCACAAACTCGACATGCTCAACGGTGACGCCAACGGCCTGCCACCGCTGCATGGCGACATGGATGTAAAGGCCTGGGCCCGCGTGATGCAGAGCGCCTTCGATGACCTCAACCGTCAGCTCGACCACAACCCCGACGCCGCCACGGCCATCGATCCCTACGCGGCGGAAAACCCCGCCGAGTTCTTTGCCGTCACCAGTGAATACTTTTTCAGCGCCCCGGATTTGCTGTCCGCCAGTTATCCACAGGTGTACGAGCAACTGAGCCACTTTTACCGCCAGGATCCGCTGGCGCGCCTCACCCAACTGCAGGCCCACGACCCGCGCTATCAGACTGAAGGCTAACGACCGTACGACGTCTGGCGCGTGGCATCGGCGCAGGAATATGCCTATAATCGCCGCCACTTTATAGGCCAATCCGGCCAAATTTCTGGTCAACTACGGGGGCAACGCCCAATGAGCTACAGCAAGATTCCGGCTGGCAAAGACCTGCCGAACGACATCTACGTCGCCATCGAGATTCCGGCCAACCACGCGCCGATCAAATATGAAATCGACAAAGACAGCGACTGCCTGTTCGTTGACCGTTTCATGGCCACCCCGATGTTCTACCCGGCCAACTACGGTTTCATCCCTAACACCCTGGCTGACGACGGTGACCCCCTCGATGTGCTGGTAGTGACGCCTTACCCGGTCACCCCAGGCTCGGTTATCCGTGCTCGCCCGGTCGGGATCCTGAACATGACCGACGACGGCGGCGGCGATGCCAAAGTTATCGCAGTACCACACGACAAGTTGTCCCAACTGTATGTCGACGTGAAGGAATACACCGACCTGCCGCCACTGTTGCTGGAACAGATCAAGCACTTCTTCGAGAACTACAAAGACCTCGAAAAAGGCAAATGGGTGAAGATCGATGGTTGGGGCGACGCAGACGCAGCCCGCGCCGAGATCATGAAGTCGGTAGCCGCCTACAAAGGCTGATACCTGCTTCCCGTTGCACCGGCAATCCAAAAAAGCCCCGCTCACCCGGGGCTTTTTTTGTGGGAAAGATTTAAACATTTAGTTCACGAATTAAACAAAGCGCTCAACTCCGTTTAACTAAGGAAAAGATCACCCGGGCTTGGCCCTCAATAAGGAAACACCTACATACGGCCCCTCAACGCTTCGTTTATTTGTTCTATTTTCCCGGTCAGTAAACTCTGCTTTTATGAATACATCAGGTGATCGTTTAAGAATATTACTTCGGGAAGTTAATCTTTCCGCGTCCGACTTCGCCAAGAACCGCAACGTCACGCCCCAGCACGTGAACAATTGGTTCAAGCGCGGCGTGCCCATGGCCCGACTCAATGAAATCGCAGAACTGTTGTGCGTCACCAGCCGCTGGCTGCGCACGGGCGAAGGCCCCAAACACCCACCCGTCAACTTCCAGCTGGAAAACGCCGACGCTGGAGGTTCGACCGCCAACACCCGTGAAGATAACGGCAACTACCTGACCGGTCCGGCCTCAGGCCCGGAAAACATCGACGTCAAGATCCCCCTCCATCCGGCCTTCAACCCTCAAGAGAGCATCCGCCTCTCACTGCAAACCCTGGAAACCCTCAACGTCAGCCCGGAACGCGCCCTCGGCGCCTACATGCTCGGCAACAGCATGATCGATATCATCCAGGACGGCGCCACCCTGGCCATCGACCGCGGCCGCACGCAAATCATCGACGGCGAAATCTACGCCCTCGAACACGACGGCATGCTGCGCATCAAATACCTCTACAACCGCCCCGGCGGCGGCTTGCGCCTGCGCAGCCACAACAACAGCGAACACCCCGACGAATTCCTGACTTACGAGCAACGTTTTGAGCAAAACCTCAAAGTCATCGGCTGGGTATTCTGGTGGTCCACCCTCAACAACCGCCGCCCACCCGTGCCGCTGGATGAGCATTTATCGGGCTGGAACCGCTCTAAATCGGATCCGGAGATGGGAAACTGAGGTGAATGTGGTTATCATGCGCCGCACATTTGGCAGGGGTTGGCATAAAGCCGATCCACCCTGCCCGGCGACGCGGAGGAGTTCCCGCCGATGCCCCTACTACTCAGCCAGGTGAAAGCCCGGATGAACGATTGAAGGCTGGCGAGGCTTACCAAAAATAAGCTGAACCCGTCCCCGAGAAGCCGGCCACAAGCCGGCTTTTTAATTGTCCGAAATAATCCTATCCCATCCAAGAATCTTCCTGATAGCTTAGCTATTCCGGGGCTTTCAGGCATTCCCCTGTCCGATGGTGTTCAACGCCATTCGACCTCATCCGACGATGAAGTGGGGGGACAGGTGGGGGGACAGAGCGGACGACAGGGGAAATCCAATGGGTAAGCTGAATCCGAAACAAGTCGAAAACCTGACCGAACCCGGCACCTATGAAGATGGTGATGGGCTTCGCTTGGTCGTTAAACCTACCGGGCGTAAATCCTGGCTACTTCGCTTTCAACTGGCGGGGCGCCGTAGGGAGATGGGCTTGGGCTCATTCCCTGAGGTAAGTCTCAAGAAGGCCAGACAAGACGCCAGCGCTAAACGCACCCAATTGAGTGATGGCATAGACCCATTAGCCGCTCGCGACATAGAGCGCGCAGCTCAACGGGAAGCCCAGCGAGCAAGTGAAGCCAAGCAACTGAAGTTCGAGACCCTAGCAACGGAATACCGTGATGCTCACGGCGCGGCCTGGTCGGAGAAGTGGCGTAAAGGGTGGCTGCGGAAGCTGGAGCTGTATGCGTTTAATCACATAGGCAAGCTGTCAGCCGAAGACATCGGTACTCCCGAAGTGCTCAAGGTGCTGCAACCTATCTGGGCTACCAAAACACGAACCGCCGATGAGGTACGTGGGCAAATTGAGCAAGTTTTGGACGCTGCCAAGGCACGCAACCTGCGACAAGGGGAGAACCCTGCTCGCTGGCGCGGGCATTTAGACAATCTGTTGAGCCGTGCTGAAAAGAAGAAGGCCCGGAAGCGCGAGCACTTTGAAGCGTTGCGCTGGCAGGATGTGCCGGATTTGATGACAAAACTCAGGGCAAACTCCACGCCTCCGTCTTGGGCCGCTCAACTGTTGATCATGACCAGCGCACGCGCGCACATGGTCAGGTTCGCTCGTTGGGATGAGTTTGATCTAGAAGCTGGGACTTGGTCGCTGCCAGGTGAGCGAATGAAGATGCGGGTAGCTTTCGTAATTCCGCTTGCAGAGGAAGTCGTAAAGCTGGTGAAGAGCATTCCACGAGATGAGGGAAGCGCCTTTCTATTCCCAGGCCAGGGCAAGACAGGAGTCATGCACGCAAACGCAGTACGGACGCTCCTGCATGGCATGGGATACGAACACATCACCCGACACGGCTTTCGATCCTCCTTTAGAGACTGGGCCGGTGAATGCACTCACTACCCACGGGAGGTTTGCGAGATGGCTCTGGCGCATGATGAGCGTGACCAGACTGAAGGGGCGTACTCTCGCTCAGATTTTCTAGACAAACGCAGAGCATTGATGACCGACTGGGCAAGCTTTATGGGAAGCAAAACCAGCGACACAGCGGGATAGCAAATTTTGGCAAACAGCAATCAAAACTAATTATGCGCTCAAAAAAACCAGGACTTTAGATGCCGACCATTGACAAAAGAGTAGCCGTACCGAAGCCTAAACAGAATGAAACAACGGGGCTAGGCGTAACTAAAAACTTTTATCAAGCACTAGCCCACCGAACTCCACGTGACGCAATTGAAAAGAATTTCCAGTTACTTGATGAGAGCACTAAGCTCATCGACAAGAAAACTAATTTCAACCGACTCAAAAAAGAAATAGAAAACGACATAAAAATAAATTCTGAGTTCACCAACAAAATTGAAGTTCTTTGGATAAACCACACGCTAGAGCTCGCAAAGAACCCTTATGAGTACTTTTATCACGCCTCGCTTACGCTGACTATAATGGCGACCCTAGCTGTGGAAGAGGGAGAAACGGAAAAGGCCTGGTCTTATATTGCCGAGGCCTTGTTTCTAAGCGGGGCACTCGCAGAAAAAGAGGTGGCAATAATCCGACAAGAAAAAAATCAATCCAAGAAAACAAGCAACTCAACTGGCGGAATAAAAGCAGCCAAACGTCATGACGCTATAAAGCTGCTAATCAAAGAGCTGTTAACAACGAAACGATCAACGAGTAAATGGACCACAGCAAGAGATGCAGTCAACTCAATTTTGGGAGAGGTTCAATCAAGTGAAAAGTTTACCCTTTCAGGGGACAACGCTGATAAAACCATAAGAAAATGGATTATCCATGATGATATGTTCAAAGAGTTTGGATTTAAATTCTGATCTTCACCTCATAAAAAACAACTCAAGCCAGTGATAGGCTTGAGTTGTTTTTTATGAGGCTTGAACCAGTGACCTGGGCCTACCCATCTTCTTAGCAGGTAATTTAGGCGCTAATCCCTTGCCGAGCGCTCGAGATTTTCCAGGAAGTACCATTCGCAAATAATAGTCGGGCTTCGTTAAGTAAGAGGCAGCCAGCATCAAGTTTTCGCGCTTTTTTTGATCATGATGCTCTACAACTCCAATTCCGCAGTCTCTATAAAGATGTTTCTTACGATTACAATTAAAGTAAACACCATCACCTTTTGTAACCTCGCCGACCCAGATCTCCCCTGCCCGCTTGGCCCACATAACATCTTCCTGGACCTGAGAACCGTCGAAAAACAACATCAAGTGGTAGTGATAAAACTTATCCAGGCCATACTCCAACTTCCAAACAAAACCGACCATCTTATCTTTTGCAACATTATTTAGAACCTTAAAAAACCCCACTCTATCTTTACTTACATCCCTATGCTCAACTTCTTTTTCGACGTCTATATCTGCTAGCGTCCTACTGTATCCGAGATCAAGACGAACAACCATAAGCCGCGAATAAACTGAGAACATCCCGTTTATATATCTTTTAACCTCAATAAAATTCTTATCCGCAGCACGACGGAAATTTCTTAATTTAGCCTTAAATCTCTCCATCTTACCTAAGCGCCTAAGCTCTTCAATAGCTGTATTTAGGGTAGCCACAGACAGGGTAAGGTTTGGTACAAGCTTACCCCTTAGCTCCCAAGCCAAGTTATTAAGCTCAAGCTTGTAGGCAACATCAAAGAAGATAGAAACATACGGATTAAATTCATAGTACGGGAAATTCTTGGACACCAACTTAAGCTCAGCCTGTAGAAGATTAATGAACTTAACTCCGAGCTCACTCATCTTCAATCTATGACCACCGGATCGACCAATCGGCACCACATAAAACAAAGGACTCTTAGTCGATATTATTTTTTTCAACACTTTTTCTATCGTGCAAATATAATCTGCAACATGCCACTCATCACCTAGCACACGAGCAGCTAATTCTCCCCCACCCGCATTACTCCCCGCCGTCTTATAACAAGATGCAAATAGCGCCATTTCATTTTCTGAGTACATGGCCAACCCCATTCCTTCCGACTGCTATCAAGATTAGTTTTATAGACGTATTTCTTTTATTCATATTAACAATAACAAATGAACCAGAACTCTCCTGAAGGCTTATGCCTATAGCGGTGGCGCTTCGACTGGTAAATTGTTAGTAAATACTAATAGCTAAAAAATTTATAACTTAAAGAGTTAGTGCCATAGCCCACCCCCTCGATCAACTCGATTTACCGTATCAACAGCTAGGGCGATTGCCTATCCATTCGTTCAGCGAGGATTCGATCCAACCTACGGCAGAGGTCCCTATTTTCACGGGTTTAGGGAATGAAGCATCGTAGCGAGGAGAGCGATTGTTGAGCCGATCATAAATGGTTGAACGTGAGAGCCCCAAACGCTCACGGACCTGTGTGAGCCTCAAAATTCTGGCGGTTGGTGGGGTATCTGAACTCATCATTTGCCTACCTTCGTGTCGTTGCGGAGAGAAAACTCTACCGGCACATCAACAGGCGTGGTTGTGCTCTTCTCGAATTAAAAAAATACACGATTTGGGCCATTGGAAATGAGATACGAGGCCATCATCACGAGGCAGCAAATCCTTGCCCCCTAACTCCCCCCTCCCCACCACCGGCCAACGAAGTCGATAGCTTCAGATCTGGCCCAGCGTTGCTCAACACCCATCTTGCAATGCTAGAGCTCGGTTGTTGCCCAGAACCGATCCAAGCAACAACGCAAAAAAAATCAGCCATACATCATGAACAGGAGAGTCCAAGTTTTTGGGCATCCTCGTCGGCAACCAACCTGCAAAGAGCAGGCCTCTCAAGACCTATTTGTCCATTCAACAGGAGCACAGGCATGCCACTCAGTTGCCCATCATGCAGTACAAATCCAAGAGCTTCGAACACACCCTCTCGGAAAATTTTCTCAATTATTTCGCTGGCTGGTGCCACGTTGCAGGCTATCGCTGACGGAAAGGACGGGAAATCTAAGCTGAGCAGAATCAGCCCATTCACCGGGTTCGCTGGAGCTTTCCTGCACGCACTTTCGAGGGAAGCTGCCAGCTTTACCGACGCAAATAACAGCGTTCAAAACACGCTATCTCCCACTGCCTGCCAAAGCTGCTTGAACCTCGCCAGACACCGTTAAATCCGGGCTGGGCCCTAAGTCTCACCAGCTCCATAACGTTTCCACCTCCCGTTAAAAAATACGCCACCGTCGCCCCTATGAGTCTGTATGGAGGATGAGCTGTGGCAATAACTTTAAGGACATTGCATGACACACCTTATCGAACACATGGCGTACAGCGGTGCAGCACCTTGGCACGGCTTGGGCTCCAGTCTTTCGCCGAAGCAACCTCTGGAGATATGGCAGCGAGAAGCCGGAATGAGCTGGCAGATCGAGGAAAGCCCCGTACATTTCAAAGCCGATGCCGTCGGACACCTGAGCACGATTCACTCCTTTTCAGAACAGAAAGTCCTTTATCGTTCCGACACAAAATCTCCGTTGTCGGTGGTTTCCAGTCGTTATCAAGTGGTCCAGCCTGGCGAAGTGCTGGAGTTCTACCGAGATCTCACTGAGGTATCAGGGTATGAGTTGGAAACGGCAGGTGTATTGAAAGGAGGCCGCAAATTCTGGGCTCTCGCCAGAACCGGCCAAGCGACCACACTCAAAGGAAACGATCAGGTGAACGGCTATCTGCTGCTGGCAACCTCTTGTGACGGCACACTAGCCACCACGGCAACGCCCACCAGCATTCGTGTGGTTTGCAACAACACACTGGCGGTTGCATTGGATGGAGCCACACACGCCATCAAGGTCCCACACAGCACACGTTTTGTTCCACAGACAGTGAAGAAACAATTGGGCATCACCGTCTCGCAATGGGCCGAATTCATGTACCGAATGAACATGCTCGCCGCACGCAAAGTACAGTGGCATGAAGCTATGGGCTTTTTCATGGAAGTACTGTGTGACACCGGCTCTGGGGACCCCATCCCCGAAGTGCTGCCAAATAAACGAGCGATGGAAAAGGTGCAAAGCCTGTACGAAGGAAAGGGCCGAGGGGCGGATCTGGAATCCGCTCGGGGCACCGCATGGGGTCTGTTGAACGCAGTGACTGAATACGTTGATCACGAGCGCAGGGCCAGGAGCTCGGAGTACCGGGTAGATTCAGCCTGGTTCGGTCAGGGTGCGACAATAAAACAACGCGCCCTCGACTCGGCTCTTCGATTGGTAGCCTAACGCTGCTTTCCACAACAACTGCTTGAGCACTCTCTGCTCAAGCAGCTTTATACCTGAAGGAAATCGCGATGAATGTAATACGCTTTATCGGTCTACTTTTTGTGTTTTTCGGAATACTGGCGAGCTGTGCCTTGGCAGTTTTGCTTGTGTTCATCCTAGCGCGCTTTTGGCCATTGCTGATCGCGGTGGTGGTCTCATGCGTAATATTTGAAGTTATAGCAAGAAAGGCCGGCGACCCGGCATTTACAAAATTAGTCTGAGGGCTTAGCGACAAGCAACTCATCCAGCCGGTTCATTAGCTCCACACGCCCCAACGCATGAAGCTTATGAAACTTGACCAGAAATTCTGCCTCATCATCCTCAACGGCATAAAAAAATGCTGCCGGTACGTTGAGCACCTTGCTCAAACGCTCGACAAAGTCAGGAGCTGGAACCCGCTTTCCCAGCTCATAGCGATTCATGCGAGTACTCGCAGACATCTCATCCAGACCAGCATCCAAACCTAACCGCTCCTGCGATAAGCCTGCCTGCACGCGGGCCTGCTTGATGCGCTTTCCCAAGACTGACATGCACACAACCCATTTGCCAAAACGGCATCGTGATTGCTTGTCTTTCGCTCGATACTACCGTTTTGGTAGTATCGGGATTAGCGTCGCACCTCAGCGGGTCTCTGAGACAAGGCAAACCCCTCGGATATGCATCAAGACTTCGCTCATTTTTAACTTTACAAGGAAGACTCCCATGAAACGCTCAGCACTTGTCCTGCTCCCTTTTTTGATGATTCTTGGCAGCGCAGCACAGGCTCAAGACGATGTAGCAGCTTGTACTCTAATTCGGATAGACCAGTATTATGGGCTCAAAGAATGGGATTGCCGCGTCCCTAATACCCCGGTCCGGATCAGCAACGTCTACACAGACCAGCAAGGCCAGCAACGTGTTGAGAGCATAAGCAGTCAACAAAATGCGATGTGTGACGATCAGGGAGTTTGTTCAAACTCGGGGAATTTTGCGGGAAATGCGCCAGCGGGAAGTTATCACTATACTTTTGGCTGGTATTTGGGAACTGACACTCAAGGTAATCCAGTATCGTATAAAAGTGGAACAGGACCGGGATTTGGCGGAAAACACTTCGCAGCTGCTGAAGCAGCTAAAGATACTAAATCAGTTAAGACTCTTCCCGATGTGGTTTGCATGCCGACTGCCAGCTTTAATTGCTCAATTGACGACAAAGAAATAGAAGATGAAGACTTACCTAAATATCTTCCGATAGTAAAAGAGCAAGACGTCAAGAACGCTGGCGGGAGCTGTCAAAGCATCCCATTATGCTACGATAAAAGCATGATCCTTCTGGGATTAAACCAAAAGTACTTTAAGTAGATTAATTTCCAAAAAAATCCCAAGACGACATCCAGTGCATAATAACACGTGGCTATCACGCGTTATTATGCACATTAAATTACCCAATTTTCCTTAAACGTAGGTATCTCCGCTGAAATGCGTCTTCTCCCCCTTCCATAACTTTACAGATCTCTTCTCGCATTGGTTTATCTTGCAAAGACCCTGCCTGACTAACAAAACATTGATGATTAAAGTCAAGCACATGAATCATTTCAGCATCGCCATTTACCACAATATTCGGATTATGCGTAATAATAATCAATTGTCGACGCTGCTTGTTAGCACGAATTTGTTGTACCACTAACTCATAAATCAAATGGTTATCTAAATCGTCTTCAGGCTGATCTAAAATCAATGGTTCATCACCATGAGCTAACAAAAATGCGAGCATTGCTGCGGCCCTCTGACCAGCCGATGCTTGTCCAATCGACTGGAAATCTTTCCCGTTTCCTTTTCGACTATACTCAACCTGCAAACCGTCCTCAGGAAACCAGCATGAAATGTGATTTATAAGCTCGGGCCGCTTTGCAAGCTCGCTTGTTAGGTACTTATTAAACCAGCTACTAAACTCATTCTTACCACGACAAGCCGAGATCAAACGGTTTTGCACTTTTCTAACTGCATCTTCAATTTGCTGCGTAGCTGGAGTCATCGGTGTATCAAGGAGATCAGCAGCGAGCAGCAGATCAGCGACAATACCTTTAGCCGCTGAGTCACCTTGCGACTCAGCATAAATATCATCTTTAAACCTATCTGGCACCCCAAGCAAATCGCGCAACGAGCGATCCATGGCTAAGGGGTCACGACTATAAGGAATCAGTTTTATTCTAACAAAATGATTATCTGCTAGCGTGTCCTGCAAAAACTGAGCTCGTTTATCGCTAACCGCACGCCGCGCGCTCCATACCTCATCCATCTGGAGCTTTGCACGCGCCATCAAGTCGTCAAACTGCTTTTTCAGCTCATTTAAGCGACTAGCTTCTGCATCAAGTCGTTGACGCTCCTGTACTAGACGGCCGTACTCACTCGGATCGTTAACGCCTTGAGTCTGCAAATCTGTTTTTAACGCGTCATATTCTTCTTTTGCTTTTTCAACTCTTACTTGCCATCCGCTCTGCAAAAGTTGCTCTCTCAAAGCACCATTATCATCATCCAATTGCCTAGCGATAGCCTCTAACTGCGTATGGGCGTGCATAACGGACGCCGCCAATTCGCTGACAACACCTAACGCATCCGCATCAATGATCGGATCGAACCCACCAACAGGTAAATCATCCGTAAATAGTCCTCTGGCAACCTCGCGTAAATTTTCTGCCAGTTCATCAACACTATCAAATTGCTTATCCAGCTCTCTAGACTGTCGGCTGGTTCGTTGATAAGCCTTTAGTATTTCCGCATGACCACTGGACTCAAAGCGCGCCAACTTACGCTGTACATCTTGCAATGACTGATTAAGTGCATCACGTCCTTTTAGACTGACATTTAGCTCTCGCAATTTTGCACAAGTACTGAAAAAACCACTAGCAGCACTTTCTAGTAAATCCTTAGCACTAGCAGTTTCGGCCGCCTCGTCAATTACCTTCAACAAAGTTTGCTGACTTTCACCAGCTAACGCAGCAATTTGCCCCTGACTGAATAGCTTTATGGGAAAACGCTGTTCTGTAACAGCTTGATTCTCAGAGTTTATCCATTCACCCTCTATCCAGTCTTCGACATTTTGTCCTTGGCCATCTTGTCGCCACAACAAATTATGGCGGATGCCATCACGGCTAAGTGTAATTTTTATATTAGTAGCTGCGAGCAAACCTCCAAGCTCGTTGCGACTCTTGGCAACTTTGTTAAAGCGGGTAAACGTTTCACTAGGGTCGCCGCTCGCATCAAGCTCACGCTCCCTCCTAAACGCAAGCCGCAGCGAATGTACCACTGTGGACTTGCCCGTGCCTCGACCGCCAACTATCGCATTGAAATAAGGGTTAAACTCTAATCTGATAGGTTTATTGCTACGCCCCATGAAACGAGCATCGGCTACTTCTATTGCTTCAACAAAGTGTTCTGGTCTATCAAATGGTGAAAAGGGTTCGATATCATCACTTCGGCGAACTGAAATACCTTGGCCATCCAACAGCGCCAACCTCAGACCTTCCAGCGACGGCTTAGCCATCTTGATCCAAGTATATCGTGAGCCTGGTACAGCAGGCCCTCGGAAGGTGTGACAGTCAGAACCAATCACTTCAGCCCAGTTCAATTTTGCCTGGGTGTATGCAGAGGGCTTGGGGGTCGCGGGGGTCAACACCTCCATAGCAAGCACGCCAGGATTGCTCAGTAGGAGTTCTATCGTTTGATGATCGAGAGCAGACTGGGTCGAGCCTTCTGTCTTGAGTTGGAGTAACCCCTTACTAGCATCGGCATGCGCTGGAATTGGTAGAGCGCCGGCGTCTAGCACCGCCTGTACTACGTCCGCTGCACTACGCCGGGTTACGCCATCACTATCCCCCTTCGTACCGCTGTAATCGACCTTGCCTAAGAGAGAGTCAATATCACTGCTGGTTGCATCGATATTAAAAACTGCTAACAGATGGAAACCACCGTTAACAGAAAGCTCCACCCCTGGGAACAGGTGTAGCTCGCGAAATCCGTCAGGAGGATCGACCCGCATGCTCGCGTAAGCAGTCTTTAGCTTGTCGACCCAGGCCCCACTGTTGTGATCAGTGACCGCAACGCAGTCGATACCGGCCGACATGTATTTAAGAAGCCACTGGTCAGGCGTCAGCTCATCAGCAGTCCCCATCGCACGCTGCCAAGCATCCGTATCCTTGGATGCGGGAGTATGGGTATGGAAATCGAATTTCCACCAGCGAGCGCCGGGATAAGTCCATTCAAAGCTCATTAAACGTCCTCGATCCTTGGAGCTGAGCCTGACCTCAGCTGATTATTCGACGTTAAGAAATATACGATAACGTTCGGAAAATCGCCGATGCATCAACGTAAAAAATAGAAAGCAAGTACCTTCGATTCATTGCTATGGCTGACTAAGGATATCTACAGGCCTCCCCAGCGCAGAATCGCACCGCGTAATATCTAAAGGTGAAAAAGCGGAAAATCATCAAGAATTGATTGCGCCGAGTCGCGAGGCGATGTCGCTAGGTAAAGTACATCGACCGCTTTAGTAGGGGTTCCTCCCCTTGCAAGCGAAATCAAAGATGCAGCTTTATAATGCCGAACCACATCCGCACCTTCAAACGAGTTCAGGTGAGCATAAAACCTAAAGGCCGCACCCTTTAGCACTACTTCAATTAAATACTTTAGTACATTAGCTTCGAAGAGAGGCTGATATAAACGATCACTCCTAGTGGTTCTTTTTACAGCGACTGCAAACAAGAAACCTGTCGACTCAATCCTCCCCTCTAAAAGCTTATGTGCATTCTCTAGCTTTACTAAATTGACCACGCTTAAACTTTCGGCAGGTTCAGTAAAACATGATAATTCTGGGGGAAGTGGGAACGGAAGGCGGACGCCGACTATATCTGGGCTAGACAACCCTAATGCCAAACCTCGAGCGCTCAGAGCCGCCTCATGAGCCAAGATACTACTGCGAATCTCTGGGCGAAATAGCTTAGTTGCATCGTACCCTCGCGGGAGTTTTACAACCGCAATTTTTCGAGTGGGAGTAGGAACGGCCTGGATTGGTTTTGTGAAGTTCGTGGATCCCCAAACACCTGAGTCCATAAAGTTGTTCCAAGCAGCAGCTGCGTTCCAGAACGCACCGGCCTCTAGCAGTTCAAATACGTCCCCCTCCACTTTTGCAATAGCTGAGGTTTTAACGTCAAAGTCACTACCAAATAGTGCTTCACCAGCTAAGGTCGCATTTCTAGTAAACTGTTTGAGATACTCACCGAATGAACGCGTCGGGTCGGGGTCATTATCACACCCTGGCATGAAATCTGTGAAAGTACAGTTCATTGCGGCCATCTGACGAAACCGAAATTTAGTATCTCGCCCTCTAACCGTATTTACACGCCTGTCTTCAAAACACTTTCCAAAAGGGCAGTTTATGCAAACCGTAGCGTGATCGAATGAGTATGGCATCAGCCTTCCTTAGCGTGCGCTATTTCGCGGGCGGTAGCAAAAATCACGTCTAGGTCACTACCAAGAGCCGTCGCAATTTTTTGCATAACGAGGAGTGTCGGATTGCGCGCACCGCGCTCCACGCCACTGATGTAGGTGCGATCAATATTTGCTCTGTTGGCTAGCTCTTCCTGGCTGAGGCGCAAAAGTTCTCTGTGCCGACGGATGGCTAGACCGAAGTAGTCCGCTAGATTCATGGCGGAAAGCTACTGCCATGTCGATTAAGAGACCACGGACTATGAGTCACATAGGGTGTACAGATAGGTTTGATCCAGCTACTGTGGGCTATTGATTGATTTACGCGGTAGAGAAGATGCCTAAAAGTCACCCCGTTACGCCGGCACCAACCACAGTGATAGCGCCAAACCTAACGCCTACGGCGGTTTCCTTGTTTTCAGGATGCGGCGGCTTCTGCGAGGGTATAGAAAGCGCTGGCACAAAAATTCAGGTCGCGGTAGAGCTCGATAAATTTGCTTGTGAGACCTATCGACACAATTTTCCGAGCACGCCATTATTCGAAGGCGATGTTCACGGTTTCTTAGCTGATGACTCATCGCACATTCAAGATTACCGACTGAGCCAGGTTGACCTCGTTTTCGGGGGGCCTCCTTGCCAAGGCTTTAGCCAGATAGGCCAAAGAAAGTTAGATGACGAGCGAAATGAGCTCTATAAACAATACACCCGAATAGTTGACACACTCCGTCCACGGGTCTTCTTTATGGAGAACGTGCCCAATCTTGCGCTCATGAACAAAGGCTACTTCAAACGTTTAATTTTGGAAGAATTCGCGAGCCTTGGTTACAGCAACGCAGTGATGCTTCAGCTTTCAGCTGACGATTTTGGCGTGCCTCAAACTAGGCAGAGGGTGATATTTGTCGGCACTCGCGACGAAGATAAATTCCCTTTCGATCTTTATTCTTTTTGCGAGACGACGCTAGACGCATACCGAGTTGATAAAGTTGTTACCGTTAGCGAAGCGATTGGTGATTTGCCAGATGAAATCGTCCATAGCGGTGAAATTTTAGAGTACCCAAAAACATCTAAACCATCACAATTCATGAAAGACATGAGACTGGACTACGATGGCCCGCGCTATTCCAAGGCGCTTAAGAAAAAACGCGGATTAGGTAAAAATAAAGCAGCGCTGCACAACCACCACACCAAAGAAATTCAAGCTCGCAGAGCCAATCTTATTTCCTTGCTCAAGCCTGGAATGAAAGCGAACAGCCTCCCCAAAGAAATTTGGGACGGTAAGCGGCCGGAAAAGTGGAGGAGATTGCACCCAAACCAACCGTCGCACACCATTCTGGCTCAGATGCACCGAGACATGAGTGAGTGGATCCATCCACACGCAAACAGGTGGATTACAGTTCGAGAAGCTGCACGCCTACAGTCATTCCATGATGGCTTCGTTTTTGTTGGCAGTGAGTGGCAACAGTTAAAACAGATTGGTAATGCCGTGCCTCCGTTGCTTGGGTATGCCTTGGGCAAGCTGTCGCAACGCATTCTTTCTGTACTTGATGGGGAACAGCTCGCCACCAGATCCCTACAATCACCGACCGTTCAATCTGAGCTATTGATTCCAGCTTGAAAGGTTACGCGCGCGCGGCCACTGGGGGGACAAATGGGGGGACAAAACAAACTACAACATTAAACCCCAGTAAAATAAGGAAGAAAATCGATAACAACGCCGGCCACAAGCCGGCTTTTTAATGCCCGAAATAATCCTATCCCACAAAACACGAACCGCCGATGAGGTACGTGGGCAGATTGAACAGGTTCTGGATGCCGCCAAAGCACGCAACCTACGAGAGGGTGAGAATCCTGCTCGATGGCGCGGACACTAAACCGCCCCACGTCACTTCGAGATGCTCAATGGCCGACCGGTAGTTTCGACGGGTGTTTTCCACTAGCAGTTCATCCATTGCGTAGGGTCTTACTTGCCCTTCAACTGCAGTTGGTATTGCTGCTTCTACAGGCGGCTGCATTGACTGCCATGCTGGTGTACACCCGGCCCCCTTGGCCGCGCCCCACGAAGCCGCCGCCCCCGTAATTGCAAAAGGACATTAGCCCATATGTGCTAATTTCCCCTCCCGTCCAGCGACAATATAATGCCAACCCATCACCTGTTCTTCTCAGCACCGCCGTTTTGCGGCGCGGGCGGAGTAATCGCGCTGCAGGCCCAGTGCATCAAGCAGGAAACCGGTAGCCCCTGACCACCCAGGTTCGCGGCGACCACCAGCATCTGCGCCGTACTGGAAATATGTTGCGCGAACACTACAACTTCTTGAAAGGTTCTGAACCTATGCGTTCTCGCTTATTCATGCTGGCAGGCGTGTTCCTGCTCACCTGTGCCTTGAGTGCCTGCGCGCCACGTCAGGGACGAACCCTAGACGATTACCCGCCAGTAAAGATCCCCACCGTGCAGTATCCCGACGCCCCCTTCGACACCCAGGTCGCGCGCGCCGCCCTGCAACCCGGCACCGCAACACTCACCGGCAAGTTCTGCATCGTCGGCAACGACGGCATCGAGGACAGCCGCGACGTCAAGATCTATCTCTACCCGGTCACTCCGCATTTGCAGGCGTGGCATAAGTTGCGCGGGTCCCAGCCCGAAGGCGCACCGGTGAGCATGGTCCCCGAGGCCGTGGCCGTGCATCGAGTGACCCGGACCAACGGCGACGGCATCTTCCAGTTCAGCGGTTTGAAATCGGGCCGATACTTCGTCCAGGGCCAGGACATGGTATACGGCACCAGCCGCTGGAACGAGTTCGTGGGCACCGGCCAGAGCAACACCAACTACGGTCCGGTGACCACCCACTACTACGCCGAGCGCAGTTCGACCTCTTCGTCTTCGGGCATGCTGGACGACTTCGTCGAACTCGCCAATGGCGAGAACAAGAAGCTGACCATGACCAACTATCCCCTGCTCATCCCGTGCCGGACCTGGTAGCGGCCTCTAGCACTGCCGCCCTGTGAGCGAACGCCATTAATCGCTCAGGGCTTTGTGAGTTTTCCGTGACAATTCAAGTCAGGTGAGGAATGCCGATTGCATCCCAGTCTTGAGGTTGGGACAGATAGCCCATTGGATATAGGCGCTTCCGATCAGCCAATCATGGTGAGACTGGGCTGAGATTGGCAATCAGCGGCCGAGGTTGTGATAACCCGCTTCGTCCACCTCCGCGATTGATTGAAAGAGCGCCTTGGCTTTCGGTATATCTTGCGGCCCCCCTCGGCCGCTTTCGTACATCAGAGCGAGTACGTTTTTGCAAACCAGGTCCCCGCCGTTACTGCGTTTGCGGATGTACACGATCGGTTCAGCGGGGATGAGGGTTTGATCTAAATAGTTCGAGCAACGCATGCTTGCAAAGGGGTCACCCGGTGAGCCGGGCAGCACAGCAACTACTGCGTTGCCCGGTGAAAACTTACCCCTCTTCCCAATGAATGTACGGGATAGTGCAGCCGTCATCTGCGCGACATGGCTCATTGAAAGGATTTTTGTCAACGGCTAGCGCATTGGCGCCGAAGCCTAAAGCCAGCAAAGCGGAAAAAAGAACGATGTGCAGTTTCATAGGGTTCTCCTTGAGCAACATTGCTCGCCTAAAGCATAGAACTAAACCCTGCACGTCGAAAACGCTTGACCTCACTCATGACCTACAGCGGTCTATAGCGCCAATCCAAAACAACCTGGTCAACGCTCAGGCACGGCTTGTTGTGATCGAGGCACCGGGTGTTCAAGGAAAATGCCATGGAGCAATCGCAAATGTTGATCCGGTTCGTCCCTCCGTTAACCGTGACACGCCTAATCACCAGTCCAAGAGGGTCTTATGCCATCTAAAGGAGGGGGTAGCTCCTATTAGTCCTTGTCTCGCAGTTCTTTTTCAATGTCGGCCAGGTTTTGTGCAAACGCCTGATCAAGTAGGCTCGGTTTCTTTTTCCAAGGTTTGGTTTCGGGCTCCAGCTCAGCAGCGTAAAGCCTGAAATCCATTTACCTGATCGCCACTCGGGTTCATAGATGGCTGCTGCAGGAATAATGCAGTGTTGCGCCTTTCGCCAGGCGGAGCGAAAAGACGGTTTTTCTCTGGCAGTCTCCGATCGGCAATTGTAGGTGCACCGAGCAATTTTTGTGTCCTTACTCCAGAACGGAACCAGTCCAAACGAGCCTGACAACACCTCAAGCGTTGCCGGCGAATCAGCGTTGACCTCAACGTCTTCGACGCCGCGGATGAAAGGCCCGATGTATCCTGGCCACAGGTCCAGATTGCCCCGTTCATACGGCTCGATGCCGAACGTTTCAGCCACCAGCTGTGGCACCGGAGCCTCGTCATGGCTAGCCCAACGCACGTTGGATAGGAGCGCCGTGTGAAGCGCTGGGAGCATGGGTTGTAGTCGACGCGTTGCTGGTTCGGCTAGAACATGATCCCGCTATGATGAGGGTTCGTCGCCAGACCGTTGAACATCCGTTTGGAGCGCAAAAATACTGGATGGGTAGTACCCACTTCCTGACCAAAACCCTGGGGCCCAAAAGATTATTACTCGGCATGGCTGCCCGCAGGCACCTATGAATTGAGCGACCTTGGCTCGCGTCGCGGCGTGATGGGGCCTTATTCGAAACCCCTGCGTTTTAACGTGACCAAGGGCCAGATCAATTACCTGGGTGAGATGACCTACGGCTGCCCACTCGCTGCGCACCCCGCCGCTATCTATGGCGTGAAGAACTGCGGCATCCTTGCGTTAGCAACCTGCACGGTCGACTACCCCAGCATTGCAATATGCGTGGTAGACCGACAGGAACAGACGGTTCGAACCTTCATGAAGCAGCACCCGCAGTATTCCGAACTTCCGGTCAAATCGGCAGTGATGTCGACTCATTGAGAAGGCGCATCAGCCTGATGGGTCAGCCCCTGTTTCGGCAACTGACCCACCGCCCCTCCGCGCTTTTGCTTTAGCCCAACACCTCACTCGCCACCTGATCAATCGCGCCTTTTGTAATATCAACGATCAGGTCGGCTTCCGCCTCGGTCAGTATCAGTGGCGGGGCGAAGCCGAGGATGTCGCCGTGGGGCATCGCGCGGGCGATCATGCCGCGTTCCAGGCAGGCGGCAGATACTTTAGGGCCGACTTTGAGTGCTGCGTCGAACGGGGTTCGCTGTTCGCGGTTGGCCATGAATTCGACGGCGGCGAGCAGGCCGTCGCCGCGGACTTCGCCGACCAGTGGGTGGCCTTCGAGGGTTTCGCGCAGGCGACGGTTGAGGTAGTTGCCGACTTGGTCGGCATTGGCGGTGAGGTTTTCGCGCTCGAGGATGTCGAGGTTGGCCAGGGCCGCGGCGGCGCAGATCGGGTGGCCGGAGTAAGTCCAGCCGTGGCCCATGGCGCCTTCGGCGGTGGAGGCTGTTTCGATCACGCTCCAGACTTTTTCGCCAATGATCACTGCGGATAACGGGGCGTAAGCGCTGGTCAGGCCTTTGGCGGTGGTGATCAAGTCGGGGCGCATGCCGTAGCGTTGGCTGCCCATTTTCGAACCGAGACGACCGAAGGCGCAGACCACTTCGTCGGCGATCAACAGCACGTCGTATTTGTTCAGCACCGCTTGTATCGCCACCCAATAACCGGCGGGAGGGACGATGATGCCGCCGGTGCCCATCAGCGGTTCGCCGATGAAGGCGGCGACGGTGTCGGGGCCTTCGGCAAGGATCATTTTTTCCAGTTCATCGGCGCAATGGCGCACGAATGTCGCTTCATCCATGCCGGCCGGGGCCTTGCGATACCAGTGGGGGCAAACGGTGTGTTTGATGCCTTGTTCCGGCAGGTCGAAGTGCTGATGGAACGCCGCGAGGCCGGTGAGGCTGCCGGTCATGATGCCCGAGCCGTGGTAGCCGCGATCACGGGAGATGATTTTCTTTTTTTGCGGGCGGCCGAGGACGTTGTTGTAGTAACGCACCAGTTTGATCTGGGTTTCGTTGGCGTCGGAGCCGGACAGGCCGTAGTAGACCTTTTTCATGCCTTCGGGTGCCCACTCCATGATGCGGCTGGACAGTTCGATGATGGCCTCGCTCGAGTGGCCGACGTAGGTGTGATAATAAGCCAGCTCCTTGGCCTGTTTGTAGATGGCATCGGCGACTTCGGTGCGGCCGTAGCCGATGTTGACGCAGTACAGGCCGGCGAAGGCATCGATGAATTCGCGACCTTCGTGATCGCGGATGCGAATGCCGGAAGCGCTTTTGATGATGCGCCCCTTGAGTGCGCCACTGGCGTGGTCATGGGCGTGGGTCGAAGGGTGCATGAAGTGCGCGCGGTCTTGTTCGAACAGGGTTTCGAGGTCATGGCTCATGGCGGGTCTCCTTAGAACTGGCCTTGGTGGTGCAGGCAAAAGTATTTGGTGTCGACAAAGGCTTCGAAGCCCTCGGTGCCGCCTTCACGGCCCAGTCCCGAGGCTTTCATGCCGCCGAACGGGATTGGATGACCGGTAAACTTGACGCCATTGACGGCCACCATCGCGTGGTCGAGACGGCGGATCAGCGGATAGATCAGGTCCAGGCGGTTGGAACAAATATAGGCAGCCAGACCGTATTCGGTGTCGTTGGCCAGGGCGATGGCTTGCTCGATGTTGTCGAACGGCATCACGCCGGCGATGGGCGCAAAGTTTTCTTCACGGTAGATGCGCATCTGCGGGGTGACGTCGGCGAGCACCGTGGGCTGGTAGAACAAGCCGCCCAATGCATGTGCTTCGCCGCCCACCAAACGTCGAGCCCCCAGGCGCAAGGCGTCGGCCACGCGTTCGGCGGTCGCCTCGAAAGCGGCCTGATGCATCAACGGCCCGACTTCCACGTCTTGCTCCTGCTCCCCGAGCAGCGCCGGGCCGACCCGTAGTTCGCGCACGGCGGCGGCAAAGCGGCTGAGAAACGCCGGGTAAATCGAGCGCTCGACCATGATCCGGTTGGCGGCGCAGCAATCCTGTCCGGAGGTCTGGAACTTGGCTTGCACGGCGACGTTCACCGCGAGCTCCAGGTCGGCATCGGCACAGACAATAAAAGGCGCATTGCCACCCAGTTCCAGGGCGACCTTTTTCACGTCCTGGGCCGCCGCTTGCAACACCAGCTTGCCGACCCGGGTCGAGCCGGTGAAGCTGACGGCACGCACGCGGCTGTCCTGCACCAGGGTTTGCATGACCATCTGCGGCTCACCCAACACCACGTTGAATACGCCCGCCGGGAAGCCTGCCTCTTCAGCGAGTTGCGCCAGCGCCAACGCTGAATAAGGGGTTTCATGGGCCGGTTTGATCACCACCGTGCAACCGGCCGCCAACGCCGCGGCGGCTTTGCGGGTGATCATGGCGGAAGGGAAATTCCAGGGTGTCAGCAAGGCGCAGACGCCGACCGGCTCCTTCAACGTGCCCAACTGCGCACCGGCAATATGACTGGGAATGTGCTGGCCGTAGAGGCGCCGTGCTTCTTCGGCGAACCACGGGATAAAGCTCGCGGCATAGGCGATTTCGCCACGGGACTCGGCGAGGGGTTTACCTTGTTCCTGGCTGAGAATACGCGCCAGGTCTTCCTGGTGTTCAAGGATCAGACTTGCCCAACGTCGCAGGATTATGCCGCGGGCCTCCAGGCTCTGTTGGCGCCAGCTGGCAAAGGCGCGGTGTGCGGCGTCCACGGCGGCGGTGATTTGCGGTGGGTCGAGCATCGGAACATGGCCGATCAGCTGCTGATTGCCCGGGTTGTGCACCGCCACGCTGTGGCCGCTGTGACTGTGGACCCAATGGCCGTCGACATAGCACAGGGCCTTGAATAGCAATGGGTGTCGGTATGTCATGGTGGTCGCTCCAAACCGTTGGCGTGGAACCATGCTAGGGCAGCCGCGCCTTGGGGTTCTGGCGTTTGACCGGTGCCTGGCAGGTGATTTTTCCTGAATGGACGCCGGTAAACAGTGGCTTTTGCGGTGAGCCCTAGAGCGCCTGCGCCAGCTCGACGGGCAACGCCCCCGAGGTCTTGATGGTCTTGGTAACGATGTAAGTGAAGTAGCGTTCGATGCCCAGGTCATCGAGCAATAGCTGGTCGATGAAACGTTGGTAGTGATCAATGTCCGGGGCCTGGATCATCGCCATGTAGTCGACACCGCCGCCGGTGGCGTAACAGAAGGCCACTTCGCTGGCGTCGTGCATCCGTTGCTCGAAGCGCCGCATGTCCTGGGCGGTGTGGCGGGCCAGGGAGATTTCCACCAGCACTTGCTGGCTTTTGAACACAGCGTTCCAGTCGATCCGGGCGCGGTAGCCCTTGATCAGGCCCAACGCCTCCAGTTTGCGCACCCGTTCCCAGGCCGGGGTGACCGACAGGTTGATGGCCTCCGCCAGGCTCGACTTGGTAATGCGCGCGTCCTCGGCGAGGATGCGCAGGATTTTCAGGTCATAGCGGTCGAGTTTGTGCATGGGCCGCGGGTCTCCACAACGATCAAGTTTCAGCTCAGTACGTCGGCAATCACCGCCACGGTGTCTCCGCACTGCACCAACCCCGGAAAATGCCGCGCCGCCAACACGCCACTGCGCGCCGCGCGGTATTCCACCGCAGCAACGCCGCTGCGGGTGGCGTCGTACACGCGGGCGATCACATCGCCCTGGCGCACCGTGTCGCCCAGGTCCCGGCACATTTCCAGCAGGCCGTCGTGCTCGCTGGTAATAAAGCAGTCGGCAGCCGGCATATCGAGCAGCCGGGACTCCTGGTATTCGATTTCGCCCTGGAGAATTCCGGCATGCACCAGCAGGTTGCGTACCCCGCGCTCGGCGATTGCCACGCTGCGCGCCGTGGACGAACCGCCGCCGCCCAGTTCTGTGGTGACAAAGACTTTGCCCTGGCTTTCGGCGGCGGTGTCGTACATCGCCCCGGCGTCCAGCTCCAGCATGCGCATGCTGTAGGGCGCGTTGAACGCACGCATCCCGGCTTCGCATTGGGCCTGCTGCTGTTTGTCTGCCAGCACATGACAAGCGGCGAATGGCAGAAAGTCCAGGGTGCGACCACCGGAATGGATATCCAGCACGATATCGGCCAGCGGCAGCAGCGTGCGGGTGAAGTAGTCGGCGATTTTCTCGGTCACGCTGCCGTCCGGCTTGCCGGGAAAGCTGCGGTTGAGATTGCCTTGGTCGACGGGTGAAGTACGTCGGCCGGCGTGAAAGGCCGGCGTGTTCATGAACGGCACAATGATCAATCGCCCACTGACGTCAGCCGCGCTCAGGCCCTGGGCCAATTTGCTCAGGGCCACCGGACCTTCGTATTCGTCGCCATGATTGCCACCCGTGAGCAACGCGGTCGGCCCGCGCCCATGCTGGATCACGGTGAGTGGAATCATCACCGCGCCCCAGGCCGAGTCGTCGCGCGAATAAGGCAATTTGAGAAAGCCGTGCTGCACGCCGTCACGGGTGAAATCCACGGTGGCGCTGATGGGGTTTTCAGGCAAGTCGCTCATGGTTCAATCCTTGACGAACAGTTGGCGTGGCACATTGCACAGCGTCTCGACCCCGGTGTCGGTGATCAGAATGCTTTCGGTGATTTCCAGGCCCCAGTCATCCATCCACAATCCAGGCATGAAGTGGAAGGTCATGCCCGGCTGCAACACACTCGTATCGCCAGGGCGCAAGCTCATGGTGCGCTCGCCCCAATCCGGCGGATAACTGATGCCGATCGGGTAACCACAGCGACTGTCTTTGTGGATGCCGAATTTTTCCAGCACCTTGAAAAACGCCACGGCGATATCACCGGTGGTATTGCCGGGCTTTGCGGCTTCGAGACCGGCGGCAATGCCCTCGACCACCGCTTTTTCACCCTCGATAAAGTGCTGCGGCGGTTTGCCCAGGTAGATCGTTCGGGACAACGGACAGTGGTAACGCTTGTAGCACCCGGCAATTTCAAAGAAGGTCCCGGCGCCGTTCTCGAACGGCGTATCGTCCCAGGTCAGGTGCGGTGCACTGGCGTCGGCGCCGGTGGGCAACAGCGGCACGATGGCGGGATAATCGCCGCCATGCCCGTCGGCGCCAAGGATCCCGCTGCTGTAGATCTCGGCCACCAGTTCGTTTTTGCGCAGGCCCGGCTCGATGCGCTCGAAGATACGCCCGTGCATGTTTTCGACGATGCGCGCGGCGATACGCATGTAAGCGATTTCCTGCGGCGACTTGATCGCCCGCTGCCAATTCACCAGCCCCGCGGCGTCGATGAAGGTGGCGTTCGGCAAGTGTTTTTGCAGCGACAGATAAGCGGCGGCGCTGAAGTAATAATTGTCCATTTCCACGCCGATATTCAGCGTGTCCCAACCCCGGGCGCCGATGACTTCCCGCGACAGATAGTCCATCGGATGACGTTCCCGGGACTGCACGTAGATGTCCGGGTAACCGACGATGTTCTGGTGCTGCATGAACACCGTGCGCTTGGCACCGTTGGCATCCTGGCCGCGACCGAACCAGACCGGCTCGCCGTCCAGGGCCACCAGCACACATTGGTGCACATAGAACGACCAGCCATCGTAGCCCGTCAGCCAGGCCATGTTGGAAGGGTCGGTGACCAGCAGCAGCTCAATGCCCTGCCCTTGCATGGCCTCACGGACCTTGGTCAGGCGCTGGGCGTATTCCGCTCGTGCGAACGGCAGGTTGACGACTATCTGAGACATGCACATGCCCTCTGATAAATGACGCAGGAATGAAATGAATCAACTGGAAAACTGCACACCCTTGCCGGCCGCACGCGCACGTTCGAACGCCAGATTAGCCATGGCCGTGTCCTGAGCGCCGGTGCCCGTCAGGTCGCACAAGGTGATTTGCGCCGCATCGGTGCGACCGGGTCGCTGGCCTGCCAGGACCTGCCCCAGTTCCGCCAGGCGCGACTCGTCGAGCCTGATCCCGGCCGCCAGGGCATGGTGCAGTTCGCCGAGGATCCGGGTCTGGCTCAAGCGATCCGCCACATAGCGATCGACCCTGGCCAGAACCTGGGGCGCAATTTCGTTTTTGTGTTCGGCGTCGGAACCCATGGCGGTGATGTGCAGACCGCGACGCAAGTGGTGCGCCTGGATCAAGGGTTCACGGCTTGGGGTACAGGTGATAGCTATGTCCGCGTCGGCCAGCGCCTCCTCGATGCTGGCGCAGGCGACCACCAGCAGCGCGCTACTGCGTGACAGCCCGGCGCAGAAATCCTGCGCCTTGGCGCCGTCCCGTGCCCAGACGCGCACCTGTTCAATCGGTCGCACCAGACGCAACGCTTGCAACTGCAACGCCGCCTGCTCGCCACTGCCAATCAGTGCCACGCTGCGACTCTCAGGCCGCGACAAACAGCGCGCCGCCACCGCGCCGGCGGCGGCCGTACGCACCGCTGTCAGGTAGCCGTTGTCCAGCAACAACGCGTCCAATAACCCGGTGCGCGCCGACAACAGCATCATCATGCCGTTGAGGCTTGGCAGGCCGAGTCCCGGGTTGTCGAAAAAGCCGGGACTGACCTTGATCGCGAACCGCTCCAGGCCCGGCAGATACGCCGTCTTCACGTCCACTTCGCCATTGTGTTCCGGGATGTCCAGACGCAGGATCGGTGGCATGGCGACGGCCGCCGTGGCGAGCAGCACGAACGCCTGTTCGATGGCCTCGATACTGGACAAGTCCAGGTCGACGCAGGCACGCAGATCGGCTTCGCTTAGCAGGCTGACTTGACTCATCGACAGGGTGCTCCCGTTGGTTATTGTGGTGATTTACGCGTCAAGACCATTGAGCACACGCAGGTGCTGATCGCTGTCGACGTTACGCCCGCTGACCACCACCACAATCGGCCCACGCGGCTCGATCAGCCCCTCGAGCAACGCCGCAATGCCAACCACTGCCGCGCCTTCCAGCACCAGCCGTTCGTGGCGATAGGCGTGGCGCAGGGCATTGGCGATGGCGGATTCGCTGAGCAGGTGCAGGTGATCGCAAAGATCACGGGTCATGTCGAAGGTGTAGCGATTGTCCAGGCCGATGCCGCCGCCCAGGGAGTCGGCGAGGGTCGACACCTCTTCGACTTCCAGTGGATGGCCTGCCGCCAGGCTGGCGTGCATGGCCGCGCCACGCTGCATGCTGATGCCGTGGGTGACAATCCGCGGATTGGCGCTTTTGATCGCCAGCGCGACACCGGCGAACAGCCCACCGCCGGACAACGGCACGAGGATTTGCGCCACGTCGGGCAGTTGTTCGAGAATTTCCAGGCCCAGGGTGCCCTGGCCGGCGATGATCGCGGGATGATCGAACGGCGGCAGCAAGGTCGCGCCCTGTTCGTTGGCAATGCGCTCGGCTTCACGCTGGGCATCGTCCTGGGAGTGGCCGACGATACACACCTCGGCGCCCAGTTCACGAATGGCCTGGACCTTGTTTTCCGGCACCCGGTGCGACAAGCAAATGCTGGCCTTGACCCCTTGCCGGGACGCGGCGTAAGCCAGGGCGCGACCGTGGTTGCCGGTCGAGGCCGTCACCACGCCACGCGCCTTTTGCTCGGCATCGAGTTGCGCCACGGCATTGCTCGCACCGCGCAACTTGAAGCTGCCGGTGATCTGCTGGGATTCAAGCTTGAGGTACACCGCCACGCCCATCCGTTGGGACAAACTCGGCGAATACTCCATGGCGGTACGCCGCACCTGCGATTCGATCCGCTGGCGAGCGAGGTAAATATCGTTTAGCTGCAACGCTGACATGACCGCCTCCCACAGGGGTAGTGGACGCAGTCTAAGAGGGCTGGATTGTCGCGATGAATGTACTAGGGCAATTTAACCGACAAACTTTTCGGCGCGCTCAAAAGTCATGAATCTGCGGGTACTGGTTGAATATTTCACGCATGCCGATTAACGCCTCGCGCATTTCGTCATCACTGCATTCGGCGCCGACACACAGCCGCACAGCGCGCGGTCGCGGGGTGCCACGCACCGTGAAAGGGTCGGGTGAAGTGACCGCAATGTGTTTATGACGCAGCGCCCGCACCAGGCTATCGACCTCCCAATGAGCGGGTATCCCGACCCACGCATTCAACGCGTAGGGGTGCTGGCCCAGCAGGTAATCATCCAGGTATTCGCTGACCATCGCCTGGCGCCCGGCCAACAGCTTGCGTTGCAGACTGACCAAGGCGTCGGCGCGCCCGTCGCGAATCCAGCGCGCCGCAATCTCCGAGACCATCGGCGTCGCCATCCAACTGTTGACCCGCAGGATACTTTCAGTGCGCAGCGCCAGGCGCTTGGGCACCACCAGATAGCCGATGCGCAGGCCGGTGAGCACCGACTTGGTCATGCTGGTGCAATAGAACGACAGTTCCGGCAGGTAATGACTGATCGGCGGTGCGCGCTTTTCGTCCAGCAGCGGACCGTAGACGTCGTCCTCGATGATGTGCACGCCGAAACGCCGGGCGATATCGGCAATCTCGCGGCGACGGCTGTCGGGCATCAGGCTGGTGGTCGGGTTGTTCAGGTTCGGCGTGCAGACCAGCGCGGTCACCCGCTCATTGCTGCACATGTCTTCGAAATGCTCCGGGTCGATGCCCTGCCGGTCGGTCTCCAGCCCCTTGAGGGTAAAACCCAGCACCTGGGAGTTGCCGATCACGCCATGATCGGTGAGCCCTTCACACAGCACCACATCATCGGGGCCGGCCAGGGATGCCAGGGCCAGGAAGATCCCGTGGGCGGCGCCATTGGTGATCAGGATGTCATCGCGCTCCACCCGCAGCCCCTGACGGCCGATCCAATGCATGGCGGCGTCTCGGTGAGCCTCGAAACCGGCGATCGGACGAAAGGCATGAATCCACGGCTGGTCGTCTTCCGTGCTGAGTTCACGGCAGGTCTCGCGCCAGGCCTGATCGTGCTCGCGGGTGTGCAAGATACGCGTGATGGAGAAGTCCACCAGGGCCCGCTCGGGGCTGTCGAGGATATAGGTCGCGACCCGGTCGCTCATACGCCGCGAGACAAAACTGCCGCGGCCGACCTCGCAGCGCACCAGGCCTTGGCGCTCCAGTTCCTTGTAGGCATTGGTCACGGTTTGCACGCTGATGCCCATGGCATCGGCCACGTGGCGTTGCGGCGGCAGGCGCTGATCGTTGGCCAGCACGCCCTGCTCGATGTCGTCGGCGATTGCCTGCACCAGTATCTTGTATTTTGACTCGCCGCTGCGGGCGATCTGCAGGGCTGCTTTCCAGGTGTCCATCGGCGCTAAAACCCGCGTAGGTGCCAGTGCGCACAGCATCCCGCGAGAATCCGTACAACGCAATTGTCCTAGTGCAATGCCATGATGGCCGGGGCTTTTGTATGCTCGGTCCAAGGTCGATGCAGGGGCCGCTCGTCAAGCCCCCCATAACAACACCAATCGCCCTGTACCGGTGCGCTGCGTGGTTCATGCAATCAGCCCTTGTACGCTTTGCTCTTGTAACACTGCCTCCTACCACAGAGCCGTCGACGACGGGTCCACAAGAAACAGGAGATTTTACCGATGAGCAATTCCACCTCCCGTACTTCCCCCGCGTGGCGCTGCCTGTTCGTGGCTGGCACGATGCTCGGCGTGGCCATCAGTGCCCAGGCCGCCACCACCCTGGAAACCATTCAGAAAAACAGCAGCATCCGCATCGGCTATGCCAATGAAACGCCTTTTGCGTTTACCGAGACCGACGGCCGGGTGACCGGTGAATCGCCGGAAATCGCCAAGGCGATCTTCGCCCAGATGGGCATCAAGCAGGTCAATGGTGTGTTGACCGAATGGGGCGCGTTGATCCCGGGCCTGCGCGCCGGGCGTTTCGATGTGATTGCCGCGGGCATGTACATCACCCCGGCACGCTGCAAGCAAGTGCTGTTCACCGACCCGCAGTATCAACTGCCGGACGCTCTGCTCACCGCCAAGGGTAATCCGCATAACCTGCACAGCTATGAAGACATCGCCAAAAACCCCGAGGTAAAACTGGCGATCATGGCGGGCACGGTGAACCTGGCTTATGCGCGGGACTCGGGGGTCAAGGACGCACAGATCCTGCAAGTACCGGACACCACCGCGCAATTGCAAGCGGTGCGCGCCGGGCGTGCCGATGCCGCCGTGGGCACTCAACTGACCATGAAAAACCTGGCCGCCAAAGGTGGCGAAAAGGTCGAGGCGATCACCGAATTCAAGGATGACCCTTCGCACATTGGCTACGGCGCCCTCGCCTTCCGCCCGGAAGACAAGGCGCTGCGGGATGCAGTGAATGCCGAGCTGAAGAAATGGCTGGGCTCCGAAGAACATCTCAAGGCGGTTGCACCTTTCGGCTTCGACAAATCCAACCTGACCAGCAAAACCGCTGCTGAGCTCTGCGCTCAATAGTCGAAACAGGCATGGCGCCACGGCGTGGTGCCTATTTTTCTGCTTAATCCGACTGGCCAGGTTGAACCATGGGTGAATTACTTCCGCTGTTGATACAAGGCGCCTGGGTAACGCTCCAGGTGACATTCCTCGGTTCGCTGCTGGCGATTGTCACGGCGATTCTTGCGGCGCTGGGGCGCATGTCGCCCTGGCGACTCCTGCGCTGGTTTTCCATTGCCTACATCGAAGTGTTTCGCGGCACCTCGCTGCTGGTGCAGTTGTTCTGGCTGTTTTTCGTGCTGCCACTACCCCCGTTCAACATCGCGCTGAGCCCCTACAGCGTGGCCGTCGTCGGTCTCGGCTTGCACATCGGCGCTTACGGCGCGGAAGTCATGCGCGGAGCAATCAGCTCGGTGGCCAAGGGTCAGTACGAAGCCTCCACCGCGCTGAATTTCAGCCGCTACACGCGCTTTCGCCGGATCATCCTGCCCCAGGCCTTATTGGCGGCAATCCTGCCGGGGACCAACCTGCTGATCGAACTGCTGAAAAACACCTCGCTGGTGTCACTGATCACCTTGTCCGACCTCAGCTTTCGCGCCCGGCAGTTGGACCAGGCCACCTTCCAGACCCTGGAAATCTTCAGCCTGGCGCTGCTGATGTATTTCATCCTGGCCCAGGCCATCAATTTTGGCATGCGCCATGTTGAACGGCGCCTGGCCCGCGGGCGGATGCGTGGAGGTCTGTCATGACCTTGTTCGACTGGAGCTATGCCTGGCAAATCCTTCCCGACCTGCTGCGGGCCTCGCTCAACACCCTAGGTATCACCCTGATCGGTTTTCTGATCGCCATTGTGCTCGGCCTGTTCCTCGCGATCGGTCGACGCAGCCGACGGCTCTGGCTGTCCTGGCCGGCCACCGCAGTCATTGAGTTCATTCGCAGCACACCGCTGCTGATCCAGGTGTATTTCCTGTACTACGTGCTGCCCAACTACGGTGTCAGCATGAGCGCCATGCAGGTCGGCATCCTGGGCATCGGCCTGCATTACGCCTGCTACATCGCCGAGGTTTATCGCGGCGGTCTCGATGCGGTGCCGCGCGCCCAATGGGAAGCGGTGACGGCGCTGAACATCGCCCCGTACAGCGCCTACCGCAACATCATTCTGCCGCAGGCTTTGCGGCCGATCCTGCCGCCATTGGGTAACTACCTGGTAGCGATGCTCAAGGATACGCCGGTGCTGTCGGCAATTACCGTGGTGGAAATCATGCAACAGGCCAAGAACATCGGTTCCGAGAACTTCCGTTACCTGGAACCGATCAGCATGGTCGGGCTGTTTTTCCTGATCCTGAGCATCGGCCTGGCTTATCTGGTACGGCGCCTTGAAGCGCGCCTGGAGCTACGCTAATGACTTCTCGAATGTCTTCGACACCCAGCGACCTTTTCCAGTATCACGCCCCGTCACCGTTGCAGCCGCAGGAGGCCCCGGCCATGCAGGCACTCAAATCCGTCAAACCGATCGTCAGCTTCCAGAACGTTACCAAGCGCTATGGCAGCTTTACCGTCCTCGACCGCTTGAACCTGAATGTCAGCCCCGGCGAGAAGGTCGCGATCATCGGCCCCAGCGGCTCAGGCAAATCCACATTGCTGCGGGTATTGATGACCCTGGAAGGCATCGATGACGGCTCGATCAGCATCGAAGATGACCTGCTGACCCACATGCCTAACCGCAACGGTGTGCTGGTGCCGGCCAACGACCGGCATATCCGTCGCGTACGCGGCAAGATCGGCATGGTGTTCCAGAGCTTCAACCTGTTCCCGCACATGACGGCGCTGCAAAACGTCATCGAAGCGCCGGTGCAAGTGCTCGGCATGAAAACCGCAGAAGCCCGCGAACGCGCGGCGGACCTGCTCGAACTGGTGGGCCTGGGCAGCAAGCTGGAACATTATCCGTCGCAACTCTCCGGCGGCCAGCAACAACGCGTGGCGATTGCCCGTGCGCTGGCGATGCGGCCCAAGGTCATGCTGTTCGACGAAGTGACCTCGGCGCTCGACCCAGAACTGTGTGGCGAAGTGCTCAACGTCATTCGCCAGCTGGGCAGCGAACACAACCTGACCATGCTGATGGTCACGCACCAGATGGGTTTCGCCCGGGAGTTCGCGGACAGGGTGTGTTTTTTCTACAAGGGACAGATTCACGAACAGGGGACGCCGACGCAGATTTTCGAACAGCCGCAACAAGAGCGCACCTGCGCGTTTCTGAGTGCGGTGAAGGAAGCTAATTAATCAGCAGCCCGCTGAAACCGAGGGTTCCCTTTCAATTGTCTCGTTTTAGTTGACAGTATTACCTGTTTCGCCCCATTTATCCCTCATCGTCCACCGCTTAATCTGTGCCCATGTTGAACGCAACGCCCTACCCACTTAGACAAAAAAGGATTCAACCATGAGCACTCCAACTTACAACCGCTTGAACAAAGACGACGCCATCGTGCTGCTGGTCGATCACCAGACCGGGCTGATTTCGCTGGTACAGGACTTCTCGCCCAACGAGTTCAAGAACAACGTGCTGGCCCTGGCTGACCTGGCCAAGTTCTTCGAACTGCCGACCATCCTCACCACCAGTTTCGAACAAGGCCCCAACGGCCCGCTGGTTCCGGAGCTGAAAGAAATGTTCCCGGACGCGCCGTACATCGCTCGCCCAGGCCAGATCAACGCCTGGGATAACGAAGACTTCGTCAAGGCGATCAAGGCCACCGGGCGCAAGCAGATCATCATTGCCGGTGTGGTGACGGACGTGTGCGTGGCGTTCCCGACACTGTCGGCGCTGGCGGAAGGGTTTGAAGTGTTTGTAGTGACCGATGCTTCGGGCACCTTCAACACCACGGTGCAGCAAGCCGCCTGGAGTCGCATGACGCAAGCGGGCGCGCAAATGATGAACTGGTTCTCGGTAGCCTGTGAGCTGCACCGCGACTGGCGCAACGATATCGAAGGCCTGGGCAACCTGTTGTCGCAGCGCATCCCCAACTACCGCAACCTGATGAACGGCTACGCGGCGCTGACTGCACGTCAGAACTAAGCCTGCCACCTTGACGGAAGCTTGCACAGCCGCTGTGGCGAGAGAACTTGTCCCAATGCCGTTCAGTCAAGCAAATAGCGACCACTGTAGGAGCATCGGTATCTACACAACTTTCAGAAGCTGACGAATGTCCCTGTGGCGAGCGGGCTTGTCGGAACGCCGCATCGCCCGCGCTGGGCTGCGAGCAGCCCCAAAAACCAGCCGCTACGGAGTCTCTGATACACCGCATTCGGCTTACTGGGGCTGCTTCGCAGCCCAACGCGGGCGATGCGGCGTTCCGACAAGCCCGCTCGCCACAACAGTCCTAACTGAACGGCATTGGGGCTCGCCGGAGCCCCCACCGTCGAATCACTGGCGAGAGCGACTGAACCTTGTCGCTCATTTGCCCCTCCACCCCCTATCTGCTAGTGTCGCGCCCGTTTACCGTCAACCGGAATAGCCGCCATGGCCCGCAAAAAAGTTGCACTCGATTTCGAACAATCCCTCGCTGATCTGCAAACCCTGGTCGAGCGTCTGGAGAACGGCGAGTTGTCGCTGGAAGACTCGTTGACGGCGTTCGAGCAAGGCATCGGTCTGACCCGTGATTGCCAAAGCGCGCTGGCGCAGGCCGAGCAGAAGGTTCAGGTGTTGCTGGAGCGTGACGGGGAGTTGGCCGAAGAACCTTTCGACGCGGAACAAGCTGAATGATCGACGTCTATCAAGCCAGCAGCCAGGCCCGTGTCAACGCGGCGCTGACGCCGCTGTTTGTTGCGCCAAGCCCCGAATTGCAGCGTCTGTATGAAGCCATGCGCTACAGCGTGATGAACGGTGGCAAGCGTATACGGCCATTACTCGCCTATGCGGCCTGCGAGGCGCTGGGTGCCGCAGCAGAGCAAGCCAACGGCGCGGCCTGTGCGGTGGAGTTGATTCACGCCTATTCCCTGGTGCATGACGATTTGCCGGCGATGGACGATGACGACCTGCGTCGCGGCCAGCCCACCACCCACAAGGCGTTTGACGAAGCCTGTGCGATTCTGGCCGGTGACGGCCTGCAAAGCCTGGCATTCAGCGCACTGCTCGACCCGCGCTTGAGCGACGTCAATGCCGAGATCCGTTTGCGCATGGTCACCGCGCTGGCCATGGCCGCCGGCCCTGCCGGCATGGTCGGCGGCCAGGCAATTGACTTGGGTTCTGTCGGCCTCAAGCTGGATCAGCACGCCCTGGAATACATGCATCGCCACAAGACCGGCGCGTTGATCGAGGCCGCCGTGCAGCTTGGCGCCCTGGCCAGCGGCCGGGCCGAAGCCGCGCCATTGGCGGCATTGCAGACCTACGCCCGCGCCATCGGCCTGGCCTTCCAGGTGCAGGACGACATTCTCGACGTGGAAAGCGATACCGCGACCCTCGGCAAACGCCAAGGCGCCGATATCGCGCGCGACAAGCCGACCTATCCTTCGCTGCTCGGCCTGGAAGCGGCCAAAGCCTACGCCCTCGAGCTGCGCGACCAGGCGCTGGACGCCCTGCGACCTTTCGACGCGGCGGCCGGGCCGTTGCGTGACCTGGCGCGGTATATCGTCGAACGCCGCCACTGACTGCTGCGCTCATCTGGGCTGCATATCGGCCAAGTTCGGCGCTCCGCGTGGGCAGTTTGCGATGCTTGAGGTAAACTGCCGCCTCTTCTATACCTATAACGATTCGCCTGATGCCCACGACGTTTCAAGAGATTCCCCGCAAACGCCCGACCACGCCCCTGCTCGACCGTGCTGTCACGCCGGACGGCCTGCGTCGTCTGGGTGAAGCCGAGCTGGAAACCCTGGCCGATGAATTGCGCCTGGAATTGCTCTACACGGTCGGCCAGACCGGTGGGCATTTCGGTGCCGGCCTTGGCGTCATCGAGCTGACCATCGCCTTGCATTACGTCTTCGACACCCCGGACGACCGGCTGGTGTGGGACGTCGGTCATCAGGCCTATCCGCACAAAATCCTCACCGGACGCCGCGAGCGCATGGCCAGCCTGCGCCAGAAAGACGGCATCGCCGCCTTCCCGCGTCGTTCCGAGAGCGAATACGACACCTTCGGCGTCGGCCACTCCAGCACCTCGATCAGCGCAGCGCTGGGCATGGCGATTGCCGCCCGCCTGCAAAACAGTGATCGCAAGGCGATTGCCGTGATCGGTGACGGCGCGCTGACCGCCGGCATGGCGTTCGAAGCGCTGAACCATGCGCCCGAGGTGGATGCCAACATGTTGGTGATCCTCAACGACAACGACATGTCGATCTCGCGCAACGTCGGCGGGCTGTCCAATTACCTGGCGAAGATTCTGTCCAGCCGCACCTACGCCAGCATGCGCGAAGGCAGCAAAAAGGTGCTGTCGCGTCTGCCCGGCGCCTGGGAAATCGCCCGCCGGACCGAAGAATATGCCAAGGGCATGCTGGTCCCCGGGACTCTGTTCGAGGAACTGGGCTGGAATTACATCGGCCCTATCGACGGCCATGATCTGCCGACGCTAATTGCCACCTTGCGCAACATGCGTGACCTCAAGGGTCCGCAGTTCCTGCATGTGGTCACCAAAAAAGGCAAAGGCTTCGCCCCGGCGGAAGTCGACCCGATCGGTTACCACGCCATCACCAAGCTCGATCCGCTCGACGCGCCGGCCGCCACGCCGAAGCAAGCCAGCGGACCGAAGTACTCCGGTGTGTTTGGCGAATGGCTGTGCGACATGGCCGCCGCCGACGCACGCCTGGTGGGCATCACCCCGGCGATGAAGGAAGGCTCCGATCTGGTGGCGTTCAGCGAGCGCTTCCCGCTGCGCTATTTCGACGTGGCGATTGCCGAACAACACGCGGTGACCTTCGCCGCCGGCATGGCCTGTGAAGGCGCCAAGCCGGTGGTGGCGATCTATTCCACGTTCCTGCAGCGCGGCTATGACCAGTTGGTGCATGACGTGGCGGTGCAGAACCTCGACGTGCTGTTCGCCATCGACCGTGCTGGCCTGGTGGGCGAAGACGGCCCGACCCATGCCGGTAGTTTCGACTTGTCCTACTTGCGCTGCATCCCCGGCATGCTGGTGATGACCCCGAGTGACGAGAACGAACTGCGCAAGATGCTCAGCACCGGCCATCTGTACAACGGCCCGGCCGCCGTGCGCTACCCGCGCGGCAACGGTCCGAATGCACTGATTGAAAAGGATCTGGAGCCGATCGAAATCGGCAAGGGCATCGTCCGTCGCCAAGGTCAGCGTGTGGCCTTGCTGGCCTTCGGCGTGCAACTGGCGGAAGCCCTGAAAGTCGCCGAGAAGATCGACGCGAGCGTGGTGGATATGCGTTTCGTCAAGCCGTTGGACGAAGCCCTGGTGCGCGAGCTCGCCGCCGGCCATGAGTTGCTGGTGACCCTCGAAGAAAACGCGATCATGGGTGGCGCCGGCGCGGCGGTCAGCGAGTTCCTGGCACGCGAGAATATCCTCAAGTCGGTGCTGCACCTGGGCTTGCCGGATATCTACGTCGAACACGCCAAGCCGGCGCAGATGCTCGCCGAGTGCGGGCTGGATGAAGCCGGTATCGAGGCGTCGGTTCGCGAGCGTATGGCCTTGCTCGGCCTGTAGCCCGGCCCCCGGTAGAACCCGGATCAAATAGTGGGAGCGGGCTTGCTCGCGATAGCGGTTATCAGACACATCGGTGCTGGATGTGCCACCGCGATCGCAGGCAAGCCAGCTCCCACATTTGTTTTGTATTGCTTCGAAAGCCATGGATAGCCCATGAAATATCTTCGCGTCGCCGTCCCACTTCTGTTGTTGCCCGCCCCGCTCCTGTTTGCCGATACCCGCGACGCGGCCCTGAAGCTGCCCGACGTGGTGATCAGCGCCAACCGTCAGGTCCAGGCGCGCAATGACAGCAGTGCCGCCAATACGGTGTTCACCCGGGCCGACATCGAGCGCCTGCAACCCTCCAGCGTCAGCGACCTGCTCAAGCGGGTGCCGGGTGTGCAGGTCTCACAGACGGGCGGTCGCGGGAGCCTCGCCAGTATTTACATTCGCGGCACCAAATCGGCACAAAGCCTGGTGCTGGTGGATGGGCAACGCATCGGCAACTCGACCTCCGGCGACAGCAACTTGCAACACCTGAACATTCAGCAGATCGAGCGCGTGGAAGTACTGCGCGGGTCGCGCTCGGTGATCTACGGTAGCGATGCGATTGGCGGCGTGATTCAGATTTTCACCCGCCGCAGCAGCGAATCCGGCCTGCAACCGCGCCTGCACCTGGGGTTTGGCAGCCATCAGAGCTGGGAACGCAGCCTGGGCTTGTCCGGTGGTAACGAGCAAACCCGCTTCAACCTCGGTGCCAGCCTGGATGACACCCACGGGATCAATCGCACCCAGACGTCGTACCCCAGCGACGGCGACCATGATGCCTATCGCAATCAGTCGATCAGTTTCAGCCTGAGCCATGCCTTCAATGACGACCTCGAAGCGGGGTTGAATGTGCTGGATAATCGCGGCAAAAGCGAGTTCGACAATCCGTTCGGACGCTATGACGCAAATTATCGGGTTTTCCAGCAAACGCCCTACAGCGAATTCAGCGTAAGTGGCGTCAGCAGTTATGTCGATGCGCGCATCAACGACGCATGGACCTCCCGGATAGAGTTGGGCCACAGTGAGAACCGTGAAAAAACCCTCGACAAACTCAGTGAGGACCGTAGTGTGTTCAACACCTATCGCAACTCGCTGAACTGGCAGAACGACCTGAGGCTCAATCCACAGAACGGCCTGATTCTGGGCGGCGACTGGTACGAAGACCAGGTCAACAGCAGCACACCGCTGGCCGAAGACAGTCGCTGGAACCGTGCAGCGTTTATCCAGCACCGCTTTGAAGGGCAGTTTTTTTCCACCGAGCTGGGCCTGCGCCGCGACCAGAACCAGCAATTCGGCGGCCAGAACAGTTGGAGCGGCACGCTCACCCTGCCCCTCAACCCGGACAATGACCTTTTGTTGAGCTACAGCGAGGGCTTTCGCGCGCCAACCTTCAACGACCTCTACTACCCGAACGACAATGGCTTTAAAAACAGCAACCCGGATCTGCAGCCCGAGACCTCGAAAAGCTATGAAGTGCAGTGGCGCAGCCAACTCAGCGACACCCGCCGATTGGAAGCCTCGCTGTACCGAACCGATATCAAGGATGCCATCGTGTTCGGTAGCGACGGCCCGCAAAACGTTGCGTCGGCGCGTATCAATGGTTTCGAGGCAGCACTCAAGCAAGAGCTGCTGGGTTGGCAGAGCAGCCTTGGACTGGCAATCATCGACCCTCGCGACCGCGACAGCGGTTACACCCTGACGCGTCGCGCCCGGCGCACCCTGAGCCTGGACCTCGATCGCCAGTTCGAGCAATTCGCCGTCGGCGCCAGTTGGCAAGCCGTCAGCGGCAGCTACGACGACCCGAAGAATCAGCAGCGACTGGGCGGTTACGGGCTATTGGGATTGCGCGGCAGTTGGGAAGTCAATCCCGAGATCAAGCTGGACCTGAAGCTCGATAACCTGCTCGACAAAGACTACAGCCGGGCGCTGTATCAGCACCAAGGCATGCAGTATGGCTACCGGGAAGAAGGTCGTGCGCTGATGCTCGGTGTGACCTGGACGTCACAACGCTAAGCCTCAACGACCTAGGCATCTACCCAACTGTCAGAAACTGACGATTTCTCTGTGGCGAGCGGGCTTGTCGGAACGCCGCATCGCCCGCGTTGGACTGCGAAGCAGTCCCAGTAAGCCGAATGCGGAGTATCAGATACTCCGCATTCGGCTGGTTTTGGGGCCGCTTCGCAGCCCAAAGCGGGCGATGCGGCGTTCCGACAAGCCCGCTCGCCACAACAGCTCTACCTGCCAGGAGTTAAGCGTTGAGGCAAAATTGTGTAGATACCTATGCCTCAACGGCCAGGGTCAAGCACTTCACACAACCTGGCCACAGCCTCGACCATCTGCCCGCTGGGCCGTTCCAGCCCCTTGTCCGGGATGATCAGCAAGCGCGCCTGCTCTACGGCCGCGACCTGCGGCCAGGCGTGCCAGGCATTCAGCTGCATTTGGTCAGCCGCCAGAATCACCTCGGGATTGCGCTGCAACACCGACTCGATACTGACCTGCGGCGCGGGCAGCTTCAGGTCGTCGAATACATTGCGCGCCCCGCAGACGCCCAGCGCATCACTGATGATCTGCGCACCGCCCACGGTATACAGCGGCGGATTCCAGACTTGATAGAACACGCGCAATGGCTCGGCCCGCTGGTACTGGCGGCGCAGCCCGGCAACGCGCTGGCGCAACTGCGCAGCCAATTGTCGGCCCGCCTCGGCACGCCCCAGTTGCCGGGCGATGGCTTCGACCTGGCCGCTCAGTTGCTCCAGGCTATGCGGTTCGGCGACGTAGACCGGGATGTTCAGGCGTTGCAGTTGCTCGCGCTGCGCGGGGCCGACGCTACCGGGCCAGAGCAATACCAGATCGGGCTTGAGGCTGAGCAGTTGCTCCATGTTCAACTGCCCGTAGCGACCCACCGATTGCACGTTCGCCAGCGCCGCGGGCCGCTCGCCGCCGTCGAGGACGCCCACCAGCAGCTTGGCGGCCCCCAGTTCAACGACGATTTCAGATAAGGACGGGGCGAGGCTGACCACCCGCTCAAATGCCGTTGCCGACGCGCTCGCGGCCAGCAACAGCAGCGCCAGCCAGACGCGCGTCATCCCAGCTGACGCGGGATGCGGTACAGGTAGAACAACACCAGGGTCGACAGCGCCAACAGGAACAGCGGCACCGCTTCCAGGCCGACAAATACTGCCAACGCACCGATCCAGGCGGGGAACGCCGCCACCAGCAACGCCGCGCGCCGCCGGGCCGCCAACGCGATCCAGGCGGCGGGCTCTTCGGCGGTGTCGAGGGCTTTGCCGGTGGCGATCAACGCGTGTTTATAAGGGTGAAAAAAGCGCAGGCTGGCGAACATAGAAGCGGCGCCGGCGATAAAAAACGGCATCGCCAACATCGGCAGCAACGGCTCGCTCTTGCCAAACAGCATATTGATCACGAACAACGGCAGCAGCGCCAGCGCCAGGTACTGCCACCAGTTGACCGACAAGCGCCGTTTGACCTGGCCGCGCGTCACGCCCGGTCGACCTCGCCCTGGTGCTCGTTACCCATCATATGATCGAGCTTGCTGGCCTTGGTCGCCAGATAGAGCTTGTTGTGCGGATTGTGACCGGTGTGCAACGGCACACGTTCGGCGACGGTGATGCCCATGTCGGTCAAGGCCTTGACCTTGCGCGGGTTGTTGGTCATCAAGCGCAGGGATTGCACGCCCAGATGCTCGAGCATCGGCAGGCAGATGGCGTAGTCGCGCTGATCAGCAGCGAACCCCAGGCGCTCGTTGGCTTCCACGGTATCGGCGCCACCGTCTTGCAGTTCGTAGGCGCGGATCTTGTTCAGCAGACCAATGCCACGGCCCTCCTGACGCAAATACAGCAATACGCCACGGCCTTCACGGGCGATGGCCTGCAAAGCGGCTTCCAGTTGCGAACCGCAGTCGCAGCGCTGGCTGAACAGCGCGTCACCGGTCAGGCATTCGGAGTGCAAGCGCCCCAGAACCGGGGCACCGTCGGCGATATCGCCCAGGCTGAGCACGACATGTTCGCGGCCGGTGGCTTCTTCAAGAAAGCCATGCATGGTGAACGTGGCAAAAGGGGTAGGCAGCTTGGAAGCGGCGACGAAAACGACGGGCACCGTGTGCTCCTGATTTCAGATTTCACAGAGGCGGGCATTGTAACAGCAGGTTCCTACAGACGCTTAAGCTGAATTATCGCTGATAAAGATCAATCGGTTCGATTGGCCTTTGTCTGGGTTCTATGGGCGTCAGAATGGATACGGCTGCTCCCATTGCTCGAAGATCGGTTTCAATTCGCCGTTTTTCACCAGCGTGCCCATGCGGGCGTCAAACAATGCCATCAGCGCCCGCCCCCGCGGATTGTCGGTAAAGCCGAGGAACAACGGCAACTCGGTCACCCGCGTGAGCCTGAAGACAGACGGGTCCGGGGCCTGGCCCAGGATGTATTGCGCTTCGTCCAGCGCTTCAATGTAGAAATCCGCCCGGTCATGCTGGAGCATCGACAAGATGCCACTGCGCCGCTCGACCTGGTTGAAACGCCGAATGTTCGGCAAGTATTTCTCGTACCGATAGCCGCGCACCCAGGCCAGACGGTAATTGCCCAGGGTCGCCAGGGTCGGCGTCGGACGGCTCGCCAGCCCCAGGGCGTAGACGGCGTCGAAATCAAAGTGCCAGTGCGGATACAGCACGCCCTCGACTTCATCACGGTAAGCGCCGACCCAGGCGTCGACTTCACCGCGCCGGGCCAGGCCGACCGAACGGGTATAGGGCATGGTCTGGACGACGACCTTGACCCCGGCCGGCTGGAACACTTTGCGCAACACATCCCAGGCCAGGCCGCTGCCATCGGCGTTGGTGTAATCCGTCCAGATTTCACTGGCGAGGCGAATCTCGCCAGGCACCGCGCGGACTTCATCGGCCCGTACCGAGCAGTTGAATACACAGAGCAATATCAATAAACAGTGACGAACAACCATAACCACGACCTCAGGTAGAACACGGCAGGATGGAGGTGTCAGTGCGTTTCGCGAAAATGCTGATAGCCACGAATCACCGGGGTAATGTCCAGTCCGGCGGAGTCCACCAGCGCCACCCCTTGACCTTGCTCCACCCGTCCGACCACCTTGACCGGCCAGCCACTGTCCAACAATGGCGCCAACTCGGCCGGCGGCAGCGTGAACAGCAGCACATAATCGTCACCACCGCTCAAGGCCGCGGACCGGGACTCATCCGCGCCAAGAAACGCCAGCAGCTCCGAGGATAAGGGTAGTCGTTGTTGCTCAATCACCAAGCGTAGTGCTGAAGCCTTGGCGATATGCCCACAGTCGGCCAACAAGCCGTCAGAGATGTCCATGGCTGATGTAGCCTTGCCCCGCAGCGCCAAACCCAGGGCCAGTTGCGGTTGTGGCGACCAGTAATGGGCCAGCAGCGGCTCGGCAATCGCTGGCGGCGCGGTACGCTGGTTGAGGACCAGCGGCAAGGCGCCGGCGGCGTTGCCCAGATCCCCGCCGACACACAATAAATCCCCCGGCTGTGCGCCACCGCGGGTCAAGGCCAGGCCGCTCGGGACGCGACCAAACACCGTGACGGTCAGGCTCAACGGCCCACGCGTGGTATCGCCTCCCACCAGGCCTACGCCACAGCGCTGAGCCATGGCGTTCAAGCCCTGGGCATAGCGTTGCAGCCAATCGGCCGAAACCGTGGGCGTGGTGAGTGCAAGGGTAAAGGCCAGCGGGTTGGCGCCCATGGCCGCCAAGTCGCTGACCGCCACGGCCAGCGAGCGCTGGCCGAGCAGGAAAGGATCGCAGGGGTCGGCAAAATGCACGCCGGCCACCAGGGTATCGGTGGAAACCGCCAACTGCTCCCCGGCAGGGAGCGCCAGCAAGGCGCAGTCATCACCGATCCCCAAGGCAATGCCTTCGCCGCCTTGCGCACAGGGCGCGGCGGCAAAGTACTTACGGATCAGCTCAAACTCGCCCATCGGGGCCCCCAGCGCGAATCAGCGCTTGTAGGCCTTCACTTCGGCTTCACGCAGGCGTGGAGCGAGCTTGTCGAGCACACCGTTGACGAACTTGTGACCGTCGGTCGAACCGTAGACTTTCGCCAGTTCGATGCCTTCGTTGATCACCACGCGATACGGCACGTCGACGCGCTTGAGCAGTTCCCAGGCAGACAGACGCATGACGCACAGCTCGACCGGATCCAGCTCTTCAATGGTCAGGTCCAGGCAGGGCGTCAGCGCGGCATCGATCTCGCTCAGGTTGGCATGCACACCGTGCAGGATGTCGTGGAAATAGGTCTGGTCGGCGAAGGTAAAGTCATTGTCGACGCGAAACTGGGCTTCGATTTCGTTCAGCGAAGCACCCGCCAGGTGGCGCTGGTACAGCGCCTGGGTCGCCAACTGACGCGCAGCGCGACGCTTTTCCTGCTTGGACGGCTTGCCGGCGTCCGCGGGGCGTGGCTCGCGCGGGTTGAAACGATCGCTTTCGTCGCTAATCACTTGGCCTCCAACTGCGACAGCAGGCTGACCATTTCCAGGGCGGACAGCGCCGCTTCAGCGCCTTTGTTGCCGGCCTTGGTGCCGGAACGCTCGATGGCTTGCTCGATGGAATCAACGGTCAGTACGCCAAAGGCGACCGGTACGCCGAACTCCATGGATACCTGGGCCAGGCCCTTGGTGCATTCGCCGGCCACGTATTCGAAGTGCGGGGTACCGCCACGAATGACCGCGCCCAGGGCGATGATCGCCGCATACTCACCCTGCTGGGCAACTTTTTGCGCCACCAGTGGAATTTCGAAGGCGCCGGGGGCGCGGATCAGGGTGATATCGCTTTCGCTCACACCGTGGCGAACCAGGGCGTCCACGGCACCGCTTACCAGGCTTTCAACCACGAAGCTGTTAAAGCGGCCAACCACCAGGGCATAGCGGCCCTTGGGGGCGATGAAGGTACCTTCGATGGTCTTCAGGGTCATTCGACAAATCTCTTAAAGAGCCGGGACGCGTTCATTACGCGTCCCTTAGTGATATTTGAACCGCGAACAAGGGGCTGAAATCGCCGGCCTTTATTCGGAGGGCACGTATTCTACAACTTCCAGGTCGAAACCGGATATCGCATTAAATTTCATCGGCGCGCTCATCAGGCGCATTTTGCGCACGCCGAGGTCGCGAAGGATCTGCGAACCGGCGCCGACGATGCTGTAGGTGGTCGGTTTTTTCACCGGCACCTGGTCAGCGGTTTCGCGGATATGCGCCAGCAATACGTCACCATCCACCGGGTTGCCCAACAGCAGCACCACACCGCTGCCCGCCTCGGAAACCGCGGCCATGGCGGCTCGCAGGCTCCAGCGTCCCGGCTGCTTGACCATCAACAGGTCGCGCAACGGGTCCATGTTGTGCACGCGCACCAGGGTCGGTTCTTCCGCGCTGATGGTGCCCAGGGTCAGTGCCATGTGCACGTCGCCTTCCACCGAATCACGGTAGGTCACCAGGTTGAATTGTCCCAGTTCGCTGTCCAGCGGCTGCTCGGCAATCCGCTGAACGGTACGTTCGTGGATCATCCGGTAGTGAATCAGGTCGGCAATGGTGCCGATCTTGATGCGGTGTTCAGCGGCAAAGGCTTCCAGCTCCGTGCGACGGGCCATGGTGCCGTCGTCGTTCATCACTTCGCAGATCACTCCGCTCGGCTCGAAACCGGCCATGCGCGCCAGGTCGCAGGCCGCTTCGGTGTGGCCGGCGCGCGCCAGGGTGCCGCCCGGCTGGGCCATCAGCGGAAAGATATGGCCCGGGCTGACGATGTCTTCGGCCTTGGCGTCTTTCGCGGCAGCCGCTTGCACGGTGCGGGCGCGGTCGGCGGCGGAGATACCGGTGGTCACGCCAGTGGTGGCTTCGATCGATACGGTGAACTTGGTGCCAAACCCCGAACCATTGCGCGGAGCCATCAGCGGCAGCTTGAGCAGCTCGCAGCGCTCGCGGCTCATGGGCATGCAGATCAGGCCCCGTGCGTGCTTGGCCATGAAGTTGATGTGTTCAGGCTGGCACAGCTCGGCGGCCATGATCAGGTCGCCTTCGTTCTCGCGGTCTTCGTCATCCATAAGGATGACCATCTTGCCTTGGCGGATGTCTTCAACCAGTTCTTCGATGCTATTGAGCGCCACGCGGCACCCCCTTGGTCAGGATTTCAGGTAGCCGTTGGCGGCCAGAAAACTTTCGGTGATGTTACCTGGCCCCTGTAAAGAGTCAGGCTCCGCGGCCTTGTCGCCCATCAGCAGGCGCTCCAGGTAACGGGCAAGCAAGTCCACTTCCAGGTTCACCCGGCGTCCTGGCTGATAAGACGCCATGATGGTTTCGCTCAGGGTGTGGGGAATGATGGTCAGCTCAAACTCGGCGCCATTCACGGCATTCACGGTCAGACTGGTGCCGTCGACGGTGATCGAGCCTTTGTGGGCGATGTACTTGGCCAGTTCTTTCGGCGCACGGATGCGAAACTCCACGGCGCGCGCGTTTTCGCTGCGGGCCACCACTTCGCCTACGCCGTCGACATGACCGCTGACCAGATGCCCGCCGAGACGGGTGGTCGGGGTCAGGGCCTTTTCCAGGTTGACCGGGCTGCCGGCCTTGAGGTCGTTCATCGCCGTGCAGTCCAGGGTTTCGCGGCTGACATCGGCGGCAAAACCGTTGCCAGGCAACTCGATGACGGTCAGGCACACACCGCTGACGGCGATGCTGTCGCCCAGCTTGACATCGCCGAGGTCGAGCTTGCCGGTTTCAACCAGCAGGCGAACGTCGCCGCCTTTGGGGGTCATGGCGCGGATGCTGCCGATGGATTCGATAATGCCGGTGAACATGCAGTCCTCCTGGGGGCTCGGCGCAGGCCGGAAATTATACGCCCGCTGCTGGCACAGGAATGGCAGTGACTCGCCAGTCGTCGCCTACAGCGCGCATTTCAGTGATCTTGAGTTGGGGGCCGTCCGCGAGCTTCTCAAGCGGCCAATCCAGCAACGGCCGGGCAGCGGAACCGAGGAACTTGCCGGCGACGAATATCACGTATTCGTCCACCAGGCCTTGCTGGGCCAGCGCGCCGGCCAGGCTTGGACCGGCTTCCACCAGCACTTCGTTGACGCCCCGGCCAGCCAGCGCAACCAACGCCGAGCGCAGATCCACTTGGCCTTCGACACCGGGCACCACCAGACACTCCGGGCCCGTCGGGTATTGGTTGTCCGGCGTTACACAGGTGATCACCAGCGCCGGCCCGGCCTTGAAGAACGGCGCATTCAACGGTACGCGCAGGCGACCGTCAATCAATACGCGCAGCGGTGGCCGGGACATGGCCAGCGCGGTGGTCGCCTCATCCAGCCCCAGCTCGGCGGCGCGGACGGTCAAGCGCGCGCCATCGGCCAGCACCGTGTCGGCACCGGTCAGCACCACGCTGGCCTGGGCCCGCAGGCGTTGCACGTTGGCGCGTGCCGCCGGGCCGGTGATCCATTGGCTTTCGCCGCTGGCCATGGCCGTGCGACCGTCCAGGCTCATGGCCAATTTGACCCGCACAAACGGCAGGCCGTGTTCCATGCGCTTGATGAAACCTTGATTGAGCAGCCGTGCCTCGGGTTCAAGTACGCCACTGCGGACCGCGATTCCGGCCTGAGCCAGACGCTGCAAGCCACGTCCGGCGACTTCCGGGTTCGGGTCCTGCATCGCCGCCACGACGCGGCCGACACCGGCGTTGATCAACGCATCGGCGCACGGCGGCGTGTGACCGTGATGGCTGCAGGGTTCCAGCGTCACGTAGACCGTGGCGCCACGGGCCTGACCGCCAGCGGCGCGCAGGGCATGGACTTCGGCATGGGGTTCGCCGGTGCGCACGTGCCAGCCTTCACCGACCACCTGCCCGTCGCGCACGATTACGCAACCCACTCGCGGGTTCGGATGAGTGGTGTACAGGCCCTTGCGCGCCAATTCCAGGGCACGCGCCATGTAATGAGCATCGAGGATCACTTGTTCAGCGGACAGACCATTCATTCTTTAACCGGCTCACGGGCCAGGCGGTCGATTTCTTCACGGAACTCATTGAGGTCCTGGAAGCGTCGATACACCGAGGCGAAACGGATATAGGCGACTTCGTCGAGCTTTTGCAGCTCGGCCATCACCAGTTCTCCAACGACCAGGGATTTGACCTCGCGCTCGCCGGTCGCCCGCAGCTTGTGCTTGATATGCGCCAGCGCCGCTTCCAGCCGCTCGACACTCACCGGGCGTTTTTCCAGGGCGCGCTGCATACCGGCGCGCAGTTTGTCTTCGTCGAAGGGCTGACGGCTGCCGTCGGATTTGATCAGACGCGGCAGCACCAGTTCGGCGGTTTCGAAGGTGGTGAAACGTTCACCGCAGGCCAGGCATTCACGCCGGCGACGCACTTGATCGCCCTCGGCGACCAGACGCGAGTCAATGACCTTGGTGTCGTTGGCACCGCAGAAGGGACAGTGCATGGTGGCAGGCAACAAAAAATGGGAGGGCCATGGTAGCGCATCCCCGTCGCAAGACAAGCCATAGCCTTTACGGTATATAGGCTGACTATTATGTTTTTATCTTAAGATCACTGATTTTTCGCGTTTTTGGAGCCGTACATGCCGCTACGACCACTCGTTCTACTCACTGTGCTCAGCCTTATGGTCGCCTGCAGCAGCGAAGCGCCAAAACCCGCCGCGCCGCAACCTGCGCCCCAACAGCAGAAAAAAATTCCCGGCCAGGAACCCCTCGGGCCGTTGCCGGCGTATCAGCGTGAAGTCAGCGGCACCCTCACTGGCGTGCCCGCCGGGGCCGAAGTCGAGTTGGCATTGCTGGTGATCGATGAACGCGATCGGCCGCAAAAACTGCTGGCCAGCAGCGTGCTGATCGGCAACAACAAGCCCTTGGCGTTCCGCTTGCGCTTCAACCCGCAGGCATTTCCAACGGGCGGCCGCGTCGAACTGCGCGGTCGTGCCAGCCAGTCCGGCCAGTTGATCCTGCACCTGCCGGCGGTGCGTATCCAGCAAGCGATCACCCAGACCACCGGGCCCTTGCAACTCGTCCGCGCCCCATGACGCCACCGCTGGACCTGCAACGCGCCTTGAGTGAGTTGATCGGTGACGCACAGCTGCTGGCCTGCGCGTTGCCCGATACCGAGTTGTCGTTGTGGCTGCTGGACGCCGATAACATGGACCGCGCCTTCAGCCCCGAAGAAACCCGGCGCATTCTGCATGAGCCGCCCTACTGGAGCTTTTGCTGGGCCAGCGGCCTGGCGCTGGCACGCTATCTGGCGGCCAATCCCACGTGGGTAGCGGGCAAGCGGGTGCTGGATTTTGGCGCGGGTTCCGGGGTTGCCGGGATTGCCGCAGTTAAAGCCGGCGCCCTGGAAGTGGTGGCCTGTGACCTCGATCCCCTGGCGTTGGCAGCCTGCCGGGCGAACGCAGCGCTGAATGGCGTGGAGCTGGGTTATTCGGCCGATTTTTTTGCCGAAGCGGATCGCTTTGACCTGATTCTGGTCGCCGATGTGCTGTACGACCGGGCAAACCTGCCACTGCTGGATCAATTCCTCACACGTGGGCAGCAAGCGTTGGTCGCCGATTCGCGGGTGCGGGATTTTCAACACCCCGATTACCAGCGCCTGGGAATACTCGATGCGCTGACCTTGCCGGACCTGGCCGAGCCCTGGGAGTTTCGCAAGGTGAGTCTGTATCATTCGCGACGCGCTTTCAGCCAACCCCGCCAGCCCTTATAGTTGCTCCATTCCCGCGTTCTTCGAGATACCCCATGAGTGAGCCAACGCCGTACATCTTTGACGCCACGACTGCCACCTTCGACCAGGCGGTTATCGAGAACTCCTTCCACAAGCCGGTGCTGGTGGATTTCTGGGCCGAATGGTGCGCGCCGTGCAAGGCGTTGATGCCGCTGCTGGCGCAGATTGCCGAGAGCTATCAGGGCGAGTTGCTGCTGGCCAAGGTCGATTGCGAGGCCGAACAGGACATCGTCGCGCGCTTTGGCATTCGCAGCCTGCCGACGGTGGTGCTGTTCAAGGACGGCCAGCCGGTGGACGGATTTGCCGGGGCGCAACCGGAGTCGGCGGTACGGGCGATGCTCGAACCGCATGTGCAGATGCCCGCGCCGGCTGCAGCTGACCCGCTGGAACAGGCCCAGGCGCTGTTCGCCGAGGGGCGTATCAGTGATGCCGAAGCCGTCCTGGTGACCTTGCTCGGGGAAGACAATAGCAACCCCGGCGCACTGATTCTCTACGCTCGCTGCCTTGCCGAGCGCGGCGAACTGGGCGAAGCGCAGAGCGTGCTCGATGCCGTCAAAAGCGACGAACACAAGGCCGCCCTCGCCGGCGCCAAGGCGCAGATCACCTTCCTGCGTCAGGCCACTGACCTGCCCGACGCCGCCGAACTGAAAAGCCGCCTGGCGCAAAATCCGCAGGATGATGAAGCGATGTATCAACTGGCGGTGCAGCAGTTGGCACGCCAGCAATACGAAGCGGCGCTGGATGGCCTGCTCAAGCTGTTCATCCGCAACCGCAGCTACAACGAAGGCCTGCCCCACAAGACCTTGCTGCAGGTCTTCGAGCTGTTGGGCAACGACCATCCGCTGGTGACGGCGTATCGCCGCAAGTTGTTCGCCGCGCTGTATTGAGTGACAACCGCCTGTGGCGAGGGGGCTTAAGGCTTTTTTTTGTAGGAGCGAGCTTGCTCGCGAAAAACTTATAGGCGCCGCGTTTATCCAGGAAGCACGCATTATCGTTGACGTTATTGGGGGCGCTTAAGAGGCGGTGTCGATCCAGCTGTAGAGCGGCGTATCACCACCGCTGGCCACTTTGACCTTGGCACTATGGCGCAGGCGCACTAACAAGCGCTTGCCCGCCGACGCGCTGCCCGTCAACCGCTCGAGTTGATCCGATAATTCCAGCCCGCTGAGCTGCCCGGCCTGGCGCAGCAAATCCTGGGCGGCCTGCCATTGGGCGTCATCCTGGTTGGCCGGCGGCGCTGCGCCGACAGGTTCGGCACCGGCCGGTTTGACCGTCTGCAACTGCACGCCCAGCCGGGCCCAATCGCCGTCGTCCAGTTCCAGGGTCAAGTCCACGGGCAGCTCACCGATGGTTCCACGAATTCGCAACATTGCTCGTCCTCCAGAATTTTTCTGACAAGCATGCTCCCATGTGCCTTGCGCAACGCCAAGCAGACGGTCAAACTCTCGACTCTTTTGTTATAAGATCACATAACAAAATTTTCATTATTGCCTGGAGTCCTGCTATGCGCCGCCTGTTGCTCGCTTTGCCGTTTGCCCTGCTGCCCTTGGCCATCGCTCAAGCCGCTGACGCACATGACCACGATCACGACCACGATCATGAACACGCCAGCCTCGGTGCCCACGAACACGGCGTCGGACGCCTCAACGCGGTGCTGGATGGCCAGTCCCTGGAGCTGGAGCTGGAAAGCCCGGCCATGAACCTGGTGGGTTTCGAGCACCAGGCCACCACTGACGCCGACAAGGCCAAGGTCGCCGCCGCACGCAAACAACTAGAACAGCCGCTGGTGCTGTTCAGCCTGCCCAAGGCGGCCGGTTGCGTGATCAGCAGCCAGGAGCTCAACAGCCCGTTGTTTGGCGACAAGCCCGATGCGGATCATGAGCATGACGACCACGCCACCGATGGCAAAGGCGCCGCGGCCGAAGAACATCATCACGATCACAGCGAAATCCACGCTCACTACCAGTTCACCTGCGCCACGCCGACCGCGCTGAAGAACCTCGACCTGGCGAACCTGTTCAAGACCTTCCCCGCCACCCGGAAAATTCAGGTACAACTGATCGGCCCGAGCGGCCAGCAAGGCGTTGAAGCGACGAGTGCCGCCACCACTCTCAAGTTCTGAGTTCACATGACCCAAGCACTGATCGAACTGTCCGACCTGGGTTTTAATTGGCCCGGTCATCCCCAGTTGCTGGACATTCCGGCATTTCGCCTGGAGCCGGGGGAAACCCTGTTCCTCAAGGGTCCCAGCGGCAGTGGCAAGACCACGCTGCTGGGGCTTCTGGGAGGTGTGCAAAAGCCCACGGCGGGCAGCATCCGCCTGTTGGGCCAGGAGTTGACCGAGCTGTCGGCCGGTGCGCGGGATCGTTTTCGCGTGGACCATACCGGCTACATCTTCCAGCAGTTCAACCTGCTGCCGTTTCTCTCGGTACGCGAGAATGTCGAACTGCCGTGCCATTTCTCCACGTTGCGGGCACAACGCGCGAGCCAGCGCCACGGCAGCGTCGATCAGGCCGCCGCGACCTTGCTCGCGCACCTGGGCCTCCAGGACCAGGATTTGCTGGAGCGCCGCGCCGACTCGCTGTCCATCGGCCAGCAGCAACGTGTTGCCGCCGCCCGCGCATTGATCGGCCAGCCGGAACTGGTGATCGCCGACGAACCCACTTCGGCCCTCGACTACGACGCACGCGAAGCCTTCATCCAATTGCTGTTCGCCGAATGCCGCGAAGCCGGTGCCAGCCTGTTGTTCGTCAGCCATGACCAGAGTCTGGCGCCGCTGTTCGACCGCAACCTGTCGCTGGCCGAACTCAATCGCGCCGCCACCCCGCTCGAGGTTTGAGATGTATTTGTTTCGACTAGCCATGGCCAGCCTGGCTAACCGCCGCTTTACCGCGATCCTCACCGCATTCGCCATCGCCCTCTCGGTCTGCCTGCTGTTGGCGGTGGAACGCGTACGCACCGAAGCGCGCGCCAGTTTTGCCAGCACCATCAGTGGTACCGACTTGATCGTCGGCGCCCGCTCAGGCTCGGTCAATCTGCTGCTGTACTCGGTATTTCGCATTGGCAACGCGACTAACAATATTCGCTGGGACAGCTTCGAGCACTTCGCCGCCAACCCGCGGGTGAAATGGGCGATCCCGATTTCCCTCGGCGATTCCCATCGGGGTTATCGCGTGATGGGCACCAACGCATCGTATTTCGAACACTACCAATACGGGCGCAAACAGTCTCTGGAATTGGCCAGCGGCCGCGCGTTTGCCAGCGATCCCTTCGAGGTGGTGCTCGGCGCCGAAGTGGCCGACGCGCTGCATTACAAACTCGGCGACAAGCTGGTGCTGGCCCACGGCGTGGCCGTGGTCAGCCTGGTCAAGCACGATGACAAGCCCTTCACCGTGGTCGGCATTCTCAAGCGCACCGGTACTCCGGTGGATCGCACGTTGCATATCAGCCTGGGTGGCATGGAAGCGATTCACATCGATTGGCATAACGGCGTCCCGGCCCAGGGCAAGGGCCGCATCAGTGCCGATCAGGCGCGCAACATGGACCTCACGCCCCAGGCAATCACCGCCTTCATGCTGGGTTTGAACAACAAGATTTCGACCTTTGCCCTGCAGCGCGAGATCAACGAATTTCGCGGTGAACCGATGCTGGCGATCCTTCCGGGAGTGGCGTTGCAAGAGTTGTGGAGCATGATGGGCACCGCCGAAAAAGCGCTGTTCGTGATTTCGTTGTTTGTGGTGCTGACCGGTTTGATCGGCATGCTCACGGCGATTCTCACCAGCCTCAACGAACGCCGCCGGGAAATGGCGATCCTGCGCTCGGTCGGCGCACGCCCCTGGCATATTGCGAGCTTGCTGATTTTCGAAGCGTTCGCGCTGGCGTTGTCCGGCGTGGTGGCGGGCGTCGCGCTGCTCTACGTGTGCATCGCCGCCTCCCGTGGTTACCTGCAAGCCAACTATGGCCTGGATTTGCCACTGTCACCGCCCAGCCAATATGAATGGACGCTGTTGGGCGGTATCCTCGTCGCAGCCCTGCTGATGGGCAGCGTGCCGGCATGGCGCGCCTACCGACAATCCTTGGCCGATGGGCTATCTGTGCGTTTATGAGGAAGTTTTCGATGCGCCGTTTGCTGTTCGCGCTGTTAGTGCTGGTGGCCCTGCCAACCTGGGCCGACGAGCCTCGGGCTTTGTCGTGGCAGGAAATGATTCCGGCGGATGCGCCGGCGGAAATCCCCAACATGCAGCCGCTGCACGACCTGTCGAACATGGCCGACGCACTGTCCGCCGAAGCGGCCCCCGCGGCGAAACAGGATTTGCCCGACGCGCCGGTGGTGCCGCAACTGGACGGCCAGCATATCCGCCTGCCCGGTTATATCGTGCCGCTGGAAGTCAGTGAGGAAGGCCGCACCACGGAGTTTCTGCTGGTGCCGTATTTCGGTGCCTGCATCCACGTTCCACCGCCGCCGTCGAACCAGATCGTGCATGTCAAAAGCGAAATCGGCGTGAAGCTGGAGGAGCTGTACCAGCCGTACTGGATCGAAGGCCAGATGCAGGTCAAACCGTCCACCAGCGAACTGGCGGATGCCGGCTATCAGATGGATGCCGAGAAAATTTATGCCTATGAGCTGCCGGAGTAAGGGCCCGGCGGCGAATTTTCATTAGCTTGCTATTTCATTGAGCTGCGTCAAAAGCTCAAGCCCGGCGATCTTTACCATTGGACACAGCCAACTAAAAACGTCCTTTGGAGCCCCCCATGCACAAGTCACTGCTCAGCGCCTCCCTCTTCGCGCTTGCCCTCGCCGCCCCCCTCGCCCACGCCTTCGAAGCCGGCGACATTCTGGTTCGCGCCGGTGCGATCACGGTCAACCCGAAAGCCGACAGCGGCAGCGTCAAGGTTGACCAAGGCCCATTGGCCGGGACCAATCTGGGCGGCAAGGCGACCATGAGCAGCGACACTCAGTTGGGCCTGAACTTCGCCTACATGCTCACCAACCACGTCGGTATCGAACTGCTGGCGGCCACGCCATTCGAGCATGACGTGAAAATCAAGAACACCGCCCTCGGCGCCGCCAACGGCAAGCTCGGCACCCTCAAGCACCTGCCACCGACCCTGAGCGTCGTGTACTACCCGCTGGACAGCAAGTCGGCGTTCCAGCCTTATGTCGGTGCTGGCATCAACTACACCTGGATCTATGACGAGCACGTCGGCAGCCGCGCCGAACAAGCCGGCTTCAGCAACTTCAAGGCGGAAAACTCCTGGGGCTGGGCCGCGCAGATCGGCATGGACTACATGATCAACGACACATGGCTGATCAACGCCCAGGCGCGCTACATCGACATCAGCACCAAAGCCACCGTCGACAACAACGCCCTGGCCGCCGGTACTCGCGCCAAGGTCAATGTGGATGTCGATCCGATGGTTTACATGGTGGGGATTGGTTACAAGTTCTAAAAGCCGCCCGCTACGCAAAAGGCGCCTGATACAAGGTAATGCCCATCAGTTAAGCCAACCTCCTGTGGGAGCGGGCTTGACTGATCGGTATCAGCCTGATGCAGGCGCCTTTTTCATTGGCCGTGCCGATAGAAGCGGTCGAGCAACGCCGGCAGGCCCGCCCGCCAGGCCCGCGGCTTGATGCCGAAGGTGTGGAGGATTTTCTTGCAGGCCAGCACCGCATGTTGCGGTTCATCGGCGGCGTCCGGCCGGGCGGCGTGAGCCTGCGGCGTGGGGGATTCGACCGCCAGCGCATGGAAGTTGCGCGCTTCGCTGAGGATCGCCTGGCCCAGCGCCACTGGCGTGGTCGCTTCTTGCCCGGCGTAGTGATAGGTGCCCCACAGCGGCGCCGCGCAATCGAGCTGCTTGAGCACGGAAATAATCACCCGCGCCGCATCGTCCACCGGCGTCGGATTGCCCCGTCGGTCATCGGCCAGCAACAACTCCTGCAGTGTCTCGGCACGTGCCAGGAAACGCCCGAGCGTGCCGTCGATGCTGTCATCGAGCAGCCAGCCAAAGCGCAACAGCACATGCTGCGGACAGGTGGCGCGCACACTTTGCTCGATCCGCCATAACGCCTGCCCGCGCAAGCCCAGCGGCACCGGTTCGTCTTTTTCGCTGTAGGCCGTGGCACGCGAGCCGTCGAACACCCGATAGCTGGAGGGTTGCAGCAAGGTGATGGTGTGATGCTGACACAGCTCGGCCAGCCGCTCGACCGCCTGTTCCTGCGCGGCCAGACGAGTCTCGTTGACCGCTTCCGCCTGGAACCAGTCGAAGTAATAGGCGAGGTTGATCAAGGCATCGGGACGGGTGTCGTCGAGCAATTGGGTGAGGCTGGCGGCATCCCAGCCGTCCTGAGGCGGGCGCGGGGCGAGGAAGCCGATGTCTTCCTCCGCACCGAGGCGAATCAGCGCCTGCCCAAGGGCATTCCCGCCGCCCAGTAACATAAGGCGCATTCGCATAGATTGAGCAGGCCCGGTCTGTTTGGAACGATGGCTATTATCGACAGGCGGATAAGCCGTGTCGTGGGTATTTTCCAGATCGTGGCATTTTGCGGGTTTGTAGCGCAACCGTCACTTATAAAGTGCCTTGGCCCGTGAGCGCCCTTGGGGCCGTCGCTTTGCCACTGGAGGCGTGCCGTCCGTAGGACCATCGAAACTTTCTCTGGAAAATCACAGTCAGCCTTAAACGGAGGTCATTCGACACATCATCCAGAGGAGCCACCATGGCTGCGATTCCAGAATGGGTGCCTGTCACGCCCAGCGCCGCCATCACGCGCTTTACCGTGTTGACGGTCAACACCCACAAGGGCTTCACCGCCCTGAACCGACGGTTCATCTTGCCGGAGCTGCGCGAAGCGATTCGCAGCGAGGCCGCCGACGTGGTGTTCCTGCAGGAAATCCACGGCACCCACGAGCGTCATCCCCAGCGCTACAGCAACTGGCCGAGCATGCCCCAGTATGAATTTCTCGCCGACAGCATCTGGCCGCAGTTCGCCTACGGGCGCAATGCGGTATATCCCCATGGCGATCATGGCAACGCGCTGCTCTCGAAATTCCAGATCATCCAGCATGAAAACCTCGACATATCCCAGAGCGGCCATGAAAGTCGCGGGCTCTTGCACTGCGTATTGCGCCTGCCCGGCAGCACCAAAGAGCTGCATGCCATCTGCGTGCACCTGGGATTACGGGAAGTGCATCGCCAGCAGCAGTTGAAGCTGTTGGCGCGGCGCATCAGCGAGATCCCCGACGACGCACCGTTGATTGTCGCCGGCGATTTCAACGACTGGCGCCAGCAGGCCGACCTCAGCCAGAGCGGCCTGCACGAGGTGTTTGCGCACGCCCATGGCAAGCACGCACGCACGTTCCCCGCGCGGCTGCCGCTGCTGGCGCTGGACCGCATCTATGTACGCAACCTCAAGGCGCATCGACCGCATGTGCTGGCGTCCCGTCCCTGGTCCCATCTGTCAGACCACGTGCCCCTGTCAGTGGAGGTCGAACTATGAACAGTGCCCCCGTGGAAAAAGTCGCGGTGGAGCACATCGCCACCGATCAGCCGCCGCAGGAAGCCAACACCCGTGACCTGGACTACGGCTGGCAGCCTGGCAACCAGATTGAACTGCTGGAAAACGGCGAGGCGTACTTTCCCAAGGTCTTCGATGCGTTGCGCGAGGCGCGCCGGGAAATTCTGCTGGAGACCTTTATTCTGTTCGAAGACAAGGTCGGCCACGAGCTGCAAGGCATTCTGATCGAGGCGGCGCAGCGCGGCGTGAACGTGGTGGTCAGCCTCGACGGCTTTGGGTGCGGCGAACTGAGCCCGGGCTTTCTGGGTGAACTGGCCGCGGCCGGGGTGTCGGTGCAGATCTTCGATCCAGCCTCCAAGACCCTGGGGTTTCGTACCAACTGGTTCCGCCGCCTGCACCGCAAGATCGTGGTGGTCGATGCCACTGTCGGGTTTATCGGCGGGATCAACTTTTCCGCCGATCACCTGGGGGATTTCGGTCCCGAGGCCAAGCAGGATTACGCGGTGCAGGTGACCGGGCCGGCGGTGGCGGATTTACACCACTTCGCCTTGGCGCAAAGCGGCCGCCAGGTGCGCACGCGACGCGGCTGGCGGCGCCGGGAACAACGCCCGGCGCTCTGGGCCCCGGGTGAAGGTGATGGTTTGGTGCGGCTGATCTACCGCGACAACCTGCAACATCGCTCGGACATCGAAGAAGCTTACCTGCACGCCTTGCGCAAGGCACAACACCGGGTGGTGATTGCCAACGCCTATTTCTTTCCGGGTTATCGCTTGCTGCGGGAAATCAGGAATGCGGCCCGACGGGGTGTGCACGTACAACTGATCCTGCAAGGCGAACCGGACGTCATGCTGGCCAAGCTGGCGGCGCGCATGCTTTACGACTATTTGCTCAAGGAAGGCGTGGTCATCCACGAATACTGCCAGCGGCCGCTGCACGGCAAGGTGGCGCTGGTGGACGATCACTGGAGCACCGTGGGTTCGAGCAATCTCGACCCGCTGAGCCTGTCGTTGAACCTGGAAGCCAATGTGCTGATTCATGACCAAGGCTTCAATCAACAGCTGTATGAACGCCTGGAAGTGTTGAGCAAGAACCATTGCAAGACCATGCCGGAAAACCGCACCCCACGCGGCTGGCTATGGCGGGTCACCGTGGGTTTTGTGGTGTTCCATGTGTTGCGGCATTTCCCGGCCTGGATCGGCGGGCTGCCCGCGCATAAACCGCGCTTGAAACCCTTCATCCAACAGCCTCGGAGCCAGGATCATGACCCAAGCCCACGCGGCTGACAGTAGACAACCAGGGTTTTTCGCGCGCTGGAAAAAGCCCCTGACCATTGCTTTTTTCCTGCTGCTGATCGTGCTGTTCACCCTGCTCGCCCGGCGTATCGACTGGAGTGAAGTGCTCGCGACCCTCAGCGACTTCAAACTGCGGACCTTGCTGATCGCGGCCGGGCTGACCCTGTGCAGCTTCCTGGTATATGCATGCTTCGACTTGATCGGTCGCACCTATGTGCGCCAGCCCTTGCGCTGGAAACAGATCCTGCCGGTAGGGTTCATCAGCTACGCGTTCAACCTCAACCTCAGCGCCTGGGTCGGCGGTATCGCCATGCGCTATCGGTTGTATTCACGACTGGGTGTCAGCAACGGCAATATCGCGAAAATCCTTGGCTTGAGCCTGGCCACCAACTGGTTTGGCTACATGACCCTGGCCGGCGCGGTATTCAGCAGCGGCCTGGTGACACTGCCGCCGGGCTGGAAACTCAGCAGCGGCGCATTGCAAGGGGTCGGCGTTCTACTGCTACTGGCCAGTTTGAGCTACCTGGCGGCCTGCCGTTTTTCCCAGCGCCGGTCTTGGTCGGTGCGGGGCATCGAGATCAGTTTGCCGTCCTTGCGCATGGCGCTGCTGCAGCTGGCCCTCGGGGCGCTGAACTGGTCGCTGATGGCGGCGGTGATTTTTACCTTGTTGCCGAAAAACCTGGAGTATCCGGTGGTGCTGGGCGTGTTGTTGATCAGCAGCATCGCCGGGGTGGTGACGCATATTCCCGCCGGGCTCGGCGTGCTGGAGGCGGTGTTTATTGCGCTGCTGCAGCATGAAGCATCACACGGCAGCCTGCTGGCCGGCTTGATTGCCTATCGGGCGATCTATTTTATCTTGCCGCTGCTGGTGGCGCTGGTGATGTACCTCGGCGTGGAGGCCAAGGCCAAGGCACTGCGGGTGAAAAAGACACCCTCTTGATCAATCCTGGGACTGGATAATGCTCAAACGCTCGCCCACCACCATTTCGGTGACCCAGCTCACCAGGATCGAGGTGTAGGCCTGCTGTGACACCGGGTCACTCAACGAATGGTCGGCGCCGTCGATGATCCGGTGGGTCAGGGAATGGGTCTGCTGGCAGGCTGCCCGATAACTCATGATGGTGGCGTGGGGCACATGATCATCGGTTTCCGATTCGACGATCAGCACATCACCGGTAAACGCCGCACACGCGTGTAACGCGCGGTTGGTCTGCGCGTTTACCAGGGTGCTGCGGTAATCGAGCAAATCGACTTTATCCAGGTCGCGCTTGGGTGTATGCCATTTCTCGTCGCGGTACAGCGCCGGCACCCGCAGCGCCAGCCAGCGTACCGGGCGCAACGAGGTGAGGATCGCCGACAGATAGCCACCGTAACTGGTGCCCACCACCGCCACCGCCGAGGTGTCGATGGCCGGGTGTGCCAGCAATCGATCGTAGGCCGCCAGCAGGTCGCGCAGATTGTCCTCTCGGGTGACCCGCGACAGCGGAATGCCATTGTCGGCATGTCCGCGCAAGTCGAAGGTCAGGCACACGCAACCGAGCCCGGCGATACCTTTGGCGCGCTCCAGATCGCGCTCCTGGCTGCCGCCCCAGCCATGCACAAACAACACGCCCGGCACCTTGGATTTGGGGCTGAGGAAGGTGCCGTTCATCTGCTCGTCGTCGATTTCGATAGTGATGGTTTCGCTTCTAGCCGTCATAGGATTTGACCGTTACATATTTGAGAAGGAAGTCACTGTTGTCTGCCGGTCCTCGATAAACCTCAATGGCACCGGCGGGCAAGGCCTGCTCGACATAGGTCTCCACGGATGCCACGCGAACCGCCTTCAGCCCGGGATTGTCGATAAAGCTTTGCAGCGCCGCGACTTCAGCGCCGCTGGCGCCGCCCATGCGCCAGGACTGCTCCAGCACCCCACTCCGGCGTTGCCCTTCAGCATCCAGGCCCTGGGCAATGTCGTAATTGCGCCGGGAGGCATAAAAACCAGGATAGGCCTCATCTGCCGCGTTATCGAATGTCTGGGCCTGATTGATGGCCAAACGCACATCATCCGGCAGCTCAAGGGCGAGCAGATCTTCGTAGTAACCCTGGACCACCAGCAGCTCGGAACCGCCATAGACGGCTTCACCCTGTCCGTCCTCGGTCAGGAACTGTTCACCGCAGTAACTGAAGACATGACCGCCGATAAAACTCTGGCCGACGCTGTGGGTCACCACTTCTTGCAAGTCCTGCTCCAGCACCACGCCTTCGCTGAACAGCTGCGCGGCATCGGGCCGAGCGAGTATGGCCTCGAATTCGTCGAGGCTACGTACCACTTCCTGACCGCGCCCGGCACAGGCATGCACCGGTTTCAGACGCATCGGGCCGCCATATAACACGTGCGTGGCCGCGTCGAGCGCATCCTGCAGGGCAAACACGCTCAGGCCGTCCAGCACCACCCCGCGCACGCGTTCGGAAAACAACGGCGACCAGCCCTCGGGCGCAATCGCGTCGCTACTGCGCAGGCCATGGCTGATAGCCTTGGTGCAGATGAAATCGTAATCGACATACCCGCCCCACAGGTCTTCCGGCCCCTTCACCCCGAGGGACAACGCCTGCGCCGGTCCCACAAGGGTCTGGGTCGGCAATAAATACACAGCCAGATGGGCATGTTGCTCGGCGCTGTAGCTGCCGCCGAACTCAAGCCCGAGCGTGCGCGCCAGCCAACGGGCGAGCTGGAGGTTGGTGTTCACTTCATGGAGCGGCGCCGTCGGACAAACCGAATGGGCGACGATGAGGTTCTTGCGCTGAGTCGAGTTCATGCAGCCCCCTTGGCGATCCAGCCAGGTATGTAGGCTGGAAGCTGCAGGGATCAGGCCAAACCTGAGAAAGACCGAGGAAGCCGACACAAATCAAACAGATGCGGGGCACGTGATAGCACTTGGCCCGTTTGCTTATGCACGATGCGCCAGCCGTGACGCGGCAATTTGCACGATCCAGGACTCACTGCTTGGCGCCAGCGGGGATCACACCAAACCGGTTGCGGTAATCACTGGGCGCAAGGCCGGTGATTCTCTTGAAGATCTCGCGCAACGCATTCGGGTCCTGATACCCCACGGTCCAGGCAATGTGGTCGATGGTCGAGTGGGTGAACTCAAGCATCTGCCGGGCTTTCCCGACCCGCAGGTGCTGGCAGTACTCGGTGGGTTTGAGGCCCGTGGCGCAACGGAAACGGCGCAAGAAGGTGCGTTCCTCGAGCCCGGCCTGCCGGGCCATGTCCGGCAGCGAGACATTCACCGCGCCGCAGCCTTGCAGCCAGTGCTGGACCTTGAGGATCGCGGCGTCGCCATGGCTGAAAATCGGTGCGAAGTTGCTTCCACACTGGCTGGCGCTGGCGCTGTGCTCAATCACCAGAAAACGCGCGGTGCTCGCGCCGATGCTGGGCCCCAACACGCGTTCCACCAGGCGCAGCCCCAGATCGGACCAGGCCATCAGCCCGGCGGTGGTGATCAAGTCACCATCATCGACCATCGGTTTGTCGGCTTCCAGGCAGACTGCCGGGTAACGGGCTGCGAAGGACTCGGCCGAGGACCAATGGGTGGTGGCGCGACGGCCATCAAGCAAACCACTGCGTGCGAGCATGATCGATCCGATGCACACGCCGCCCAACACTGTACCGCCCGCATGTTGGCGCCGCAGCCAGTCCAGCAGCGCCGGCGGTGCCTGTTCTTCATGAAACTCGGCAATCGACGGCGGGACCAGAAGCGCCATCAGGGGCTGATCGGCCCCCGCAAGGCTGGCAAAGACCCTCGCAGGTATACCGTCGGGATCGACTTGCCAATGGCTCACGCGCAACAACGGCAACTGCTCGGCCTGGTGTTCGGCGGCGATCCGATTGGCCACCCCAAACAAGTCCGTCAGGCCATGGACCGCGGCCATCTGCGCGCCGCTGTAAATCAACACGCCCAGCTCGATAATCGAGCGCTCCAGAGCCATTGTCAGTTTTCCCCCCGCTATTGTCGGTGTGGCCAATCCCCAAGCCCTGCGCCAGCCACGATACTGAACGCATCAACCCATCACGAGGCAACCTTCATGGCCAAGCAAGCACTCATCCTAATCGATATCCAGAACGACTACTTCCCCCAGGGCAAATGGCCACTTGACGGTGTGGAAGCGGCGGCAGACAAAGCACAGCGACTCCTCAAGGCATTTCGCCAGGCCGGCGATGCGGTGATCCATGTGCGCCATGAGTTCACATCGCAAGACGCGCCTTTCTTCACGCCAGGCTCGGAAGGCGCACATTTGCATCCCAAGGTGTTGAACGAACACAACGAGCCGGTGGTGCTCAAACACTTCGTGAATGCGTTTCGCGAGACCAACCTGCGCGAACTGCTGGAGCAACGCAGCATCACCGATCTGGTGGTAGTCGGCAGCATGAGCCACATGTGCATCGATGGGGTCGTGCGGGCAGCGGCAGACCTGGGTTACAAGGTCACGGTGATCCACGATGCCTGCGCCACGCGCGACCTGGAGTTCAACGGCGTGACCATCCCGGCGGCCCAGGTGCATGGTGCTTATATGGCGTCATTGGCGTTTGGTTATGCGAGCGTAATCTCAGCGGACGAGTTCCCTGAATAAACTTCGGTGATGATTTTGTGAGTCTGCCCTCCGGGTTCGGGAGGGCACGACTTTTCAGGGATCAATGAAGTTGAGGGTGCGCTATTTCGGCCAACTTTAAAGTGCCGCCGCGATTGCCATTTATTCTCAAGACTCGCGCATCCGCTGACTTCAAGGACACCTCAAGCTGCTCCCAGGCTGGACAAAAATCCCCTGTTTTAGATACCTGCACATCAATGAAATCCAGGCCATATTCGATGGTCCATCTGATCACCAGGCTACTTCCGTTTTCCCACCCATGACTGATGCCGTCATCTTCAAATAACACGCCACTGGCGGAGCCTGACGGTGCCGGAAAAATCACCAGTTCGCGATACCGATCAAGGGAGCAATCATTAAGCTTGTGACATTCACCGGTGGGTATCGCGGCGCCTCCTCGCACCAGCAAGGGCAAGCGTTCCAAAGGCGCATCCAGGGAAACGTACTGGCCACCTTCGTGCCATTCCCCTGTATGCCAGTCGCACCATCCCGTCGCATTCAGCGGTAGCCACACCGCGCGCTCACGTGCACCTTGCTCTACAACGCTGGCGACCAGCACGTCTCTGCCCAGAAGAAATTCGTCGTTTTCCTCGAACGTTCGAGGGTCGTCCTCGTGGTCAAGAAACGTAGGGCGCAAAATGGGCTCATCCTCGTTACTGGCTTGCCACAGCAAGGTATAGAGATAAGGCATCAACCTGTATCTGAGCCGAATGGCATCACGCACCGCATCGGTAACCGCGGGGTGCATCCATGGCTCATTAACCGTGCCATCGTCGTTCCAGGAGTGGATGGTGAAGCGGGGATGCATCACCCCGTTCTGGACCCAACGAACGAACAGTTCGGGATCCGGTTTATTACCGCAGAACCCACCTACATCGTGCCCCACGTTGTATAACCCCGACAGGCTCATGCCCAGCCCCATTCGAGTGTTGTAGCGGATCGTTTCCCAGTGGGTCCGGTTATCACCGCTCCAGGTCTGAACATAGCGCTGCATGCCGGCGCAACCTGAGCGTGAGATGAGGTAGGGACGTTCGGAAGGCGAGAACCGCTGTTGTGCCTCTAAAGACGCTCTCATCATCAGCAATGCCATGACGGGCCGGATATGTTTGATGGCTATCTCGCGCCCGAAGCCATGGCAACGTGCCTCGCCGTCCCACACTTCAAATTCATTGTTATCGTTCCACGTACAATCAATCCCCAGCGCCAAAAGTTGTGACGTGACATTTGACTGCCACCAACCAACAGCGTCCGGGTTGGTGAAGTCCAGATGGGAACCTTCATCGTCCCAGAAGACCGACCGCTCTGGCACGTCGTGCTCCGAGTCGGTAATGAACAGCTTTTGATTGGCTACCTCGAGGTAGCGCGGATGGTCCTGCAAAAGACAAGGCTTTATGTTGGCAATCAGTCTGACCCCGGCATCACGGTATGCCTGGGCCAGCGCCTTGGGGTCCGGAACTTTTGCATGATTCCAGTTGAACACATAGCGCTTTTCGCCAATGGACGTATACCCGGACGACAGTTGAAATGAGTCACAGGGAATAGCGTGCTGACGGCAGAGATCAAGAAACGCCAGCAATTGTTCCTGGGCATTGTCGGCATCGGTGTAATGCATGGTTGAGCCGCTGTAACCCAGACTCCATTTAGGTAGAAACAGGGTGCGTCCGGTCAGACGCACGAAAGACTTCGTCACGTCGAGTATGCGTGGGCCCGCCAGTATCCAGTAATCGAGGTCCCCGGCGTCTGCGGTGTACCGGCGATAGGGCCGGTGATAATTATCCAGCTCGTTGCCCAGATCAAATACGCTGGTGTTCAGGTTGTCATAAAACATCCCGAAGCTTGCGTGTGCCTGATGCGTGATAACAAAGGGAATATGCTTGTAGAGCGGGTCGGTACTCGCTGCGTTATAGCCCATTGCGTCCAGATTACGCATTTCAAAACGCCTGCCGGTGCGATTCAAATCGCCGGTTTTTTCGCCAAGCCCGTAGTAGCGATGCTCAGGCGCGCGGAGCTGATAATGCTCGACGCCTTCGCCATGGGCGTTAAGCGAATAGGCACCGGTGGGCCGATCCGAGACCAATGGCCTGAAGGTTTGGCCATCATGCAATTCCCACTGTAGCCACAGTGGATGATTCACCGTGACGCGTAGTTTTTTGGTCGTGAGCACCAGTCGGTCCTGGAACTCTTCGAGCCGGTACGCGGGCAACGAGAAATCAGCTAGCGACTCGCGAGGCCGGCCTTCCCAGGCCACGTCTGCCTGAGGCGCAATACTCCAGGTGCGGTCCAGCGCCAAGGTGCCTGCGCGCAGGAGCAGAACACGCGCTAAACCTTCTTCGAGAATATAGATTCTGAATAGGTGTCGACCCTCGACCAGCAGCTCGATATACCCTTGTTCCTGAGCCTGTAACTTCCATACCTTAAGTGACTTCATCGTGCACGCACCGCTTTAGCGTTGGAGGTTCTGTCTGCGATAAACAAAATCATGAAAAATGCACCTATAAAATCAAAGAGCCCCATGGCAATGAACAATGGGTTAAAGCCTATTTTGTCCACGCTGACTCCGATGATCAGCGAGAAAATGAAACTGGCAATCCAAGCGCATGAACCGCGCATGCCGTTAACAGTTGCCAACTCATCTCGATCAAAGGTTTCAACTACCAAAGCACTCAACATGCAGGAAATAATTTGGTGGCCAAAACCTCCGACTGAAATAAGCGCAATCGCCACATAAGGGTCTTCCACCTGTGTCATCACCGCCAACGAGAACATCAGAAACGCGCCAGTGATTGAACTGGCGACGATTGAGTTCACCCGCGTGCATTTGAAAACCCGATGGTACGCACGCGATAGATAACCGCTTGCGATACTGCCCAGGTCCGCCGCCAGAAAGGGTACCCAGGCAAACAGCACAATTTGCTTAAGGTCCATCCCTCTTTCGTTGGCCAGGTACAGCGGCACCCAAAAACTCATGACGGCCCACGCGGGCTCTGCCATGAAGGCGGGCAGCGCAATACCGTAGAACCGTTTATCTCGGCCAATCTTTTTCAGCGCTTTAAAAAAAGGCATTTGCTGGCCGGTCTTTTCGCCGTCTTGTTGAATATGCGCTAACTCATTGGGCGATAAGCGAGGGTGGATATCAGGAGCGTGGTAGAGCCCTCCCCAGAGGGCAGCCCACAGCAGGCCGATCCCCCCGGAAATCAAAAATGCGCCCTGCCACCCCAGAGAGACATGAGCCAGATAAATGATGGGAGGGGCGAGCATGGCGCCCAAGGAAAATCCGACCCCTGCCCAGCCTGCTGCGATAGGCCGTTCTTTTTTAGGAAACCAATCCCCGATCGCTTTGGCATTCGCGGGCGTGGCAGCGGCCTCCGAGGCCCCCATAAAAAACCGCAGGATCGCCAGATGTACCCAACTTGCCGCCCCGGCATGCAACAGGCACATCACCGACCATATGACGGCGCATACCACAAAGCCAAGTTTGAGCCCGATAGCATCGATCAACCATCCGCAGACGGGTTGGAAAATTGTATAGGCGAGTTGGAAAGCGGCAACGACCCACGAGTATTGTTCAGTTGACATGCTAAACGTGGTTTTCAGTTCCGGTGCCAAGATGCCCAATGAGTTGCGGGTTATATAATTGACGGTGACCCCCAATAAAAACAGGGAAAGCATCCACCAACGTAAGTGCGGGATGAATTTTCGCTTGGCCGAAAGTCGAGCATTGCGTTCGATATCGATAGTCATCAATTCTTCGCCTGTACCGGATGTCCCGGCGTCTTGTTTTTATTTGAAGAATCAACGCTATGGCAACGGCTTATGAAACGTACAGCAGCAAAAATGTATAAATTTACATTCTCTTCCTCGACGGCTTGGGACATGCCCAAAAACGCTAGGATTGTCAGCGTTTTCCTGCTATGAAAGTTTTTCCATAAATTGTCTCAATGGATAGCCGCGGTGGGAAAATTACACATTGCTGAAATCGCGGCGCAGACGGGCCTGTCCATAGCGACGGTGTCGCGGGTGCTGGCCGGAAAATCCAATACCAGCGCGGCCACGAGACAAAAAGTGTTGGCTGCGGCTCGTCAGCATGGCGTGATGGAAGACCTCGCCAATGGTCGCTTTCTGCTCAATGGGCTGACGCTCTTCGCGCCCTCGCGGGCCTTTAACGTACGCTCTGATATCTTCTACTACAAAGTTATCCAGGGCATCACACAGGCGGTCGCGCAGCATGATGTTCGAGTTCGCTACTGTGAGCTCGAAGAGGTCGATAGCGATGCCTTGCTGTTTCTGGAAAAGATGAATCAGAAGGACACCCATGCCGCGATCCTGATTGGTATTGATGATCCGCACATTCACCAACTTGCAGCCGACCTCAGCAAGCCGGTTGTGCTGATCAATTGCATTGACCGCAGCATGCGCCTGCCCTCGATATCACCCGACCATTTTTTGATCGGTCATTTTTCGATTAATTATCTGTTTCAGATGGGCCACCGAAATGTATTGACCCTCCAGTGTCTCAGGCGCTACACGATGGACCTTCGAATGCGGGGAATTCGTGAGGCATGGAAAGAGCAGAATCTCGAGTTTGTCGAAGCAAACCATCAAATAATTGCCGAAGGTTTCGGCAGTGCTGAATCTGAAGCGCGGGTGGCCGCCTTCATGGAAAATTGCGCACCGGACGATCGACCGACGGCCATCCTGGCCGGAGGCGACTTTATGGCGGCCGGGGCAGTTAAAGCGCTCCAGAATGTTGGCTTGAGGGTTCCCCAGGATGTTTCAGTGATGAGCATGGACGGCTTCAATCTGGCGGACGTCAACGATATCCCGCTCACCACGCTTCACGTGCCCCGGGATGAATTAGGCGCAGAAGCGATAAGGGTCTTGAGACAGCAGCTCTTTGAACCGCGCGCTCCTCGCGGCAATCTCCTCCTCGGCGGACGACTCATCACCGGCAGCTCAGTGCGCCGTATCAAGCACAGCGCCAAGCAAACGCCGGTCTATCAGAAGCTGATCTATGATTGATCAAGCGGCTAAAGCGGCGGTCTGACCGCCACTTGCACGCCCGCCACCTTAACGTGTGGCGAGGATGAACAGCCGTGGAAAGGGCAATAACACCGTGCCGTCGGCCAGGGCCGGATAGGCCTCGGTGATCCGCGCCAGATAGCTGTCGAGGAATGCGCTTTGCTCGGCATCGCCCAGTGGCGCCAGGAACGGGCGCAATGCCGAAGCCTTGAACCACTCCACCACCGCGCGATGGTCACTGAGCGGATGATGATAGGTGGTGCGCCATACGTCGACGGTGGCGCAGTGCCGGCCCAGCAGCTCGAAGTAGTAGCTCGCGGCGTGGCGCTCGTTGTGCTTGACCGTACCGATCTTGCCCGCCCAGCGGGCGTCTGCCGCCACTTCACGCGCCAAGGCGTGGGCCGGCTCATTGAGATTGTCCGGGGTTTGCACGGCCAATACGCCTCCAGGCGCCAGTTGCTCGACCAGGTGCGGATACAGCGTGGCGTGGTCCGGCAGCCATTGCAGCGAAGCATTGGCGAAAATCACATCGACTTTTTGCGCTGGATTCCAGGTACCGATGTCGGCCAGTTCGAAGTGAAGCGCGGGTAACCTTTCGCGTGCGCTGACCAGCATGTCTTCGGAGCTGTCGATGCCGGTCACGGCTGCATTGGGGAAGCGCTGCGCCAGGATTTCAGTGGAGTTACCGGGGCCACAACCCAGGTCGACTGCGGCGCGCACAGCCATTTCCGGGATCGCCGCAACCAGATCCCGCACGGGCCGGGTACGCTGTTGTTCGAACATCGAATACTGTTTGGCGGACCAGGTCATCAGTGGATTCCTTCTTCGCTGCGGGATAGCGGCACAGCCTAGATCTAATGACGCGTCAGGACAAACTTCAGGGCTGCGGCGCTACGGATAAAGTCGGCATGCGTGATGGCGTGCACGACAGACATATTCAGAACATATCAACCTGACACTTTCTATATATTTTCAATCTGAAGACCAAATCGTTAGCCTGCGCTAGCCGGGCGCGCCTCCCTGTCGCCGCTCAGCAACACAATTCTAAAAACAAGCAGCAGCCAACGGGAAACAACAATGAATAAATCCCCTATTGCCCTGGGCCTCACTTCGGCCACCCTGGGTTTGACCCTGGCGTTCCCCTCTTTCGCGGAGGCGGATTTTTTCAAGGACAGCAAGGCTGACCTGGAACTTCGAAACTTCTACTTCAACAGCGACTATCACCAGGATGGCGCCAGGCAGTCCAAGCGCGATGAATGGGCCCAAGGCATGATCCTGAACTATCAGTCGGGGTTTACCGAGGGGCTGGTGGGCTTCGGTATCGATGCCAGTGGGTTACTGGGGTTGAAGCTCGACTCCGGTCCCGACCGGCAGAACAGTGGCCTGTTGCCGGTAGGCGATGAAAAAGCTCCAGACAGCTACAGTCGCCTGGGCGCGGCGGCCAAGGTACGCATTTCCAAGTCAGTGTTGAAAGTCGGCACCCTGGAGCCAAGACTGCCCATCGCCCTGTCAAACGACAGCCGTCTGCTGCCCCAGACCTTTCGCGGCACTCAGTTGAGCAGTCAGGACATCGACGGCCTGACCTTCAACGCCGGGCGCCTGACGAGCAACACCCTGCGCAACGTCAGCGGCCATGACGACCTCGAAGTCGCCGGCAAAGGCATCAAGGGGGCGACGCCCAGCGACAAATTCGACTTCGCCAGCGCCAGCTACAAGTGGACCAAACACCTCACCACCGGCTACCACTACGCCAGCCTCGAGAATAACTACAAGCAACACATCTTCAACCTGTTGCACACCCTGCCCTTGGGCAAGTCGCAATCATTCAAGACCGATCTGCGCTACGCCGACTCCAATAAGGCGGGCAACACTAACGTCGACAACCAAGCTTTCGGCGCCCGGTTCACTTACAGCATTCAGGGCCACTCGTTCGGCGCTGCCTACCAGCGCATGAAAGGTGCTACCGGGTTTCCACACTTGGATGGCACCGATTCCTACCTGGTCAACTACGTGATGGTCTCGGCGGACTTCGCCAGTCCGGAAGAGCGCTCCTGGCAAGCGCGCTATGACTATGACTTCGCGGCCATCGGCTGGCCCGGGCTGACTTTCATGACGCGCTACCTCAAGGGTGACAACTTCGAGCGTTCCCGTGGCGTGGAAGGCACCGAGTGGGAGCGCGACACCGACATCGGCTATGTGTTTCAGAGCGGTACGCTGAAGAATCTCGGCGTGAAATGGCGCAACGCAACCTACCGAAGCAATGGCTCAGGCAACGACGTTGACCAGAACCGCTTCATCGTCAGCTACACCCTGCCCCTGTTGTAATTTTTCGGAGCCTTGCCGTGAATACCAAAAAGACTTTGATCCATCTCGCCGTCGCCTTCGCGCTGCTCAGCAGCTACGGCGCCTATGCCGCCGACACCGGCCAACTGCCGTGCAACACCACTGAACAATGCGCGGCCCAGGCGGCGAAAATCGGTGCCACACCGGACACGTCGCAGACGCAGCGCAAGACCAAGGGCGACCCCACCCAAACTCAGTTCGCCTGGCTCAACCGCATCAACAAAGCCTCGATTGTAATGCTGACCGAAGAGCGTATCGTCACGCCCCAGATGGGCCGCAAGATTGCCGGCGGCGTGCGCCACGCCATTGACCAGGCCGACCAGCCTGGCGGCAAGCGCCCCAGCGATGTGCTGCAACTGGAAAAGATCATGACCGACAAGATCGGTCCCGAAGCCTCGCTGATTCACTCGGGCCGCAGTCGCCAGGACATGCTCGCCACCTACCGCCTGGCCAACCTGCGAACTCAAGTGCTGGCCTACAGTGGCGCCTTGAATGCCACTCGCCAGCGCATCCTGGCCCTCGCGGAAAAGAACGTCGACACCCTGGTACCGGCCTACACCAACGGCGTACAGGCCATGCCCATCAGCTATGCCCATTATTTGCTGGCGTTTGAAGCAGCGTTTGAGCGCGATGGCCAGCGCATCCGCGAACTCTATGCCCGCCTTAACCTGAGCCCCATGGGCACGGCAGTCCTGGCAAATTCTGCTTACCCGTTGAACCGCGAGCGCCTGGCCCTGTTACTGGGCTTCGATGGGGTAAGGGAGAACTCACTGGACTCCAGCCAGGTCTCCACCTATGACATTCCGATCGAGGCCGCCAACCTCGCGGCATCCTCAGCGATTCGCGTCGGGGCGATGATTGGCGATATCCATACTCAATATCACCAGATCCGTCCGTGGTTGCTACTGGATGAACAGTCCACCTACACCAGCAGCGCGATGCCACAGAAACGTAACCCCGGATTGCTGATGCGCACCCGTGAAGCGGCCTCGAATGTGGTGAGCCAGGCACAAGGCGTGACACTGCGTGCCCATAACGTCACCACGGGAATGACCGATTACAAGTTCGCCTTCGATTCGCTGGGACTGTTCCGCTCCACCGCCTCCATGTTCAAGAACCTGGATGCGGTGCTGGACGCCTTGCAGGTCAACCCGCAGCGGGCGCTGGAGGAACTGGAGTCGGAGTGGACCACGTCCATGGAGCTGGCCGACACGCTAGAGCGTCAATACAAGGTGCCGTTCCGAATTGGCCACAGCTTCGCTTCGCTGATCGTGACTGAAGCACGCAGCAACGGCACCACGCCGAAAACCTTCGCCTACGCGGATGCGCAGAAGCTGTATCGCCAGGCCGCGGACAAATACAAATGGGCGCCCAACACACTGCCACTGGATGAGGCTGCCTTTCGCGCAGCGCTGTCGCCCACCACCATGGTCAAGACCCGCAAGGGCACGGGAGGACCGCAGCCCGAAGAGGTCAAGCGCATGCTGGTTGAAGCCCGCAAATCCCTGGACAGCGACCAGCAGTGGCTGGCCGAGCGTCGGGTGAAGCTGATGAAAGCCGAAGGTGATCTGGATAAGGCTTTCGATAAGCTGGCCAATAACCAGCATTAAAATGCGATCAATCCGTGGGACGGGGCTTGCTCCTTCCCACTGTTGAGCCGCTGGGTGCTGAAAGATGAAGCACCTTCAGCTCGCCAACTCGCGGCGCAACACCTCACGATCAACCGCTCCCTGCCATCTGCAAATCGCCAGGCACGCCACGCAATTGCCCAGCACATTGGTCAAGGAGCGGCACTTCATCAGTCGCTCCACGCCCAATAACAAGCCGACCCCTTCCACCGGCACCAGTTGCAGAATGTTCAAGGTGGCGATCAACGTAAACAAGGCGGAACCGGCCACACTGGTCGAGCCCAGTGACGTGAACAAACAGATCAGCAACACCGTCAACAGCTCCGGCACGCCAATTTCCACACCTGCCAGATGCGCCAGGAACATGAACGCCGTGGTCAGGTAAATATTGCTGCCGGACAAATTGAAGGTATAGCCGGTGGTCAGTACCAATCGAACCAACTTTCGCTCACAGCCCAACGCCTCAAGTTTCCCGACAAACCCCGGAAGTGCCGCAACCGAAGATCCGGTAAACACCACCAACAGCAACTCTTCTTTCAAATATATAATCAACCGGGATAATCGAACACCTACCCACTTCGTGATCAGCGCCAATACACCCACAATAAAAACCGCACTCGCCAGGTAAATAACCAGAATAAATTTCAGCAACGGCAATATCGATTCCATACCATATTTCCCCACCACAAACGCCATGGCGCCAAAGGCTGCCAGCGGGGCAAACTTCAAGATAATCCGCAACAGGCGAAACAGCCCTTGTACGGCAACTTCCATATAACCCAGACAACGATTGCCGACAGCGCCCCCGCGACCGATCAACAATCCGCAGAGCAGTGCCAGGAACATCACTTGCAAGACCAGGCTTTGGGAAAAAACCTTGTAGACACTGGACAAAACAGATGTCATCGACAGTTCATGCAGATTTTCACCGAGGACTGCCGGGGCTGCTAAAGGGTCTGAGACCAGCGATTGATCCAGCCCGAACAACAGCCCCGCCGCCATGCCCAGCGCCAGCGCGGCAAGGGACATCAGTTGAAAATACACAACGACCCTGGTCACCATGTGGCGATGTTTCTGCTCACGCCGAATGCCGGAAACCCCAGTGCATACCAATACAAACAAGAGAAACGGCATCACTGCCCCCACCAACTTGATGAAGGCATCACTGAGCGGTTTCATATCGATAGCCAAGGCCGGGTAAATCCAGCCCAGCATAATGCCCAGCACAATGGCAATCACGATGGGCAATGTTCCGTGCCTGGCAGATAGAGAGTTCATTCAGGCTCCGTGGCACTTTTTAATTATTGTTATTGTGGTGACAAGCCACTTTCGGCATATTGCTCGCCAACGGTCGATTCAAGCTCCGAATAATAAAGTCTTGCCACGGGATATACCACCATGGAACTTCGCCATTTACGCTATTTCATCATGGTGGCCGAAGAACGCCATTTCACCCGCGCCGCCGCCCGCCTGAACATGCAACAGCCGCCTCTCAGCCAACAGGTTCGCGCGTTGGAGCAGGAACTGGGGTTCGACCTGTTCAAGCGTCACGCCAAAGGCGTCGACCTGACGGCTGGCGGCCTGGTGTTCCTCGAAGAAGCCCGCACCCTTCTCGCCCGTCTCGAACAGGGTTGCCGCAAGGCCTACCGAGTTGCCCACGGCATCGAAGGGACCTTGGTCATCGGCTTCACCAGCTCCACCGCCGCGCATCCGCTGATACCGAAAATCATCCGGGCCTACCGCGAACGGTACCCCGGGGTGGAGCTCTCTCTCAATGAAGGGAGTGCGCGGGAAGTGACCGAGGACACCCTCGAAAAACGCATCGACATCGGCATTCTCCGCGCCCCGGTAAGCGGAGCCCAGGACTTGACCTATCACCCTCTGCTCAGCGAAGAAATGTTGCTCACCCTGCCCATCGGGCATCCATTGTTCAAAGGGACCGACGTCAGGATCAGCATCCATGACCTCAAGCATGAACGCCTCATTCTCGTGCGCCGCCCCGGCGCGCCAGGCATGTATGCCAGCCTGATCGAGGCTTGCCGGAACGCAGGCTTTGAGCCGACGATCGCCTTTGAAGTCGAACGCATGCTGACCAACGTCAGCCTGGTAGCGGCCGGCGAAGGGATCTCGGTAGTACCGGCGTCGATGCGCGGTGTGCATAGCGAAAGCGTGGTGTATTGCCGAATCAGCGACGCTCAACCGGAACTGGTGGCACCGATCAACCTTGTGCGACGCACGTTCAATCCGTCGACACCGTTGCAGAACTTCATAGACCTGGCGCAGACGCTGGCAGAGGTTTAACGCAAGCGCCAAGACCGACCGCCGCGGTGTTTCAGGCAGAAAAAAAGCCCAGCGTCCCTTGGGGAAGCTGGGCTTTTTTAGCAAATCGGTGGTAGCTGTTTCTTAGAACGGAATATCGTCATCAAAGCTGTCGAAATCCTGAGCCGGTTGCGGTGCTGCCTGCTGTGGCGCTGGACGCGACTCACGCTGTGGCTGCTGGCTTGGCTGCGGACGGGACTGCTGTGGACGCGGCGCCGAGTTGGACATGCCGCCCTGGCCCTGTTGGTCGCCTTGTGGACGGCCGCCCAGCAGTTGCATGGTGCCTTGCATGTCGACCACGATTTCAGTGGTGTAACGCTTGATGCCGTCTTTTTCCCACTCGCGGGTTTGCAGTTTGCCTTCGATGTAGACCTGCGAACCTTTGCGCAGGTATTCACCGGCGATCTCTGCAACCTTGCCGAACATCGACACACGGTGCCATTCGGTTTTCTCGACCTTCTGGCCGGTTTGCTTGTCGGTCCACTGTTCGCTGGTCGCCAGACTCAGGTTGGTCACGGCGTTACCGTTAGGCAAGTAGCGAACTTCGGGATCCTGGCCGCATGTACCGACCAATATGACTTTGTTAACCCCACGGGCCATAACGTTCTCCTAGGCTGGGCGCGCTGTCGGCACTGGGTTGACCAACTGCTCGAGCGTCGCGCGATCCAATAATTCGGTGTCCAATTTGATGTAAATCGCAGCTTCTTCTGCGATCACTACTGCATCCGTCACTCCGACGACGGCCTTCAGGCGCTCGACCAGGCCGACTTCGCGGATCGCTTCAGGCGATAACGGCAAGCGCAGGCTCGTCACATACGGAGGTTCGCGCATGGTAACAGCAAAGGCCAGCCAGAGGGCAGCCAGACCTGCGCATCCGAGGAACACAACCGATAAACCGCCATGCTGAAACATCCACCCGCCCATGATGCCGCCCAGCGCGGAACCGAGGAACTGGCTGGTGGAGTAAACCCCCATCGCCGTGCCCTTGCCGCCGGCCGGTGAAACCTTGCTGATCAGCGACGGCAACGATGCTTCAAGCAGGTTGAACGCGGTGAAAAACACCACCGTGCCGATGACCAGGGCGCGCAGGCTGTCGCCGAACTGCCAGAAGAATAGCTCAGTGAGCATCAGTGTCGCGACGGCGCCCAGCAGAACTCGTTTCATTTTGCGTTTCTTCTCGCCATAGATAATGAACGGGATCATGGCGAAGAACGAAATCAGCAGCGCGGTGAGGTACACCCACCAGTGCTGCTCTTTGGGCAGCCCGGCTTTTTCCACCAGGGCCAGGGGCAATGCGACGAAGCTGCACATCAGCATCGCGTGTAATACGAAGATACCCAAATCCAGACGCAGCAGGTCAGGATGCTTGAGGGTCGGTAATAAATCCTGCCGGGCGACGCCGGACTCCCGGTGCTGGAGCGTCCCGGTGGAGCGCGGGACCATCCAGGCAACGATCACGATACCGAACAATGCCAGGCCGCCCGTGACCAGGAACAGCCCGTGCAGGCCGAAGGCACGTGTCAGCAACGGGCCAACCACCATGGCCACGGCGAACGACAGGCCGATGGTCATGCCGATCATGGCCATGGCCTTGGTGCGATGCTGTTCGCGGGTCAGGTCGGACAGCAGCGCCATGACCGCCGCGGAAATCGCCCCGGCACCTTGCAGGATTCGTCCGGCAATCACGCCCCATATCGAGTCGGACTGAGCCGCAAGCACGCTGCCCAGGGCAAAGACGATCAACCCCAGGTAAATCACTGGCCGCCGGCCGATGCGGTCGGAAACAATCCCGAACGGAATCTGGAAAATCGCCTGGGTCAGGCCATAAGCACCAATGGCCAGGCCGATCAATGCGGGGGTCGCTCCTGCGAGATCCATCCCATAGGTCGCCAGCACCGGCAACACCATAAACATGCCAAGCATACGGAACGCGAACACCAGGGCCAGACCACTGGCCGCTCGGGTCTCGCCGCTACTCATGCGTTCGCTGTGGGGATCGTGCATGGAAAAACCTCGTGTGAACCGGCGGCGATTCTACCAGTCCCATCGATTGAGAGGGTATATGCGGCGCTTTGCCGCGCAGGTTTCATGTAAGGCTGCACCCGGCACTTTGACAGTGTATATTCATCCAGTCTTTAGCCGTATACTCCCGCATTATTTAAGCCCGCCGTGCGAGGCCATCTTGGACAAGATCCTGATTCGTGGGGCTAGAACCCACAACCTGAAGAACATCGACCTGACCCTGCCCCGGGACAAACTGATCGTCATCACCGGCCTGTCGGGGTCCGGCAAGTCGTCCCTGGCGTTCGACACCCTGTATGCCGAAGGCCAGCGCCGCTACGTGGAGTCGCTGTCGGCCTACGCCCGGCAGTTTCTGTCGATGATGGAAAAACCTGACGTCGACACCATCGAGGGCCTGTCGCCGGCGATTTCCATCGAACAGAAATCCACGTCGCACAATCCACGCTCCACCGTCGGCACCATCACCGAGATCTACGATTACCTGCGCCTGCTGTACGCCCGCGTCGGGATTCCGCGCTGCCCGGATCACGATATCCCGCTGGAAGCCCAGACCGTCAGCCAGATGGTCGACCTGGTGCTGGCGCAGCCGGAAGGCGCCAAGCTGATGCTGCTGGCGCCGGTGATTCGCGAGCGCAAGGGCGAACACCTGTCGGTCTTCGAAGAACTGCGGGCGCAAGGTTTCGTGCGGGCGCGGATCAACGGCAAGCTGTACGAGCTGGACGAAGCACCGAAGCTGGACAAACAGAAGAAGCATTCCATCGACGTGGTGGTCGACCGCTTCAAGGTGCGTGCAGATCTGCAACAGCGCCTGGCGGAGTCGTTCGAGACCGCGCTGAAACTGGCGGACGGTATCGCCCTGGTGGCGCCGATGGACGACGAGCCCGGCGAAGAAACCATCTTTTCCGCACGCTTCGCCTGCCCGATTTGCGGGCATGCCATCAGCGAGCTTGAACCGAAACTGTTCTCCTTCAATAACCCGGCTGGCGCCTGCCCGACCTGCGACGGCCTGGGGGTGAAGCAGTTCTTCGACATCAAGCGTTTGGTCAATGGTGAGTTGACCCTGGCCGAAGGGGCGATACGTGGCTGGGACAGGCGTAACGTCTACTATTTCCAGATGCTCGGCTCTCTGGCCGCGCACTATAAGTTCAGCCTTGAGGTGCCCTTCAAGGCGCTTCCGGCGGAGCAGCAGAAAGTTATCCTGCAGGGCAGCGGTTCGCAGAACGTCGACTTCAAATACTTGAACGACCGCGGCGATATCGTCAAACGCTCGCACCCGTTCGAAGGCATCGTGCCGAACCTGGAACGGCGCTACCGCGAAACCGAATCGGCCAGCGTTCGTGAAGAACTGGCCAAGTTCCTCAGCACCCAACCTTGCCCGGATTGCCGGGGCACTCGCCTGCGTCGTGAGGCGCGGCATGTGTGGGTCGGTGAAAAGACGCTGCCGGCGGTGACCAACCTGCCGATCGGTGATGCGTGCGAGTACTTTGGCGTACTCAAGCTGACGGGACGCCGGGGGGAGATTGCCGACAAGATCCTCAAGGAAATCCGCGAGCGCCTGCAGTTCCTGGTCAATGTCGGCCTGGACTACCTTTCGCTGGATCGCAGCGCAGATACCTTGTCCGGCGGCGAAGCCCAGCGGATTCGCCTGGCCAGCCAGATCGGCGCCGGCCTGGTGGGCGTGCTCTACATTCTCGACGAACCGTCCATTGGCCTGCATCAGCGCGACAATGATCGCCTGCTGGGCACCCTGAAACATCTACGCGACATCGGCAACACGGTGATCGTGGTCGAGCACGATGAAGACGCAATTCGCCTGGCGGACTATGTGGTCGACATCGGCCCGGGCGCGGGTGTGCATGGCGGCAATATTGTTGCAGAAGGCACCCCGGCCGAGGTCATGGCCCATCCCGACTCGCTGACCGGCAAGTATCTGTCCGGCCGGGTCAAGATTGCGGTGCCGGCCAAGCGCACCCCGCGCAACAAGAAGCTGGCACTGCACCTCAAGGGCGCACGTGGCAACAATCTGCGCAATGTCGACCTGGAGATCCCGCTCGGCCTGCTGACCTGCGTGACCGGCGTATCCGGCTCGGGTAAGTCGACCCTGATCAACAACACGCTGTTCCCGTTGAGCGCCACCGCCCTGAACGGCGCGACCACGCTGGAGGCCGCCGCTCACGACAGCATCAAGGGCCTGGAACACCTGGACAAGGTGGTCGATATCGACCAGAGCCCGATTGGACGGACGCCGCGCTCCAACCCGGCGACGTATACCGGCCTGTTCACGCCGATTCGCGAGTTGTTCGCCGGCGTGCCGGAGTCGCGCTCCCGCGGCTACGGGCCTGGCCGTTTTTCGTTCAACGTCAAGGGCGGGCGCTGTGAGGCCTGCCAGGGCGATGGCCTGATCAAAGTGGAGATGCACTTTCTGCCGGACATCTATGTGCCGTGCGATGTGTGCAAGAGCAAGCGCTATAACCGTGAAACCCTGGAGATCAAGTACAAGGGCAAGAACATCCACGAAACCCTCGAAATGACCATCGAGGAAGCCCGGGTGTTTTTTGATGCGGTTCCGGCGCTGGCGCGCAAGCTGCAGACACTGATGGATGTCGGCCTGTCCTACATCAAGCTCGGTCAATCGGCGACGACGCTGTCGGGCGGTGAAGCGCAACGCGTGAAGCTGTCTCGCGAGCTGTCCAAGCGTGACACCGGCAAGACCCTGTACATTCTGGACGAGCCAACCACCGGACTGCACTTCGCGGACATTCAGCAATTACTGGACGTGCTGCACCGCTTACGCGACCACGGCAACACCGTGGTTGTGATCGAGCACAACCTGGACGTGATCAAGACCGCCGACTGGTTGGTCGACCTGGGGCCGGAAGGCGGTTCCAAGGGTGGCCAGATCATCGCGGTGGGTACGCCGGAGCAAGTCGCCGAAATGCCACAATCGCATACCGGTTATTACCTGAAACCCCTGCTGGAGCGCGACAAGGCCTGACTCGTCAGGCCCATGAAAAAGCCCCTGTCACTTTCTCGGCGACAGGGGCTTTTTTGTAGCTGATGGAATCAGAATTGCGATTGCAGGTAATTCTCGAGGCCGACCAGCTTGATCAGACCCAACTGCTTTTCCAGCCAATAGGTGTGATCTTCTTCGGTGTCGTTGAGCTGGACCCGCAGGATTTCCCGGGTGACGTAATCGTTGTGCTGCTCGCACAACTCAATGCCCTTGCACAGGGCGGCGCGGACTTTGTATTCCAGGCGCAGGTCAGCGGCCAGCATCTCCGGTACGGTGCTACCGGTATCCAGGTCGTCAGGACGCATGCGCGGCGTGCCTTCGAGCATCAGGATACGGCGCATCAGTGCGTCGGCGTGTTGCGCCTCTTCTTCCATTTCGTGATTGATGCGCTCGTAGAGCTCGGTAAAGCCCCAGTCTTCGTACATCCGCGAGTGAATGAAATATTGGTCACGAGCTGCCAGTTCGCCCGTCAGCAACGTGTTGAGGTAATCGATTACGTCGGGGTGACCTTGCATCGCCCTAAATCTCCCTGCTTGAAAGTCTGTAGTTTGAACCATGACGACTTGCAGGTCACGAGACGAACGGCAGAAAAGTGAAGATTTTCAGAGAAAAGTAGCCGAAATAACGCAAAAACCGCCCAAATGAGGGCGGTTCTGCTTATCACTTAGAGTTAGTTAAGCGATACACCCAGCGCCGTTGCGATTCCTTCTCCATAAGCGCGATCGGCCTTGAGAAAGTGTTGCAATTGACGCTGGATCACATCGCTGGAAACTCCGTCCATCGCGCCGGCGATATTGTTGATCAACAGCGTTCTCTGCTCATCATTCATCAGGCGAAACAGCGCTCCGGCATGGCTGTAGTAGTCGGTATCCTCGCGATGATCGTAACGATCAGCCGCCCCGCCAAGTGCCAAGGCGGGTTCGGCATATTGCGCAGCCTGCTTCGGAGCATCGGCGTAGCTGTTTGGCTCGTAATTCGGAGCCGCGCCGCCGTTGCCGCCAAATGCCATGGAACCATCGCGCTGGTAGCTGTTGACCGGACTGCGCGGCGCATTCACCGGCAGTTGCTGGTGATTGGTGCCCACCCGGTAACGGTGAGCATCCGCGTAGGCGAACACACGGCCTTGCAGCATGCGGTCCGGTGACAGGCCGACACCTGGAACCATGTTGCTCGGACCGAAGGCCGCCTGCTCTACTTCAGCGAAGTAATTCAGCGGGTTGCGGTTCAACTCCAATTCGCCGACTTCGATCAGTGGAAACTCTTTCTGTGACCAGGTCTTGGTCACATCGAACGGGTTTTCGTAATGTGCATTGGCCTGAGCCTCGTTCATGATCTGGATGCAAACACTCCATTTCGGGAAATCACCCCGTTCGATCGCACCAAACAGATCACGCTGCGCGTAATCCGGATCCGTACCCGCCAGGCGCGCCGCGTCGGCCGGCGTCAGGTTCTTGATACCTTGCTGGGTCTTGTAGTGCCACTTTACCCAATGACGCTCGCCGCGGGCGTTGATCAAGCTGTAAGTGTGGCTGCCGAAGCCGTGCATGTGACGGTAGCCGTCCGGAATACCACGATCCGAAAACAGAATGGTGACTTGGTGCAGCGCTTCAGGGGAGTGCGACCAGAAATCCCACATCATCTGCGCGCTTTTCAGATTGCTTTGAGGAAGGCGTTTTTGGGTGTGGATAAAATCCGGGAATTTCAGCGGGTCACGGATAAAGAACACCGGGGTGTTGTTGCCCACGATGTCCCAGTTACCTTCTTCGGTGTAGAACTTCAACGCAAAGCCGCGCGGATCCCGCTCGGTGTCGGCCGAACCGCGCTCGCCACCCACGGTGGAGAAACGCAGGAAGGTCGGAGTCTGTTTGCCAACGGACTCGAAGAGCTTGGCGCTGGTGTATTGAGTGATGTCCCGGGTGACAGTGAATGTCCCGTAGGCGCCCGAACCTTTGGCGTGCACACGACGCTCTGGGATATTTTCACGATTGAAGTGAGCGAGCTTCTCGATCAGGTGAAAATCATCGAGCAGCAACGGGCCACGTGGGCCCGCGGAACGGGAATTCTGGTTATCCGCAACGGGAGCACCGCTGGCGGTGGTAAGGACTTTATTCTGGCTCATGCTCAACTTTCCTTAGGTCGGACTTGGAACTGCCGGCTAATCGGCTTGGAGGAAGTATTGATCATCAATATGAAGACTACTAATTCATTAAACCGTAGGCATCAATAGAAAATAACTACCAAGGCTCCCGCCGCCCATCGTGCCAATCACCACCGCTGGAAACGTGTACACGACGCGCTTTTATCACGCGCACAAAAAACCGGGCGCTAGGCCCGGTTCTTCGTTGCAGACTGTCGTCTTACTCGGCGGATACAGCTTCGCCGGCAGTAGCACGATCAACCAACTCGACGTACGCCATAGGCGCGTTGTCGCCAGCGCGGAAACCGCACTTGAGGATGCGCAGGTAGCCACCCTCACGGGTAGCGTAACGCTTGCCCAGGTCGTTGAAGAGCTTACCAACGATAGCTTTCGAGCGAGTACGGTCGAAAGCCAGACGGCGGTTAGCCAGGCTGTCTGTCTTGGCCAAAGTGATCAGCGGCTCAGCAACGCGACGCAGTTCTTTAGCTTTCGGCAGTGTAGTTTTGATCAGCTCGTGCTCGAACAGCGACACCGCCATGTTCTGGAACATGGCCTTGCGGTGCGAGCTGGTACGGCTCAGGTGACGACCACTTTTACGATGACGCATGGTTCATTCCTTACCAAACTCACGTTCGGTGATTACGACGATCAGGCAGTCGCCTTGTCGTCCTTCTTAAGACTTGCAGGCGGCCAGTTGTCGAGGCGCATGCCGAGGGACAGACCGCGGGAGGCCAGAACGTCCTTGATTTCAGTCAAGGATTTCTTGCCCAGGTTCGGAGTCTTCAACAGTTCTACTTCGGTACGCTGAATCAGGTCGCCGATGTAGTAAATGTTTTCCGCCTTAAGGCAGTTAGCCGAACGTACAGTCAGTTCCAGATCGTCAACCGGGCGAAGCAGGATCGGATCGATCTCGTCTTCCTGCTCGATTACCACTGGTTCGCTGTCACCCTTGAGGTCGACGAACGCAGCCAACTGCTGTTGCAGAATGGTTGCAGCGCGGCGGATAGCCTCTTCAGGATCCAGAGTACCGTTGGTTTCCAGATCAATAACCAGCTTGTCCAGGTTAGTACGCTGCTCGACACGGGCGTTTTCCACCACGTATGCGATACGGCGAACCGGGCTGAACGAAGAGTCAAGCTGCAAGCGACCAATGCTGCGGCTTTCGTCTTCATCGCTCTGACGCGAGTCGGCCGGTTCATAACCACGACCACGAGCTACGGTGAGCTTCATGTTCAGGACGCCGTTAGACGCCAGGTTAGCGATTACGTGATCGGGGTTAACGATCTCGACATCATGATCCAGCTGAATATCGGCAGCGGTAACCACCCCCGAACCCTTCTTCGACAAGGTCAGCGTAACTTCGTCACGGCCGTGCAGCTTGATAGCCAGACCTTTAAGGTTCAACAGGATTTCAATTACGTCTTCCTGTACACCTTCGATGGCGCTGTACTCGTGGAGCACACCGTCAATCTCGGCCTCGACTACTGCACAGCCGGGCATTGAGGACAACAGGATGCGGCGCAGCGCGTTGCCCAGGGTGTGGCCAAAACCACGCTCGAGAGGCTCGAGAGTGATCTTGGCGCGGGTTGGACTGACAACCTGCACATCAATGTGGCGGGGTGTCAGGAACTCATTTACCGAAATCTGCATGGATGCACCTATTTTCTAGCCCTTACTTGGAGTAGAGCTCGACAATCAGGCTTTCGTTGATGTCGGCGGACAGATCACTGCGAGCAGGAACGTTCTTGAAAACGCCCGACTTCTTCTCAGTGTCTACTTCTACCCATTCTACGCGGCCACGTTGGGCACACAGATCGAGAGCTTGGACAATGCGAAGTTGATTTTTTGCTTTCTCGCGAACAGCAACCACGTCACCAGCACGAACCTGGTAGGACGGAACGTTTACGGTCTGACCGTTAACGCTGATCGACTTGTGCGATACCAGCTGACGGGATTCGGCACGAGTAGAACCAAAGCCCATACGGTATACAACGTTGTCCAGACGGCATTCGAGCAGTTGCAGCAGGTTTTCACCGGTTGCACCTTTCTTGCCAGCAGCTGCCTTGTAGTAGCCGCTGAATTGACGCTCGAGAACGCCGTAGATACGACGGACCTTCTGCTTTTCACGCAGTTGGGTGCCGTAATCGGACTGGCGACCGCGGCGTTGGCCGTGGATACCAGGTGCTGCTTCAATGTTGCACTTCGATTCGATCGCGCGCACGCCGCTCTTCAGGAAGAGATCGGTGCCTTCGCGACGAGCGAGTTTGCATTTTGGACCAATGTAACGAGCCATTCTTTACGATCTCCTGGATTACACGCGGCGCTTCTTCGGCGGACGGCACCCGTTGTGCGGGATAGGCGTCACGTCGGTGATGCTGGCGATCTTATAGCCACAGCCGTTCAATGCACGGACAGCGGACTCACGACCTGGACCTGGACCCTTGACGTTGACGTCAAGGTTTTTCAGGCCATATTCCAGCGCAGCTTGACCAGCACGTTCAGCAGCTACTTGAGCAGCAAACGGGGTGGACTTGCGGGAACCGCGGAAACCCGAACCACCGGAGGTAGCCCAAGAAAGCGCGTTACCTTGACGGTCGGTGATGGTCACGATGGTGTTGTTAAAAGAAGCATGGATGTGGGCGATGCCATCAACCACTGTCTTTTTAACTTTTTTACGAGGACGAGCAGCAGGTTTTGCCATGATTAATTTCCTGTCGATTCGCTGGGGCGATTACTTGCGGATCGGCTTACGCGGACCTTTACGGGTACGCGCGTTAGTCTTGGTACGCTGACCGCGTACTGGAAGACCACGACGATGACGCAGACCGCGATAGCAACCGAGGTCCATCAAACGCTTGATTTTCATGTTGACTTCGCGACGCAGGTCACCTTCAGTGGTGAACTTCGCCACTTCGCCACGCAACTGTTCAATCTGCTCGTCGCTCAGATCCTTGATCTTAGCAGCTGGGTTTACACCAGCGTCTGCGCAAATTTTCTGCGCAGTTGTGCGACCAACACCATAGATGTAGGTCAGCGAGATAACAGTGTGCTTGTTATCTGGAATGTTAACGCCTGCAATACGGGCCATTCAGTGGGACTCCAATTGACAGCTACCTACGCCCCGGAAGCCAAGAAATAGGGCGCGAGATAATATCGCTGTAATAACAAATAATCAACCCGGTAGCGCACTAGCTACCGGGCTTCAAGCGGATCACACTCAGCCTTGGCGCTGTTTGTGACGCGGTTCCGCGCTGCAAATTACTCGAACAACACCTTCGCGGCGAATAATCTTGCAGTTACGGCACAGCTTTTTCACCGATGCACGAACTTTCATCACCAACTCCTCGAACCTTATGGGTACTCAGCGCAACATGCCGCTGCCGTAACCCTTCAGGTTGGCTTTCTTCATCAGGGATTCGTACTGGTGCGAAACGAGGTGCGATTGTACTTGGGACATGAAGTCCATCACAACCACGACCACGATCAGCAACGAGGTCCCGCCAAGGTAGAACGGAACGTTTGCCGCAACCACCAGGAACTGGGGAAGCAAACATACGGCCGTCATATAAAGAGCACCGAACAGGGTCAAACGAGTCAAAACGCCATCAATGTAGCGCGCCGACTGCTCGCCCGGACGGATACCCGGAATAAAGGCACCGGACTTCTTCAGGTTTTCCGCTACGTCTTTCGGATTGAACATCAACGCCGTATAGAAGAAGCAGAAGAAAATAATCCCTGCACTAAACAGCAGAATATTCAACGGCTGACCAGGAGCGATCGACTGCGAGAGGTCCTGCAACCAGCCTAGACCATCAGACTGACCGAACCAGGCCCCCAGCGAAGCCGGGAACAGCAAAATGCTGCTTGCGAAAATGGCCGGGATAACACCGGCCATGTTCACTTTCAAAGGCAAATGGCTAGTCTGTGCAGCAAACACCTTACGGCCCTGCTGACGCTTGGCGTAGTGAACAGCGATACGACGCTGACCACGCTCAATGAACACCACAAAACCGATAATCGCTACTGCCAGCAGACCGATGGCAACCAGGGCGAAGATATTGATATCGCCCTGACGCGCAGACTCGAAAGACTGCCCTATTGCCCTCGGAAGACCGGCGACGATACCTGCGAAAATCAACATCGAGATACCGTTGCCAACTCCACGCTCAGTAATCTGCTCACCCAGCCACATCATGAACATCGCGCCAGCCACAAACGTGGTTACCGCAACGAAATGGAAGCCAAAGTCACCAGTGAACGCTACGCCCTGCCCCGCCAAGCCTATGGACATGCCAATAGCCTGGACGAGAGCAAGAGCGACAGTGAGGTAGCGGGTGTACTGGCTAATCTTGCGACGACCAGCTTCACCTTCCTTCTTCAACTGCTCCAGCTGCGGGCTCACGGCGGTCATCAGTTGCATGATGATCGATGCCGAGATGTACGGCATGATCCCCAGTGCAAAGATGCTCATCCGTTCCAGCGCGCCGCCGGAAAACATGTTGAACAAGCTAAGAATGGTCCCCTCATTCTGTCGAAACAGGTCTGCGAGTCGGTCCGGGTTGATACCTGGAACCGGGATGTGTGCGCCTATTCGGTAGACGATAATCGCCAGGAACAGAAAACGCAGACGAGCCCAAAGTTCAGACATACCGCCTTTGCCGAGCGCTGAGAGAGCACCTTGCTTAGCCATTTATTCCTCGAACTTGCCGCCAGCTGCTTCGATAGCCGAACGCGCACCTTTGGTGGCGCCGATTCCCTTGCCGATAGTGACAGCGCGAGTCACTTCACCGGACAGCATGATTTTCACACGCTGTACGTTGACGTTGATCACGTTGGCATCTTTCAGGGTCTGCACGGTAACGATGTCGCCTTCCACTTTGGCCAGCTCGGACAGACGCACTTCTGCGCGATCCATGGCTTTCAGGGAAACGAAACCGAACTTCGGCAGGCGACGATGCAGCGGCTGTTGACCGCCTTCAAAGCCTGGAGCGATGGTGCCACCGGAGCGGGAGGTCTGACCTTTGTGACCACGGCCACCAGTCTTACCCAAACCGCTACCGATACCACGGCCCGGACGATGCTTTTCGCGACGGGAACCCGGCGCTGGACTCAGATCATTGAGTTTCATCGATTAACCCTCGACACGCAGCATGTAGTAAGCCTTGTTGATCATCCCGCGATTCTCGGGAGTATCAACGACTTCTACAGTGTGACCGATGCGACGCAGACCCAGACCCTTAACGCACAGTTTGTGGTTAGGGATGCGGCCGGTCATGCTTTTGATCAGCGTTACTTTTACGGTAGCCATGATCAGAAGATCTCCTGGACGCTTTTGCCACGCTTGGCGGCAATGGATTCAGGGGATTGCATAGCCTTCAAACCTTTGAAAGTGGCGTGAACCACGTTTACCGGGTTAGTCGAGCCGTAGCACTTGGCCAGAACGTTCTGAACGCCAGCAACTTCGAGAACGGCACGCATAGCGCCGCCAGCGATGATACCGGTACCTTCAGAAGCAGGCTGCATGTACACCTTCGAAGCGCCGTGGGCGGACTTCATTGCGTACTGCAGAGTGGTGCCGTTCAGATCAACCTGGATCATGTTGCGACGAGCAGCTTCCATTGCCTTCTGGATCGCAGCAGGCACTTCACGCGACTTGCCACGGCCGAAGCCAACGCGCCCCTTACCATCACCCACCACGGTCAACGCGGTGAAAGTGAAGATACGGCCGCCTTTAACGGTTTTGGCTACGCGGTTAACTTGAACCAGCTTCTCGATGTAGCCTTCGTCGCGCTTTTGGTCGTTATTTGACATAACTTAGAACTCCAGCCCAGCTTCACGAGCAGCATCAGCCAGCGCCTTGACGCGACCGTGGTACTTGAAGCCAGAGCGGTCGAAAGCCACCTGCGAGACGCCAGCGGCTTTAGCACGCGTAGCGACCAGCTGGCCAACCTTAGTGGCCGCGTCGATGTTGCCAGTGGCACCATCACGCAGTTCTTTATCCAAAGTCGAGGCGCTTGCCAGGACTTTGTTGCCGTCGGCCGAAATGACCTGGGCGTAGATGTGCTGCGACGAGCGGAACACGCAGAGACGCACGACTTCGAGTTCGTGCATTTTCAGGCGTGCTTTGCGAGCGCGACGCAGTCGAGTAACTTTTTTGTCGGTCATTTGCTATGCCCTACTTCTTCTTGGCTTCTTTACGACGGACGACTTCGTCCGCGTAGCGCACACCTTTGCCTTTGTACGGCTCTGGTGGACGGAAGTCGCGGATCTCAGCGGCCACCTGACCTACCAGCTGCTTGTCGATGCCCTTGATCAGGATATCGGTCTGGCTAGGGGTCTCAGCGGTGATGCCTTCCGGCAGTTCGTAATCCACTGGGTGCGAGAAGCCAAGGGCCAGGTTCAAAACCGAGCCTTTTGCTTGCGCTTTGTAACCAACACCGACCAGCTGGAGCTTACGCTCGAAGCCTTGGCTTACGCCCTGGACCATGTTGTTTACCAACGCACGCGTGGTACCGGCCATTGCGCGAGTTTGTTGATCGCCATTGCGAGCAGCGAAACGCAGCTCACCAGCTTCTTCAACGATCTCAACGGACGAATGGATGTTCAGTTCAAGAGTGCCCTTGGCACCCTTCACCGAAAGCTGTTGGCCTGCGAATTTGATTTCGACACCGGCTGGCAGCTTAACGGGGTTCTTAGCGACGCGAGACATGCTTATCCCCCCTTAGAACACAGTGCAAAGAACTTCGCCGCCGACACCGGCAGCGCGCGCAGCACGATCCGTCATCACACCTTTGTTGGTGGAGACGATAGACACGCCGAGACCGCCACGAACTTTCGGCAGATCTTCAACGGACTTGTACTGACGCAGGCCTGGACGGCTAACGCGCTTCACTTCCTCGATGACCGGACGGCCTTCGAAGTACTTCAGCTCGATGGACAACAGCGGCTTGCTTTCGCTGCTGATCTGATAACCCGCAATGTAGCCTTCGTCTTTGAGAACTTTGGCAACAGCTACCTTCAACGTGGAAGACGGCATGCTTACGACGGACTTTTCAGCCATCTGGGCATTACGGATACGAGTTAGCATGTCCGCTAACGGGTCCTGCATACTCATGGGCTAGACGCTCCTAATACAAAAAAATCAGCCTTACGGCTACATATGTCGCCGAGAATCTCCGAGCATAAAAAACACGGGCTCAGGCGAGCCGCGTATTTTAGACACACTGCAGAAATGAAACAAGCCCCAAAAGGGGCTTGTTCCAGATTCTAGGCCACCGGCGGTCAGTATCTTGCGATCCTGACCGCTTGGACGTCGAAAGTACTTACCAGCTGGCTTTAACCAGACCCGGTACGTCACCACGCATTGCCGCTTCACGCAGTTTGTTACGGCCGAGGCCGAACTTGCGGTAAACGCCGTGTGGACGACCGGTCAGGCGGCAGCGGTTACGCATGCGCGAAGCGCTTGCGTCACGTGGCTGCTTCTGCAGGGCAACTGTAGCTTCCCAACGCGCTTCTGGACTTGCGTTCAGATCAACGATGATAGCTTTCAGTGCTGCACGCTTCTTGGCGTACTTGGCAACCGTGAGCTGACGCTTCAGCTCGCGGTTTTTCATGCTCATCTTGGCCATGGTCCTACTCCAATCAGTTGCGGAACGGGAATTTGAACGCACGCAGCAGAGCGCGGCCTTCATCATCGTTCTTGGCAGTGGTGGTCAGGGTGATGTCCAGACCGCGGAGAGCATCGATCTTGTCGTAGTCGATTTCCGGGAAGATGATCTGCTCTTTAACGCCCATGCTGTAGTTACCACGACCATCGAAGGACTTGGCATTCAGGCCGCGGAAGTCGCGAACCCGAGGCAGGGAGATCGACAGCAGACGATCCAGGAATTCATACATACGCTCACGACGCAGGGTCACTTTGACGCCGATCGGCCAACCTTCACGGACTTTAAAGCCAGCGATGGATTTCCGAGCGTAGGTCACAACGACTTTCTGGCCGGTGATCTTTTCCAGGTCAGCAACAGCGTGCTCGATGACTTTTTTGTCGCCGATCGCTTCGCCCAGACCCATGTTCAGGGTGATTTTTGTAACGCGCGGAACTTCCATCACGTTCCCGAGCTTAAGTTCTTCCTTAAGCTTGGGGGCGATTTCCTTCCGGTAAATCTCTTGTAGTCGTGCCATGGTCTTCTACCTAGCAGTGTTCAAGCATCAACCGCTTTTTGGGTCGACTTGAAGACACGAATTTTCTTGCCGTCTTCTACTTTGAAACCAACGCGGTCAGCCTTGTTGGTTTCGCCGTTGAAAATGGCAACGTTGGAAGCGTGCAGTGGCGCTTCTTTCTCGACGATACCGCCCTGTACGCCCGACGCCGGGTTAGGCTTGGTATGACGCTTAACCAGGTTCAGACCACCAACGACCAGACGGTCGTCAGCGAGAACCTTAAGCACCTTACCGCGCTTACCCTTGTCTTTGCCGGCGATCACGATGATCTCGTCGTCACGACGAATCTTTTGCATGTCGGATCTCCTTACAGCACTTCTGGGGCGAGCGAGACGATCTTCATGAACTTCTCAGTACGAAGTTCACGGGTCACTGGCCCAAAGATACGGGTGCCGATCGGCTCTTGCTTGTTGTTCAGAAGAACAGCAGCGTTGCCATCAAAGCGGATAATGGAGCCATCTGCACGGCGTACGCCGTGACGAGTGCGGACTACAACAGCAGTCATCACTTGGCCTTTTTTCACTTTACCGCGAGGAATTGCTTCCTTCACGGTAACTTTGATGATGTCACCGATACCAGCGTAACGACGATGGGAGCCACCCAGCACCTTGATGCACATAACACGGCGAGCGCCGCTGTTATCGGCCACATCGAGCATGGATTGAGTCTGAATCATATAATTTCTCCGACCCCTAGTCCTTAGACTTCCACAGCGCGTTCGAGAACATCAACCAGTGCCCAAGACTTGGTCTTGGCCAGCGGACGAGTTTCACGAATAGTGACCTTGTCGCCGATGTGGCACTGATTGGTTTCGTCGTGCGCGTGCAGCTTAGTCGAACGCTTAACATATTTACCGTAGATCGGGTGCTTAACGCGACGCTCGATCAAAACGGTGATGGTTTTGTCCATCTTGTCGCTGACAACACGGCCAGTCAGCGTACGGACAGTCTTTTCGGCTTCAGCCATGATCACTTACCTGCCTGCTGGTTGAGCACAGTCTTCACGCGAGCGATGTCACGCTTAACTTGCGAGAGCAGATGAGACTGCCCCAACTGGCCAGTTGCTTTCTGCATACGCAGATTGAACTGGTCGCGCAGCAAGCCGAGCAGTTGCTCGTTCAGCTGCTGTGCGGATTTTTCACGAAGTTCTTTCGCTTTCATCACATCACCGTCCGTTTAACAAAGGAGGTGGCGAGCGGCAGCTTTGCAGCAGCCAGGGCGAAAGCCTCACGCGCCAGCTCTTCAGAAACACCCTCGATTTCATACAGGACTTTGCCTGGCTGAATCTGGGCAACCCAGTACTCCACGTTACCCTTACCTTTACCCATCCGAACTTCGAGTGGCTTTTTGGTTACAGGCTTGTCCGGGAATACACGGATCCAGATCTTGCCGCCACGTTTAACGTGACGGGTCAGTGCACGACGCGCTGACTCGATCTGACGAGCGGTGAGACGACCACGAGCTACAGACTTCAGCGCGAACTCGCCGAAGCTGACTTTGCTACCGCGCTGAGCCAGACCACGGTTGTGGCCTGTCATCTGCTTGCGGAACTTCGTACGCTTAGGTTGCAACATTTGGCGTACCCCTTACTTAGCAGCTTTTTTACGAGGCGCTGGTGCTTGTGGCTTCAGCTCTTCTTGGCGACCACCAATTACTTCGCCTTTGAAGATCCAAACCTTTACACCGATCACACCGTAAGTGGTGTGAGCTTCGTAGTTGGCATAGTCGATGTCGGCACGCAGGGTGTGCAATGGCACACGACCTTCGCGATACCATTCAGTACGTGCGATTTCAGCACCGCCGAGACGACCGCTCACTTGGATTTTGATGCCTTTGGCACCAATGCGCATGGCGTTCTGTACTGCGCGCTTCATAGCGCGACGGAACATTACACGGCGCTCCAGCTGCTGAGCTACGCTCTGCGCAACCAGCATACCGTCGAGCTCCGGCTTGCGGATCTCTTCGATATTGATGTGCACAGGCACACCCATTTGCTTGGTCAGGTCCTGACGCAGTTTCTCAACATCTTCACCTTTCTTCCCGATAACGATACCTGGGCGAGCGGTGTGGATGGTGATACGTGCAGTTTGAGCCGGACGATGGATATCGATACGGCTTACGGACGCGCTTTTTAGTTTGTCTTGGAGATACTCACGCACCTTCAGATCAGCGAACAAATAGTCCGCATAAGTCCGACCGTCTGCGTACCAGACGGAGGTGTGCTCCTTGACGATTCCCAGGCGAATGCCAATGGGATGTACTTTCTGACCCATCTCTTCGACTCCGTTACTTGTCAGCAACCTTGACAGTGATATGGCAAGACCGCTTGACGATGCGATCAGCACGGCCTTTGGCACGTGGCATGATGCGCTTCAGCGAACGCCCTTCGTTGACGAAAACGGTGCTGACCTTCAGGTCATCAACGTCTGCGCCTTCGTTATGCTCGGCGTTGGCTACGGCCGACTCCAGCACTTTCTTCATGATCTCGGCGGCTTTCTTACTGCTGAAAGCCAACAGGTTGAGCGCTTCGCCCACCTTCTTCCCGCGGATCTGGTCGGCGACCAAGCGGGCTTTCTGGGCGGAGATTCGAGCGCCCGACAACTTAGCGGCTACTTCCATTTCCTTACCCCTTAACGCTTGGCTTTCTTGTCTGCCACGTGCCCACGATAAGTGCGGGTACCGGCAAACTCGCCTAGTTTGTGGCCGACCATGTCTTCGTTAACGAGAACCGGGACGTGTTGACGACCGTTGTGTACTGCGATGGTCAGACCGACCATTTGTGGCAGGATCATCGAACGACGCGACCAGGTCTTAACTGGTTTGCGATCGTTCTTTTCCGCCGCCACTTCGATCTTCTTCAGTAGGTGAAGATCAATAAAAGGACCTTTTTTCAGAGAACGTGGCACTGTCGTATCCCTCTATTTACTTGCGACGACGGACGATCATTTTGTCGGTACGCTTATTACCACGAGTCTTCGCGCCCTTAGTCGGGAAGCCCCATGGCGATACCGGATGACGACCACCAGAGGTACGACCTTCACCACCACCATGTGGGTGGTCAACCGGGTTCATGGCAACACCACGAACGGTTGGGCGAACGCCACGCCAGCGTTTGGCACCAGCTTTACCCAGCGAACGCAGGCTGTGCTCGGAGTTCGAGACTTCACCCAGGGTCGCGCGGCATTCAGCCAGCACTTTACGCATCTCACCAGAACGCAGACGCAGGGTCACGTAGACACCTTCACGAGCGATCAGCTGAGCCGAAGCACCAGCGGAACGAGCGATTTGCGCGCCTTTACCTGGCTTCAATTCGATGCCGTGTACGGTGCTACCAACTGGAATGTTACGCAGTTGCAGAGCGTTGCCCGGCTTGATCGGCGCCAAGGCACCTGCGATCAGCTGGTCGCCAGCACTCACGCCTTTAGGCGCGATGATGTAGCGACGCTCGCCATCTGCGTACAGCAGCAGAGCGATGTGAGCAGTACGGTTTGGATCGTATTCGATACGCTCGACAGTGGCGGAGATGCCATCTTTGTCGTTGCGACGGAAGTCGACCAGACGATAATGCTGCTTATGGCCACCACCGATGTGACGAGTGGTAATGCGACCATTGTTGTTACGACCACCAGACTTCGATTTCTTCTCGAGCAGCGGTGCGTGAGGAGCGCCTTTATGCAGCTCCTGATTGACCACCTTGACCACAAAACGGCGGCCAGGGGAAGTCGGTTTGCATTTAACGATTGCCATGATGCACCCCTTCCTTACTCAGCACTGCTGCTGAAATCGAGATCTTGGCCTGGCTGAAGGGAGATAACTGCCTTCTTCCAGTCATTACGCTTGCCCAGACCGCGAGCAGTGCGCTTGCTCTTACCCAGAACATTCAGGGTAGTAACACGCTCTACTTTCACGCTGAACAGGCTTTCGACGGCCTTCTTGATTTCCAGCTTGGTTGCGTCAGTTGCAACCTTGAAAACGAACTGGCCTTTCTTGTCAGCCAGAACCGTAGCCTTTTCGGAAACGTGCGGGCCAAGCAGAACTTTAAATACGCGTTCCTGGTTCATCCCAGCAGCTCCTCGAATTTCTTCACGGCCGACACGGTGATCAACACCTTGTCGTATGCGATCAGACTAACTGGATCGGAACCTTGCACGTCACGTACATCAACGTGTGGCAGGTTGCGAGCAGCCAGGTACAGGTTCTGATCAACAGCTTCGGACACGATCAAAACGTCGGTCAGGCTCATGTTGTTCAGTTTGCCCAGCAGATCTTTGGTTTTTGGACTTTCAACAGCGAAGTCCTGAACCACGACCAGACGATCAGTACGCACGAGTTCAGCAAGGATGGAGCGCAGTGCTGCGCGGTACATCTTCTTGTTGAGCTTCTGAGTGTGATCCTGTGGACGCGCTGCGAAAGTGGTACCGCCGCCACGCCAGATTGGGCTACGGATAGTACCGGCACGAGCACGGCCAGTACCTTTCTGACGCCAAGGGCGCTTACCGCCACCACGAACGTCGGAACGGGTCTTTTGCTGCTTGCTACCTTGACGGCCGCCGGCCATGTAGGCCACGACTGCTTGGTGAACGAGCGTCTCGTTGAATTCGCCGCCAAATGTCAGTTCGGAAACTTCGATCGCTTGAGCGTCATTTACATTTAATTGCATGTCAGCTTCCCCTTAACCGCGAGCCTTGGCCGCTGGACGTACAACCAGGTTGCCGCCAGTAGCGCCAGGAACAGCACCCTTGACCAACAACAGATTGCGTTCAGCGTCGACGCGCACTACTTCGAGGGACTGCACGGTCACGCGCTCAGCGCCCATATGACCGGACATTTTTTTGCCCTTGAATACACGACCAGGAGTCTGGCACTGGCCAATAGAGCCCGGGACGCGGTGGGAAACGGAGTTACCGTGAGTGTTGTCTTGGCCACGGAAATTCCAACGCTTGATCGTACCCTGGAAGCCTTTACCCTTGGACTGACCGGTTACATCAACCAGTTGACCAGCGGCGAAGATTTCAGCGTTGATCAGATCGCCAGCCTGGTAGTCGCCGTCTTCAAGACGGAACTCCATGACAGTACGACCAGCTGCAACGTTTGCTTTAGCGAAGTGACCTGCCTGAGCAGCAGTCACACGCGAAGCACGACGCTCGCCGACAGTGACTTGCACTGCACGATAGCCATCGGTTTCTTCAGTTTTGAACTGGGTGACGCGATTCGGCTCGATCTCAATGACCGTGACCGGAATGGAGACACCTTCTTCGGTGAAAATACGGGTCATACCGCATTTACGACCGACTACACCAATAGTCATGTTGTAAACCTCATGAGTGTACGGGGCTTTCACCCGCTATGGCCGCCCATTTCAGAGCGTTACACGACTAAGACCCGAGTCTTAGCCGAGGCTGATCTGTACTTCCACACCGGCCGCCAGATCGAGCTTCATAAGAGCATCAACGGTTTTATCCGTTGGCTGGACAATGTCCAGAACGCGCTTATGAGTACGGATCTCGTACTGGTCACGCGCGTCTTTGTTGACGTGCGGGGAGACCAGAACGGTGAACCGCTCTTTGCGGGTAGGCAGTGGAATAGGACCACGCACTTGAGCACCAGTACGTTTCGCGGTTTCCACGATTTCCTGGGTGGATTGGTCGATCAGGCGATGGTCAAAAGCCTTCAACCTGATACGGATTTGCTGATTTTGCATTGGATTTCAGACTCCGGCTGCTATTCCCACCGGGCGCACTGCGCCCGTTAAAAGGAGGCGCAATTCTATAGACGCCCCCGATAGGTGTCAACCCAATAAAAAAGCCCCCGCTGAGCGGGGGCTTTTTCAAAACATCAAAGCTAACTCAAAAGAGCTTACTCGATGATTTTAGCTACAACACCAGCACCAACGGTACGGCCGCCTTCGCGAATAGCGAAACGCAGACCGTCTTCCATTGCGATGGTTTTGATCAGGGTAACAGTCATTTGAATGTTATCGCCTGGCATTACCATTTCAACGCCTTCTGGCAGCTCGCAGTTACCAGTCACGTCAGTAGTACGGAAGTAGAACTGTGGACGGTAGCCTTTGAAGAACGGAGTGTGACGACCGCCTTCTTCCTTGCTCAGAACGTAAACTTCTGCGGTGAACTTGGTGTGCGGCTTGACCGAACCTGGCTTGACCAGAACCTGGCCACGCTCAACGTCGTCACGCTTGGTACCACGCAGCAGAACGCCGCAGTTCTCGCCAGCACGACCTTCGTCGAGCAGCTTGCGGAACATTTCAACACCGGTGCAGGTGGTGACGGTGGTATCACGCAGACCAACGATTTCCAGTGGATCCTGAACGCGAACGATACCGCGCTCGATACGACCGGTAACAACAGTACCACGACCGGAGATCGAGAATACGTCTTCGATTGGCATCAGGAACGGCTTGTCGGTCAGACGAACTGGTTCTGGGATGTAGCTGTCCAGGGTTTCAACCAGTTTACGAACGGCAGTGGTGCCCATTTCGTTGTCGTCGTTACCTTCCAGAGCCATACGAGCAGAACCGATGATGATCGGAGTGTCGTCGCCTGGGAAGTCGTAAGTGCTCAGCAGATCGCGCACTTCCATCTCAACCAGTTCCAGCAGCTCAGCGTCGTCTACCAGGTCAGCCTTGTTCAGGAAGACCACGATGTACGGAACGCCTACCTGACGGGACAGCAGGATGTGCTCACGGGTTTGTGGCATCGGACCATCAGCGGCCGAGCAAACCAGGATAGCGCCGTCCATCTGGGCAGCACCGGTGATCATGTTCTTCACGTAGTCAGCGTGACCTGGGCAGTCAACGTGAGCGTAGTGACGAATAGTCGAGTTGTACTCAACGTGCGCGGTGTTGATGGTGATACCACGAGCTTTTTCTTCTGGTGCGCTGTCGATCTTGTCGAAGTCAACACGAGCCGAACCGAAAACTTCGGAGCAGACGCGAGTCAGAGCAGCGGTCAGAGTGGTTTTACCGTGGTCAACGTGACCGATAGTGCCAACGTTGACGTGCGGTAGGGAACGATCAAATTTTTCTTTAGCCACGACAATTAACTCCTTGCCTAAAGGACTGAATCAGCCTTGTTTTTTGGTAACAGTTTCGACGATATGCGACGGCGCTGTATTGTATTTTTTGAATTCCATAGAGTAGCTTGCGCGACCTTGGGACATGGAACGAACGTCGGTTGCATAACCGAACATCTCACCCAACGGAACCTCGGCACGAATTACTTTGCCGGAAACCGTGTCTTCCATACCCAGGATCATGCCGCGACGACGGTTAAGGTCGCCCATCACGTCACCCATATAGTCTTCAGGCGTAACAACTTCTACTGCCATGATTGGTTCAAGCAACTCACCACCGCCCTTCTGGGCCAGTTGCTTGGTAGCCATGGAAGCAGCCACCTTAAACGCCATCTCGTTGGAGTCGACGTCATGGTAAGAACCATCAAAAACGGTCGCCTTCAGGCCGATGAGCGGATAGCCGGCAACAACACCGTTCTTCATCTGCTCTTCGATACCCTTCTGGATCGCCGGGATGTATTCCTTAGGAACCACACCACCAACCACTTCGTTCACGAATTGCAGACCTTCCTGACCTTCGTCAGCAGGAGCAAAACGGATCCAGCAGTGACCGAACTGGCCACGACCGCCGGATTGACGAACGAACTTGCCTTCGATTTCACAGTTCTTCGTGATGCGCTCACGATAGGAAACCTGAGGCTTACCGATGTTGGCTTCGACGTTGAACTCACGGCGCATCCGGTCAACCAGGATGTCCAGGTGCAACTCGCCCATGCCAGAGATGATCGTTTGACCAGTCTCTTCATCAGTTTTGACGCGGAAAGATGGGTCTTCCTGAGCAAGCTTGCCCAGAGCGATACCCATTTTTTCCTGGTCATCCTTGGTCTTGGGCTCAACGGCAACCGAAATTACCGGCTCCGGGAAGTCCATGCGAACCAGGATGATTGGCTTGTCAGCGTTGCACAAAGTTTCACCAGTGGTGACGTCCTTCATGCCGATCAGGGCCGCGATGTCGCCAGCGCGCACTTCCTTGATCTCTTCACGGGCGTTTGCGTGCATTTGCACCATACGACCCACGCGCTCTTTCTTGCCCTTGACCGAGTTGATGACGCCGTCGCCGGAGTTCAACACGCCCGAGTAGACACGGACGAAAGTCAGGGTACCCACGAATGGGTCGGTAGCGATCTTGAACGCCAGAGCCGAGAACGGCTCGTTGTCGTCTGCATGACGCTCCATTTCCTTTTCCTCGTCATCCGGGTCAGTACCCTTGATGGCAGGAATGTCGGTAGGAGCAGGCAGGTAGTCGATAACAGCGTCGAGAACCAGGGGAACACCCTTGTTCTTGAACGAGGAACCACAAACAGCCAAGACGATCTCACCAGCGATAGTACGCTGACGCAGAGCAGCCTTGATCTCCTCGTTGGTGAGCTCTTCACCTTCGAGGTACTTGTTCATCAGCTCTTCGTTGGCTTCGGCCGCAGCCTCGACCATGTTGTTACGCCACTCGTCAGCCAGCTCCTGCAGCTCAGCAGGAATAGCTTCGCGACGAGGAGTCATGCCCTTGTCAGCATCGTTCCAGTAAACAGCTTCCATGGTCAGCAGATCGATCTGGCCCTGGAAATTGTCTTCGGCACCGATAGCCAACTGGATAGGCACCGGAGTGTGACCCAGACGCTGTTTGATCTGACCGATCACGCGCAAGAAGTTCGCGCCGGCACGGTCCATCTTGTTGACGTAAACAAGACGCGGAACGCCGTACTTGTTGGCTTGACGCCATACGGTTTCCGACTGAGGCTCAACGCCCGAGGTACCGCAGAACACAACGACCGCGCCGTCGAGTACACGCAGGGAACGTTCAACTTCAATGGTGAAGTCTACGTGGCCCGGGGTATCGATGACGTTGAAGCGGTGCTCGTCTTTGTACTGCTTCGCAGAACCTTTCCAGAAGGCGGTAATGGCAGCAGAAGTAATGGTAATACCACGCTCCTGCTCCTGCACCATCCAGTCTGTGGTCGCGGCGCCGTCATGCACCTCGCCCATCTTGTGACTTTTGCCAGTGTAAAAAAGGACGCGCTCGGTGGTGGTGGTTTTACCAGCATCCACGTGAGCGACGATACCGATGTTACGGTAGCGACTAATCGGAGTAGTACGAGCCATAAAGCCCTCGCAAAATTAGTGAAGCTGAAATTAGAAGCGGTAGTGCGAGAAAGCTTTGTTAGCTTCGGCCATACGGTGCACGTCTTCACGCTTCTTAACAGCAGCACCTTTACCTTCAGCAGCATCCAACAGCTCGCCAGCCAAACGCAGAGCCATAGACTTCTCGCCGCGCTTGCGGGCGAAGTCTACCAACCAGCGCATTGCCAGCGCGTTACGACGGGACGGACGAACTTCGACCGGAACCTGGTAAGTAGCACCGCCTACACGGCGCGACTTCACTTCGACCAGCGGAGCGATGGCGTCGAGAGCTTTCTCGAAGATTTCCAGGGGATCGCTGTTCTTGCGTTCTTTAACCTTTTCCAGCGCGCCATAAACGATACGCTCGGCAACGGCTTTCTTGCCGCTTTCCATCACGTGGTTCATGAACTTGGCCAGGATTTGGCTTCCGTATTTTGGATCGTCAAGCACTTCGCGCTTGGCTGCTACGCGTCTTCTTGGCATGGATAAGCCCTCAAACGGTCTTCAGGTTCGTTCGGAATCAGTGCCCTTGCGGGGCGCCTCCGACCTTACTCTTATCGACTCAGAAAATAAGATGATTCAGTTTGCAAAAAGCCGCTACTACTTAGGCTTCTTGGTACCGTACTTCGAACGACCCTGGTTACGACCTTTAACGCCGGAGGTATCCAAGGAGCCGCGTACGGTGTGGTAACGAACACCTGGCAAGTCTTTTACACGACCGCCACGGATCAGCACCACGCTGTGCTCTTGCAGGTTGTGGCCTTCACCACCGATGTACGAGGAAACCTCGAAACCGTTGGTCAGACGCACACGGCATACTTTACGCAGTGCCGAGTTAGGTTTTTTCGGCGTAGTGGTATACACGCGAGTGCATACGCCACGACGTTGCGGGCAGTTCTGCAGCGCAGGCACGTCGGATTTCTCGACGATACGCTTACGCGGCTGACGTACCAGCTGGTTGATAGTTGCCATCTACTAGCTCCACTGTTGTCTTGCGACGCTATTGTCTTGCAAGAAAAGCAAAATGGCAGGAACGAATTCCCGCCAAATTTAGGGGTACAAGAGTCTAAAGAGGATCTTGCCCCCAGTCAAGGCAAGGCCCCGACCTCCCCCTTCAACGGAACCGGACAATACTGTCTCGTTCCGACGAACGGGGCTGCCAGGGCCCGGACTTATTTATCGCAGAACTCAGTTACCGCTAGAGTTCAGCGCTTCGGTCAGTGCAGCTTCCACTTCACTGGCGCTTACGCGCAGCGGCTTGTCGGCATCACGACGACGCTTACGCTCGCTGTGATAAGCCAAACCGGTACCGGCCGGGATCAGACGACCCACAACTACGTTTTCTTTCAGGCCGCGCAGGTAATCGCGCTTGCCGGTTACCGCTGCTTCGGTCAGTACGCGAGTGGTCTCCTGGAAGGAGGCCGCCGAGATGAACGACTCAGTGGACAACGACGCCTTGGTGATACCCAGCAGCACGCGAGTGAACTTGGAAACGAATTTCTCTTCGTTCGCCAGGCGCTCGTTTTCTACCAGCACATGAGTCAGTTCCATCTGGTCGCCCTTGATGAAACTGGAATCGCCGGATTCAGCGATTTCAACTTTACGCAGCATCTGACGCAGGATGGTCTCGATGTGCTTATCGTTGATCTTCACGCCCTGCAGACGGTAAACGTCCTGGATCTCGTTGACGATGTACTTGGCCAGCGCACTCACACCCAGCAGACGCAGGATGTCGTGTGGATCGCTCGGGCCGTCGGAGATAACTTCGCCGCGGTTTACCTGTTCGCCTTCGAACACGTTCAGGTGACGCCACTTCGGAATCAGCTCTTCATACGGATCACTACCGTCGTTCGGGGTAATGACCAGGCGGCGCTTGCCCTTGGTCTCTTTACCGAACGCGATGGTGCCGCTGACTTCAGCCAGGATCGACGCTTCTTTCGGACGACGAGCTTCGAACAAGTCGGCAACACGCGGCAGACCACCGGTGATGTCACGGGTCTTCGAAGTTTCTTGCGGGATACGAGCGATAACATCACCGATCGCAATCTTCGCGCCGTCCGCCACACCGACCAGGGCGTTGGCTGGCAGGAAGTACTGAGCGATTACGTCAGTGCCTGGCAGCAACAGATCCTTGCCGTTGTCGTCGACCATCTTCACGGCAGGACGGATGTCCTTGCCGGCCGCTGGACGATCTTTAGCGTCAAGTACTTCAATGTTGGTCATACCGGTCAATTCGTCAGTCTGACGCTTGATCGTGATGCCTTCTTCCATGCCCACGTAGGTCACGGTACCTTTCATTTCGGTAACGATTGGATGAGTGTGCGGATCCCACTTGGCCACAATTGCGCCAGCGTCGACCTTGTCACCTTCTTTAACCGAAATCACGGCACCGTACGGCAGCTTGTAGCGCTCACGCTCACGACCGTAGTCATCAGCGATGGCCAGCTCACCGGAACGGGATACGGCAACCAGGTGGCCATCCACTCGCTCAACGTGCTTCAGGTTGTGCAGACGGACGGTACCGCCGTTCTTCACCTGAACGCTGTCAGCCGCGGAGGTCCGGCTTGCCGCACCACCGATGTGGAACGTACGCATGGTCAGCTGAGTACCCGGCTCACCGATGGACTGGGCAGCGATAACGCCGACCGCTTCACCGATGTTCACCTGGTGACCACGAGCCAAGTCACGGCCGTAGCACTTGGCGCAAATACCGTAGCGGGTTTCGCAGCTGATCGGCGAGCGAACGATCACTTCGTCGATGCTGTTGAGTTCGATGAACTCGACCCACTTCTCGTCAACCAGAGTACCGGCAGGCACGATAACGTCCTCGGTACCTGGCTTGAACACGTCACGGGCAATGACACGACCCAATACGCGCTCACCCAGCGGCTCTACAACGTCACCGCCTTCAATGTGCGGAGTCATCAGCAGGCCGTGCTCGGTGCCGCAATCGATCTCGGTGACAACCAGATCTTGTGCAACGTCTACCAGACGACGCGTCAGGTAACCGGAGTTAGCGGTTTTCAACGCGGTATCCGCCAGACCTTTACGAGCACCGTGAGTGGAGATGAAGTACTGAAGTACGCTCAACCCTTCACGGAAGTTCGCAGTAATCGGCGTTTCGATGATGGAACCGTCCGGCTTGGCCATCAGGCCACGCATACCGGCGAGCTGACGGATCTGCGCGGCAGAACCCCGTGCGCCCGAGTCGGCCATCATGTACATCGAGTTGAAGGATTCCTGGTCAACTTCGTCGCCGTGACGGTCGATGACCTTCTCTTTCGAGAGGTTGGCCATCATCGCCTTGGAGACTTCGTCGTTGGCCTTGGACCAAAGGTCGATCACCTTGTTGTACTTCTCGCCCTGGGTTACCAGGCCGGAGGCGTACTGGCTTTCGATCTCTTTCACTTCGTCGGTGGCAGCACCGATGATGCGGGCTTTCTCATCCGGGATAACGAAGTCGTTAACACCGATGGAAACGCCGGAAATGGTCGAATAGGCAAAACCGGTGTACATCAACTGGTCAGCGAAGATCACGGTCTCTTTCAGACCAACCACGCGGTAGCACTGGTTGATCAGCTTGGAGATCGCCTTTTTCTTCATCGGCAGGTTGACGACGTCGTACGACAGGCCTTTTGGCACAACTTGATACAACAGCGCACGGCCGACAGTGGTGTCGACGATACGGGTGTTGGTCACGCTGCCGCCATCACGGTCGTTGACGGTTTCGTTGATCCGCACTTTGACCTTGGCGTGCAGTGCGGCTTCGCCAGCACGGAACACACGGTCGACTTCCTGCAGATCCGCGAATACACGGCCTTCGCCCTTGGCGTTGATCGCTTCACGGGTCATGTAGTACAGACCCAGTACAACGTCCTGCGACGGAACGATGATTGGCTCACCGTTGGCTGGCGACAGAATGTTGTTGGTCGACATCATCAACGCGCGCGCTTCCAGCTGGGCTTCCAGTGTCAGCGGTACGTGCACGGCCATTTGGTCGCCGTCGAAGTCGGCGTTGTACGCAGCACAGACCAGCGGGTGCAGCTGGATAGCCTTACCTTCGATCAGTACCGGTTCAAACGCCTGGATGCCCAGACGGTGAAGGGTCGGCGCACGGTTGAGGAGTACCGGGTGTTCGCGAATCACTTCAGCGAGAACGTCCCAAACCTCTGGCAGTTCGCGCTCGACCATTTTCTTGGCCGCTTTGATGGTGGTCGCGAGACCGCGCATTTCCAGCTTGCCGAAAATGAACGGCTTGAACAGCTCGAGAGCCATTTTCTTCGGCAGACCGCACTGGTGCAGACGCAGGGTCGGACCTACGGTAATTACCGAACGACCCGAGTAGTCAACACGCTTACCGAGCAAGTTCTGACGGAAACGACCTTGCTTACCCTTGATCATGTCAGCCAGGGATTTCAGAGGACGCTTGTTCGAACCGGTGATAGCGCGGCCACGACGACCGTTGTCGAGCAAGGCGTCGACCGCCTCTTGCAACATACGCTTTTCGTTACGCACGATGATGTCCGGAGCGGACAGATCAAGCAGACGCTTCAAGCGGTTGTTACGGTTGATCACGCGGCGGTACAGGTCGTTGAGGTCGGACGTCGCGAAACGACCACCGTCCAACGGTACCAGCGGACGCAAGTCTGGCGGCAGAACCGGCAGAACGGTCAGCACCATCCACTCTGGCAAGTTGCCGGAACCCTGGAAGGCTTCCATCAACTTCAGACGCTTGGACAGTTTCTTGATTTTGGTTTCGGAGTTGGTTTGCGGAATTTCTTCGCGCAGACGACCAATCTCGTGCTCCAGGTCGATCGCGTGCAGCAGCTCGCGGACAGCTTCGGCACCCATGCGGGCATCGAAATCGTCGCCGAACTCTTCCAGCGCTTCGAAGTACTGCTCATCGTTCAGCAGCTGGCCTTTTTCAAGCGTGGTCATGCCTGGATCGATAACGACGTAGCTCTCGAAGTAGAGAACGCGTTCGATATCACGCAGGGTCATGTCCATCAGCAAGCCGATACGCGACGGCAGCGACTTCAGGAACCAGATGTGGGCAACCGGCGAAGCCAGTTCGATGTGCGCCATGCGCTCACGACGAACCTTGGCCAGCGCAACTTCAACGCCGCACTTCTCGCAGATCACACCACGGTGCTTCAAGCGCTTGTACTTACCGCACAGGCACTCGTAATCCTTTACCGGGCCAAAGATCTTGGCGCAGAACAGGCCGTCACGCTCAGGTTTGAACGTACGGTAGTTGATGGTTTCCGGCTTTTTAACTTCACCGAACGACCACGAACGGATCATCTCAGGCGATGCCAATCCAATACGGATGGCGTCGAACTCTTCGACTTGACCCTGGTTTTTCAGCAAATTCAGTAGGTCTTTCAAGGCCTTTCCTCCTGGCGGAGCAGAGAGCGGGCATCACTGCCACGCTCTCGATTCGCGTCACGTGTTATTCGGTTTCCAGATCGATATCGATGCCGAGGGAACGAATTTCTTTGATCAACACGTTGAAAGACTCGGGCATGCCCGGCTCCATACGGTGATCGCCATCCACGATGTTCTTGTACATCTTGGTACGGCCGTTCACATCGTCCGACTTCACTGTGAGCATTTCTTGCAGAGTGTATGCGGCACCGTATGCTTCCAGTGCCCAGACCTCCATCTCCCCGAAACGCTGACCACCGAACTGCGCCTTACCACCCAGCGGCTGCTGGGTAACCAGGCTGTAAGAACCGGTAGAACGAGCGTGCATTTTGTCGTCTACCAAGTGGTTCAGCTTCAGCATGTACATGTAGCCAACAGTAACCGGGCGCTCGAACTTGTTGCCGGTACGGCCGTCGAACAGCTGCATCTGGCCGCTTTCTGGCAGGTCAGCCAGTTTCAGCATGGCCTTGATTTCAACTTCCTTGGCACCGTCGAACACCGGAGTGGCCATTGGTACGCCGCCACGCAGGTTCTTCGCCAGATCCAGGATTTCCTGGTCAGAGAAGGTGTCCAGCTCTTCGTTGCGACCGCCGATCTCGTTATAGATCTCGTGCAGGAACTTACGCAGGTCCGCGACCTTGCGCTGCTCTTCGATCATACGATTGATCTTCTCGCCCAGACCTTTGGCCGCGAGGCCCAGGTGGGTTTCGAGGATCTGACCAACGTTCATACGCGAAGGTACGCCCAACGGGTTGAGGACCACATCGACCGGGGTGCCATTGGCATCGTGCGGCATGTCTTCAACCGGCATGATCACGGAGACCACACCTTTGTTACCGTGACGACCGGCCATCTTGTCGCCCGGCTGGATGCGGCGACGGATTGCCAGGTAGACCTTGACGATTTTCAGCACGCCTGGAGCCAGGTCATCGCCTTGCTGCAGTTTGCGCTTCTTGTCTTCGAACTTGTCGTCCAGCAGACGGCGACGATCAACGATATAGGCCTGGGCCTTCTCGAGCTGCTCGTTCAGAGCATCTTCAGCCATGCGCAGCTTGAACCACTGGCCATGCTCAAGACCGTCGAGAACTTCGTCGGTGATGTCCTGACCTTTCTTCAGACCTGCGCCGCCTTCAGCCTTGTGGCCTACCAGAGCGGAACGCAGACGTTCGAAGGTCGCGCCTTCAACGATACGGAACTCTTCGTTCAGGTCCTTGCGGATCTCGTCGAGTTGAGTCTTCTCGATGGACAACGCACGAGCATCACGCTCGACGCCGTCACGGGTGAAGACCTGTACGTCGATGACAGTACCCTTGGTACCGGTAGGTACACGCAGGGAAGTGTCTTTAACGTCGCTGGCTTTTTCACCGAAGATGGCACGCAACAGCTTCTCTTCCGGAGTCAGCTGGGTCTCGCCTTTCGGAGTGACCTTGCCGACCAGGATGTCGCCCGCGCCTACTTCAGCACCTACGTAAACGATACCGGCTTCGTCCAGCTTGTTCAGTGCAGCTTCACCCACGTTCGGGATGTCTGCAGTGATTTCCTCTGGGCCAAGCTTGGTGTCACGGGCCACACAGGTCAGTTCCTGGATGTGGATCGTGGTGAAACGGTCTTCCTGAACAACACGCTCGGACAGGCAGATGGAGTCTTCGAAGTTGAAGCCGTTCCACGCCATGAACGCGATGCGCATGTTCTGGCCCAGCGCCAGTTCACCCATGTCGGTGGACGGACCGTCGGCCATGATGTCGCTGCGCTGAACCCGATCACCCTTGCTCACCAGCGGACGCTGGTTGATGCAGGTGTTCTGGTTCGAGCGGGTGTATTTGGTCAGGTTGTAGATGTCGACACCGGCTTCGCCAGTCTCCACTTCGTCATCCGCAACACGCACCACGATACGGCTGGCATCAACGGAGTCGATCACGCCGCCACGACGCGCCACGACGCAAACGCCGGAGTCACGGGCTACGTTACGCTCCATGCCGGTACCTACCAGCGGCTTGTCAGCACGCAGGGTGGGTACAGCTTGACGCTGCATGTTGGAACCCATCAACGCACGGTTGGCGTCATCGTGTTCCAGGAACGGGATCAGCGACGCTGCGACCGACACTACCTGCTTCGGCGATACGTCCATCAAGGTGACGTCTTCCGGCGCCTTGACGGTGAACTCGTTCAAGTGACGAACAGCTACCAGCTCGTCGGTCAGGACTTTCTTGTCGTTCATCGTGGCCGAAGCCTGGGCGATCACGTGATCGGCTTCTTCGATGGCGGACAGGAACACGATCTCGTCGGTGACCAGAGCGTCTTTCACCACGCGGTACGGGCTTTCCAGGAAGCCGTACTGGTTGGTGCGCGCATAGGCCGCCAGGGAGTTGATCAGACCGATGTTCGGACCTTCCGGCGTTTCAATCGGGCATACACGACCGTAGTGAGTCGGGTGTACGTCACGCACTTCAAAGCCAGCACGTTCGCGGGTCAGACCGCCCGGGCCCAGTGCGGATACACGGCGCTTGTGGGTGATCTCGGAGAGCGGGTTGTTCTGGTCCATGAACTGCGAGAGCTGGCTGGAACCGAAGAACTCTTTCACCGCCGCAGCCACTGGCTTGGCGTTGATCAGGTCTTGCGGCATCAGGCCTTCGCTTTCAGCCATCGACAGACGCTCTTTGACCGCACGCTCAACACGTACCAGGCCAACGCGGAACTGGTTCTCGGCCATTTCGCCTACGCAGCGAACACGACGGTTACCCAGGTGGTCGATGTCATCGACGATGCCTTTGCCGTTACGGATATCGACCAGGGTCTTCAGGACCGCAACGATGTCTTCCTTGCACAGCACGCCCGAACCTTCGATCTCGGTACGACCGATACGACGGTTGAACTTCATCCGGCCGACCGCAGACAGGTCATAACGCTCTGGACTGAAGAACAGGTTGTTGAACAGGGTTTCGGCAGCGTCTTTGGTAGGTGGCTCGCCAGGACGCATCATGCGATAGATCTCGACCAGCGCTTCCAATTGGTTGCTGGTGGAGTCGATCTTCAGGGTGTCGGAGACGAACGGACCGCAGTCGATGTCGTTGGTGTACAACGTCTCGATGCGAACAACCTGGGCCTTGGCGATTTTTGCCAGGATCTCGGTGTTCAGCTCGGTGTTGCACTCAGCCAGGATTTCGCCTGTGGCCGGATGCACGATCACCTTGGCGGTAGTGCGACCCAGGACGTAGTCCAAAGGCACATCCAGCGAGGTGATACCGGCTTTTTCGATCTGGTTGATGTGGCGCGCAGTAATACGACGGCCCGCTTCAACAATGACCTTGCCTTTGTCGTCCTGGATATCCAGAACCGCAATTTCACCACGCAGGCGCGAAGGCACCAGTTCCAGGCTGAGGGTTTCATCCTTCAGGCTGAATACGTTGGTGGTATAGAAAGCATCCAGCACTTGCTCGGTGGTGTAGCCGAGCGCGCGCAGCAGTACCGAGGCCGGCAGCTTGCGACGACGGTCGATACGCACGAACACGCAGTCTTTCGGGTCGAACTCGAAGTCCAGCCACGAACCGCGGTACGGAATGATCCGCGCGGAGTACAAGAGTTTGCCGGAGCTGTGCGTCTTGCCGCGGTCGTGGTCGAAGAACACGCCCGGGGAACGGTGCAGCTGGGAAACGATAACACGCTCGGTACCGTTGATAACGAAGGTACCGTTTTCAGTCATCAGTGGGATTTCGCCCATGTAGACTTCTTGCTCTTTGATGTCCTTGATCGCTTTATTCGACGATTCTTTGTCGAAAATGATCAGACGGACTTTTACCCGCAAAGGTACGGCGTACGTAACACCGCGCAACACGCATTCTTTGACATCAAATGCCGGTTCGCCCAGGCGATAACCGACGTACTCCAGCGCAGCATTGCCGGAGTAGCTGATGATCGGGAAAACGGATTTGAAGGCCGCATGCAGGCCCACGTCGCGGAACTGATCTTTGGTCGCTCCCGCCTGCAAGAATTCACGATACGAATCCAGCTGGATAGCCAGAAGGTACGGGACATCCATGACGTCCGGCAACTTGCTAAAGTCCTTGCGGATACGTTTTTTCTCAGTATATGAGTAAGCCATCAGCGTTCCCCAGCTTGGTCACCTGCTTGTTTGGCCCTCCCGACGGGAGCAGCCAGAAAATCTTGCAAACCCCTTGGTTTGCACCACCGCATCGGGTGGCTACAGCGCGTTAATGGCGGCGACCGAGTCGACAGCCAAGAACGGAAAAAGGCCGGTGGCAAGAGCCACCAGCCATCAGCCTTCAGCTTAACGCTTGGGCTGGAGACGCAAGGTCGATGCTTACTTCAGCTCGACTTTGGCGCCTGCTTCTTCCAGAGTAGCTTTGGCTTTGTCAGCTGCGTCTTTGGCAACAGCTTCCAGAACCATGGCAGGAGCGCCGTCAACTACAGCCTTGGCTTCTTTCAGGCCCAGACCGGTCAGTTCACGTACTGCCTTGATCACGTTTACTTTCTTTTCGCCAGCTTCGGTCAGCATGACGTTGAATTCGGTTTGCTCTTCAACAACGGCGGCAGCAGCAGCTGGACCGGCAGAAGCAGCGGCAGCGGAAACGCCGAATTTTTCTTCGAAAGCCTTGATCAGCTCAACAACCTGCAGAACCGACATTTCAGCTACGGCGTTGAGGATATCGTCTTGGGAGATAGACATTGCTGTATTTCCTGAATTGGGGGACGGCCTACGCGGCCATCGAAATAAACAAAAATACGCGAGAGCAACTGCTCAGCCTTAGGCTGCGGCAGCTTCTTTTTGCTCGCGAACTGCAGCCAGAGTACGAGCCAGCTTGCTGGTAGCGCCTTGAATCACGCTCATCAGCTGCGAAATGGCTTCGTCGCGGGTCGGCAGTGTTGCCAGTACGTCGATTTGGTTAGCTGCGAGGAACTTGCCCTCGAACGCAGCTGCCTTGATCTCGAACTTATCCTGACTCTTGGCGAACTCTTTGAACAAACGGGCAGCAGCGCCTGGATGATCCTTGGAGAATGCGATCAGAGTCGGGCCGGTGAACACGTCGTTGAGAACACTGTATTCAGTGTCAGCAACAGCGCGCTTGAGCAGGGTGTTACGTACAACACGTACGTATACGCCAGCTTCACGAGCCTCTTTACGGAGTCCGGTCATAGCGCCTACTGTCACACCACGGGCATCAGCCACGACAGCGGACAGAGCAGCTTTGGCAGCCTCGTTGACTTCAGCGACGATGGCCTTCTTGTCTTCGAGATTAATTGCCACGGGTTTAACTCCTGCTTGTTACCGTTTCATCTGGCCGAAGCCGGATGTCGTTTTGGTGTCTGATTCGGTAAGGAACCGGGAGCACCATCTGCGTAGGCTTGATGGTTTAAGACTTGCGTCGCCTACGGTCTTGGATAGCCCCCGCCAGGCAGGGACCCCAATTTTTTCAATTGACGCAATCGCTTGCGCCAACCTGTGTCTTATACGTCCAGCGAGCCTTGGTCGATGACCAGACCTGGGCCCATAGTGGTGCTCAGGGTAACGCGCTTGACGTAGATGCCTTTCGAGGAAGCCGGCTTGATACGCTTGAGATCAGCGATCAGGGCTTCAACGTTTTCCTTCAGCTTGACGGCATCGAAGCCGACTTTGCCAACGGAGGTGTGAATGATGCCGTTTTTGTCGGTGCGATAACGGACCTGACCAGCCTTGGCGTTTTTGACCGCGGTGGCTACGTCTGGGGTTACGGTGCCGACTTTCGGGTTAGGCATCAGGCCGCGTGGACCGAGGATCTGACCCAACTGACCCACAACGCGCATTGCATCCGGGGATGCGATAACCACGTCATAGTTCAGGTCGCCGCCTTTCATTTCGGCAGCCAGGTCGTCCATGCCAACGCGATCAGCGCCAGCAGCCAGAGCAGCTTCAGCTGCCGGGCCTTGGGTGAAGACAGCAACACGTACAGTCTTGCCAGTACCGTGTGGCAGCACAGTAGCGCTACGAACGACCTGGTCGGATTTACGCGGGTCAACACCCAGGTTTACAGCAACGTCAACAGACTCGCTGAACTTGACAGTCGACAGCTCGGTCAGCAGAGCAGCAGCGTCTACAAAGTTGTAGGACTTGCCCGCTTCGATTTTGCCGGCGATAGCCTTTTGGCGCTTGGTCAGCTTAGCCATTACACACCCTCCACGTTAAGGCCCATGCTACGAGCAGAACCGGCGATGGTACGCACGGCTGCATCCATATCAGCTGCAGTCAGATCCGCGTTTTTGGTTTTCGCGATTTCTTCCAGCTGAGCACGGGTCACGGTGCCAACCTTAACGGTGTTAGGACGAGCGGAACCGCTAGTCAGGCCAGCAGCTTTCTTCAACAGAACCGAAGCCGGGGTCGACTTGGTTTCGAAGGTAAAGCTACGGTCACTGTAAACAGTGATGATCACTGGAGTCGGCAGACCTGGTTCAATACCCTGGGTACGGGCGTTGAAGGCCTTGCAGAATTCCATGATGTTCACGCCGTGCTGACCCAGAGCTGGACCGACGGGTGGACTTGGGTTGGCCTGAGCGGCCTTCACTTGCAGCTTGATGTAAGCGGTAATCTTCTTGGCCATGAGGCACTCCAATTACGGGTTCAAGCGCCTCGAAAGGCTCCCCGGTTACTTGCGCGTTTATCCCAGTGACGACAAAACCCCACAGCCTTGGGCTGCGGGGTTGGGATGCGTTTCCAGCTAGACCTTTTCGACCTGGCTGAACTCCAACTCCACCGGAGTGGAGCGTCCGAAAATGAGCACCGCCACTTGGATCCGGCTCTTTTCGTAGTTAACTTCTTCGACGGTACCGTTGAAATCAGCAAACGGACCATCAGTGACACGAACAACCTCGCCTGGCTCGAACAACGTCTTCGGCTTCGGCTTGTCGCTACCGTCAGCAACACGACGCAGAATTGCTTCTGCCTCTTTGTCGGTGATCGGAGCAGGCTTATCAGCGGTACCGCCGATGAAACCCATGACGCGAGGCGTGTCCTTGACCAAGTGCCAAGTACCCTCATTCATGTCCATCTGAACCAGCACATAGCCAGGGAAGAACTTGCGTTCGCTTTTGCGCTTCTGGCCATTCCGCATTTCAACCACTTCTTCAGTGGGAACCAGAATTTCGCCGAAGCCATCTTCCATGCCTGCCAGCTTTACGCGCTCTAGCAAAGAGCGCATGACATGCTTCTCGTAACCCGAGTAAGCATGCACAACGTACCAACGCTTAGCCACGGGACACCCTTAGCCAACAATCAAGGAAACAAGCCAGCCGAGCAGGGAATCAAGCCCCCACAACAGCAACGCCATAACCAGAACGACAGCCACTACGATCAACGTGGTCTGCGTGGTTTCTTGGCGAGTCGGCCAAACGACTTTACGAATCTCGGTGCGAGCTTCCTTAACCAGTACAGCGAAAGACTTGCCCTTGGCAGTCTGCAGACCTATAAAGGCAGCTACAGCAGCAAGAGCGAGCAAAGCGAGTACACGGTACAGGATCGGCGAAGCAGAATAATACTGGTTGCCAACAACGCCCACGACCACCAAAGCGACGACAGCGAGCCACTTAACCAGATCGAAACGAGAGCTTTGAGCTTCAGCCTTAGGAGTCATCTATGAAGATCCTGTGAAAAGAAAGCCAGACACACAAGGTGAATCTGGCAGGTCAGGAGGGAATCGAACCCCCAACCTACGGTTTTGGAGACCGTCGCTCTGCCAATTGAGCTACTGACCTAAAACAAAATCAGGCCGACCATTATGCAGGCCTGAAAAAGACTTTACAACAACCAACCCCAATAGACCTGAAATCATCCAGCCTTTAAAGCCAGACAAAGAACAATCAAGCCGAGACAGCTGTTAAAACAAAGGCAGATATTTTCATATCTGCCTTGTCATATGGAGCTCTTGAGCGGATTTGAACCGCTGACCTCACCCTTACCAAGGGTGTGCTCTACCAACTGAGCTACAAGAGCGAAACACCTTGCACAACCTGCAAACGTGGAGCGGGTAGCGGGAATCGAACCCGCATCATCAGCTTGGAAGGCTGAGGTTCTACCACTAAACTATACCCGCGGAGCTTGCAGCTCACGCTAAAAATGGTGGAGGGGGAAGGATTCGAACCTTCGAAGTCGTAGACGTCAGATTTACAGTCTGATCCCTTTGGCCGCTCGGGAACCCCTCCTAAGCGAGCCGGCATTTTACTTCATGCCAGCCTTCTGTCAAGCATTTTCTCATTAAAAAATATGAGGTTAGCTGCGTTGACGTCGCTTCGCGCTGTTTCCCCCGAAAGGTCATCACTGCGAAGCGGGCGCCATTCTATGCAAACTAATCGACACTTGCAATGCCTTCGCACGGCATTATTTTGTGTTTTAACTCATTGAATTCGTTGGCAAGGCTTTCAAAGGGCAGATCATCCGCCAAACGCCTGCTTTCAGGCGCCACGCGCAGCCAAAACGTTGAAACACCAGACATGTCCAATGAAAGCATCTTGGCCTTGATATCCAGACTGATCAGCCGTTGCTCTACAAAGTGCGCATCATCCTGTCGGGCAAAGCCACCGATATAGAGGCAGCCGCTTTGCGCTTCAGCGGCCTTGGGACTGTCGCGGCGCACCTTCGCATCAGCCGACTCACTCAGTAACCGGATATCTTGCTGGGACCCGCGATAGAGCGCCAAGGGGGTCACATCTTTCGCACGCAACGGAGCCTCTTGTTGATGCCAGATGTAATAGAAGACATTGAGAACCAGCAATAACAGGAACAACCAACGCATAGAGACCTCAGGACAAAGGACACGCCATCGCCAAACCGATGAAAACCAGATCCGGGACGAGTTTGGCCTGCGGCACAGCGGCCGACACCAGGTCAGCATCCCCGCCCGTCAGGAATACAGTGAAATCATCCCCCCAATAGCTGCGAGCCAGCTCTAACTGCGTCAACACGAAACCTCTCAACATCAGCGTACAACCGCGCTCGACAGCCTCAACGGTGGTGCGCCCCGGCGAAAGGCGCTCGAGAGCCTGCTCGGCAGCCTCATCGTTGTAGCGGATTTTACGGGTATGGGTTCGCAGTTGGTTGCGCATCAGCGGCATGCCCGGACAAATGAACCCGCCCAAGTGCTCACCATCCGCAGCAATAAAATCCGCGGTCGCCGCCGTACCAAAATCAAGCACCAGGCAGGCCCCCGAGGCCAACTTGAACCCACCCAGCATCGCCAACCAACGATCGAGGCCAAGTCGCTCAAAATCTTCATAACCATTCCGTACACCCGCCATCTGCGTTGCAGAGGCCGCACACGAAACGGTAACGCCGAACGCATGAACCAGAGCATCAACCAACTTACTGGTCTCCTCCGCGGCCCGAACGCTTACCAATCGGCAGCGCGTCAGCAATAAATCAGGGAGCGCTATCAGACTATCAATCAATGCAACGTCCGACCCGACGACACCTTCAGCGAAGGCAACTGCCTTGACCGGATCAAACACCCGCCATTTGATAAAGCTATTCCCACAGTCGAGTTCAAGAATCATCACGCAACCTCAGGCTTAGCTCACCACCGCTGAATACTTTTTCGACGCCATCCACACTCAAACGTAGCGCACCTTGACCGTCGACACCCAACACCAGCCCATCAACTTGATTAAGGCCGGCAATAACGGATACGGGCTGCCCCTGCCAGAGATGGTTCAGCTCCCACTCCTCCTGGAGTGCTGCAAAACCAGAGGCTCTATGTCGATCCAGATAGTGTTGTAGCTGCAAACCCAGCTTCCCTATCAGATGATTACGATTGACGGGGACGCCCGTCTCCAACTGCACGGAAGTCCATTGCTGATCGACACCATCCGCGCTCTGCATATTCACGTTGATACCTATACCCAGGACGACGTGACAGATATCCGCAGGATCCCCGACCAACTCCAACAGGATACCGGCAATTTTCTTTTGCCCTACCAATACGTCGTTTGGCCACTTCAAACCGGCAGCTTGCACACCCGACTCTCGCAGGGTCTGCATGACCGCCAGACCAACCACCAGACTCAGGCCTTCCAGCTGGCGCAGACCACCTTCGATACGCAATACAAGGCTGTAATAGATATTCTGAGCCAGCGGACTCACCCACTTTCGGCCGCGCCTTCCTCGTCCCGCCGCTTGCTGCTCCGCAAGCACCAGGAACGGCGCAGCTATGCCCGTGTCAATCAGACGCAGAGCCTGCGCATTAGTAGAGTCAATAGATTCGGATATGTAGACAGGCCAGGCCGAAGAGGGTGCATTCGTCGCAATTTCGCTTGCATCCAGCAGGACCAGCGGCGAAGCCAACTGATACCCCTTGCCCCGAACTTTATGGATAGGCAGACACAACTCGGTCTCAAGATGCTGCAGCTGCTTCCACACCGCACTGCGACTGACGCCCAAGGCAGCACCCAGCGCTTCTCCGGAATGGAATCGGCCATCTTTCAGAAGTTTCAACAACGTCAGCATGCATGTATCGCCTCACAATAAGGCACGCATAATAGCCATGCCTAAGGCCATTGCATAGAAAGTAAGCGGCAAGCGAGATGCGTGATCTCGGGTAGCAGCGTTATTGTTGAGACTTTTCGCGAGCAAGGGCTAGGCGCTCCCCTTGCCCTCGCCGTCACTTTGCGAACGCTCAA